>CAJXLE010000206.1 GCA_913055895.1 uncultured Bacteroidota bacterium | reverse complement strand
TTGATGGAGAAGAACGATTTGCGTTTTTCCTGCATTACCGATTTGCCCAGGATATCTGTAAAGCTGATGTTGGCAAAGGAGCCGCTGATGGCGAAGATGGTGATGAACACAAAGATCAGCAGAAGGATGATGTCTTGCTTCAAATCGCCCGAAAAAAGGAAGATGACGGCCAGGGCAGCCAGTGAGAGTATGCGGGAATTGATGCCCAGCAAGAGATATCCTTTCTTTTGCTCCTTGTTTTGAAGGAAAGGTGCGAAAAAGAACTGGGCTATTTTGGCTACTCCAAGCAGGATGGCCGTCAGGAAGCCCACATGTACCGAGCTGCCACCGGCATCGATCACCATGGCAGGGATGATCGTATCCACATCCATGAAGTTTTTGGCCAGGGCCAGGAAGGCTGCATGCCATAGCAGAGATTTGTAGTTCCTTTTTGATAATGCCTTAGTAAGTTCCATGCAAACATTTGTCTTTTTGGTGGAGCATTTGTTGAATTAAGGAAGTTGTTCTCCCCTTATTTGTTCATTCAATTGGTGATCAATTAAATATTCAACAGAAAACAATGTCTCCATAGATTATCATTCAATCTTAAAAAAAAGAATTGAAAAACAAACTGTTAGGTGCCGTTCCGGATGCTTGAACATCATTCCTCCTGCTGCGCAAAGACCAGTCTGTAAGAGGCTGTTTGCATAGAAAGATCCTGACGCATGCTCAGAGATATTCCTCGTACCGGGGGGCACTACATGGGAATAAACATTCGCTTTCCGCACAGGTTGATCTGAGCCCACCTTACGAAACGGACCGGGAGCTTATGGTTTCTGGCTTGCCATATAGGCTAAATCAGTTGAATCTTGTGGTAATGATTCCTGGTGATGTCATGATAGCTTTCCCGGAGCGCCTTCATGGCTGCAGGCAGTTTGTTCATGATGTCATCGGCCAGCAAGCCGTCTTCACCCGTTTCCCCGGCGGCAAGGTCGCCTGCAAAGCCATGCATGAAAACACCCATGCGGGCAGCCTCTTCAGGGGAAAATCCCAGGCCAGCCATGGCCGTTATGGTGCCTGTCAGCACGTCGCCGCTGCCAGCGGTGGCCATGCCCGGGTTGCCGCTGAGATTGACGAAAACCCTTTCATCGGGATATCCGATCAGGGTATGTGCTCCTTTCAGGACGACCGTGGCATTTAGTTCCCGGGCCGTCTTTTGCACCACAGGGATTTTGTGTTGCAGGACTTCCGCAGTATTTTGTTGGGTAAGCCTGGCCATTTCACCGGGATGGGGTGTCAGGATGGTGGGTGCCTGCCGTTTTTTGATGCAGCCGGTATCTTCTGCCACAGCGGTGATGCCGTCGCCATCGATCAACACGGGTTTGTTGATCCCGGCCACCAGGTCTCTTACCAGCTGGCGGGTTTCTTCATTCAGGGAGAGTCCCGGGCCAATCACCACCATGTCGGTTGTCTCTGCGAACTCCAGGAGTTGTTCCCTGTTTTCCCTGCTGATGCTGCCGGATGTTGTTTCTTTTTGAGGGACAAAAATGATCTCACTGCCCTTGTTGCCGATGAAACTGGAAACACTCCCGGGTGTGGCCAGGTAGGAAAGACCGCCCCCGGCTTTGAGAAAGGATAATGCCGAGAAATAGGGTGCTCCCAGGTAACTGGAAGCACCGGCTATGAATAAGGTTTTCCCGTAATCTCCCTTATGCGTGTCTCTTTTCCTTGATGGGAAGGGCTGCGGATCGTTGGCGGATATTTTGATGTCTTCCGAGTCATAAAGGGCCGGAGGGAAGGAGATGTGGGTGACATAGAGCTTTCCCCCTCTGTCAAAACCAGGGTAAAGCAGGTTTCCTGCCTTCGGAAGTCCAAAAGTTATGGTATAATCGGCTTTTACGGAAACACCCATTACCTGTCCGGTATCTCCGTTGACCCCCGAGGGGATGTCCAGGCTGAATACCGGCTTTCCGGCCGAGTTGATCAGCTCGATGGCGTCCCTGTATTTGCCCTCGACATCGCGGTCGATGCCTGTGCCAAAAATGGCATCGATGATGAGATCTGTGTCTTGGACGGTTTCCATGGCTTCGGACACATCTTTCCAGTCTACCATTGGAATCTGGATCTTTTCTGCGATATCGAGGTTCAGCTTTGCAGCTCCTTTGAATCTGGACCGGTCGCCCAGCATGATGACGCGGACCCTGGCACCGTTTGAATGGAGTTTTCGCGCTACCACGAGTCCATCACCCCCGTTGTTACCCGCTCCGCAGTAAACCGTAAAGTGCTTGTTTTCAATTCCGGTTTCCTTGAGGATGGTATAATAAGCGGCCTGGCCAGCGTTTTCCATTAAAAGTTCCTGGACGATGCCGTATTCCTCCATGGCCCTTCGGTCCAGATTTCTCATTTCATCTATGTTGCAGATTTTCATAAGCTTTTTTTTTGGTATTTCCTGCTTCAGTGGATTAAGGTTCCTTTGACAATACCTTAATTATAATACAATCAAAACGAAATGTTCCTATCATAAGGGGAAAAGTTCCGTATGACCAAAAAAGTTGTTTAAAATTGTATCAAATGATTTGATCTTTCAAATGCCTCTTCATGATTGAAATATTTTCGGACAGATTTCATGGTTGCAAATATAATGAGAATATTCCCATTAGAAAAGGGTTTTAATTGACCAACATTTCCCCGGTTGGCATATTCACCCGTGCTCCAATCATCCCTTCATTTTGTCAGGATATTTTCTTGTATCAAAGATATCTGTAATGTAAATATTCTGTCCATCAAACCGGTAAATGATTTTATAAGGTCCGGCAGTTAGACGGCGATGATGTAAGCCAGGGTGATTTTAAAACGGTTCTTTTCTCCTTTATATGGGTGTAAAAGTGATCTGTCTAATGTATGTGCCAAAGAAGGCATCATCATGAATCATTGTTCCTATCCGGCATATTATCACTCCTACATTAGATCCAGTCATAATAAAGGGTGCTTCAGGCAATTGTAAAACAAGGAATGAGTAAGGGTTGGGTGCTGTGATGGGAAAAAATAAAACCCCTGCAGAAGCAAGGGTTTTGGGTGAAAATTGTCGGGATGGCGAGATTCGAACTCGCGACCCCGTGTCCCCCAGACACGTACTCTAACCGGACTGAGCTACATCCCGAACAAGTGGATGCAAAAATAAGCAACTATTCTTATTTTACAAAATTTTCTTCACCGAATCGTTTGATTTTTTAATGTGGGAGACTGCCCGGTATTTCCCAAACAGAGGGTCAACGTCCCGGATAGAAACCAGAAGATTTGAACAACATGCTTTTGGAGTTCTTTGTTCTTTGCTTGTGTTGGATAGTTGGTTGGTTAATGAGTTTGTTTGTTGGTTGATTGTTAGATGCTGACATTTTGGCTGACTTTCGGCTGTTTTTACTCATTAACGCCAGCCCCCGACATCACAAAGCGATGGGCCCGGTTCGCGATTGCCCGTTTGTTGGCCCCGTATCATTTTTAACAATTTAGTTGGAGTACATTCTATTTAACTTACTGGTCAAACGGAACTTACAAGATAAAGCAACCATTTCTTTTTAAATTATGAGGATTATTTGAGCATGCGCGTTTTACAAGAAGATGTTTTTTGTTTAAAATGTTGTCATTGTGAAGCTTATAATCAAAACATTCATGTCCTTTTGTTATATTAATGATTATGTTGTGGGGGTTGTTTTACCTGACTTTACTAATGGTGGCAAGGTGTAAGGATTGGACCCTCCATGCGTCAGATAAATATGAAAATCTGGCAAAGCAACTGTGTTATAAGACGCCTTATTCATTTTGGTATATTTATTGTTAACTTTGCGTCAAAATATAGATCAACTTATTTAGATACATCGTTATAAACAAACACAAAATAAAGAACAAGTTATGGCATTATTCAAGAAGATGGACAACATCGAAGACGACCAGAACCAGGAACAGCTCAACGGTGAAGTGGAAAAGGTCAAAGTATTGATCATCGGTTCGGGCCCGGCCGGTTATACAGCCGCCATCTACGCAGCCAGGGCTAATCTGAAACCGGTAATGTATGAGGGGATGGAACCTGGCGGACAACTCACCACCACCACCGACGTGGAAAATTATCCCGGCTACCCCCAGGGGATCCAGGGTCCCAATATGATGGAAGAGTTCAAGCAACAGGCTGAGCGTTTTGGCACCGATGTCAGGTTTGGTTTGGCTACCGCAGCCGACCTTTCCCAGCGGCCTTATACCGTGACCATTGACGACAAAAAGCAAATACAGGCCGATGCCCTGATCATAGCCACCGGTGCTTCCGCCAAGTACCTGGGCCTTGAATCAGAAGACAAGTTCAAGGGTATGGGTGTGAGCGCCTGTGCCACCTGCGACGGCTTTTTCTATAAAAATCAGGATGTGGCAGTGGTAGGCGGGGGCGACTCGGCCGCAGAGGAGGCACTTTATCTGGCAGGCATTTGTAATAAAGTATATATGATCCACCGCCGCGACCAGCTTAGAGCTTCCCAAATCATGCAGGAACGGGTGTTCCAGACCGAAAATATTGAGATCCTCTGGAATTCTGAGACCAAGGAAGTGCTGGGCGACCAGGATGGTGTGACGGGTGTACGCTTGAAGAAGAACTCGGGAGAGGAATACGACATCAATGTTACCGGCTTTTTCCTGGCCATCGGTCACAAACCCAACTCCGACATTTTCCAGGGTTACCTGGAGATGGACGATACCGGTTACATCAAGACTGAGCCCGGTTCCACCCATACCAACCTGGAGGGCGTCTTCGCCTGTGGTGATGTCCAGGACAGCATCTATCGCCAGGCTGTTACGGCAGCCGGTTCAGGATGTAAGGCAGCCCTCGATGCCGAAAGGTATCTTTCCAAAAAGGAATTTGAAGCCAAGAAGGCCGCTGAAAAGGAAAAAGCGGAAAAATAGGTAAAACAGGGCTGTCTGACTTACCATCGGATAGTTAGTATGAAAGACATAAAAAAAGGTGCTTCCCGCGGGAAGCACCTTTTTTTATGTCTTTCGGCAACCTCTGCTGCCAGTTGTCTGTTCAGTTAACCGGTGGGTTCTGTTGTTCCGGCTGTTAGCTGACCCTGGCGATGTTTTCTGACTGATAATCGCCGTTTTCCAGTTTCTTATGCACTTCCTTGAAGGCTTTGATGGTGTAATTGACATCCTCCAGGGTGTGTACGGCTGTTGGAATAAGTCGTATCAGCAGCTCGCCCTTGGGTATGACCGGATAGGCTACCAGCGAGCAGAAAATGTTGTAAT
>CAJXLE010000205.1 GCA_913055895.1 uncultured Bacteroidota bacterium | reverse complement strand
AGCACCTCGCAGGCAGCCAACATCGTCGAGGCTCTCGAGGTGGATGCCCGCGTGCTTCTGATCGACGAGGATACCTCGGCCACCAACTTCATGATACGCGACCGCCGCATGCAACAGCTGATCCATAAAAAGGAAGAACCCATCACCCCGTTCATCGATAAGGTCAAACAACTGTACCACGACCTGGGGGTGTCCACCATCCTGGTGATGGGAGGATCAGGCGATTATTTTGAGGTGGCCGACCAGGTCATCGGTATGAACAACTACAAGCCGGAAGACCTTACCAGGCAAGCCAAAAACATCCACCAGCAATTCGAAAGCCAGCGAACACCGGAAGGGGGTGCTGAGTTTGGAGATATCAACACCCGCTCGCCACTCAGCCAAAGCATCAAGCCCGACAAAGGCAAAAAAGCCAAAAAGATAAAAACCCTGCACAAACAAGCCATCCAGTTTGGCACGTTTACCATTGACCTGAGCTCCGTGGAACAACTCACCGATGCCAGCCAAACCAACGCCATTGGAGAGGCCCTGGTGTATGCCAAAAAATATATGGACGGACAGCGGACCATACCTGAAATTCTGGATCAGGTTTTTGACGACATAGAAGAAAAAGGCCTGCAGGTGGTCGGCAATCCAAAAAGTGGAAACTACGCCATGTTTAGACGCTTCGAGCTGGCTGCGGCACTGAACAGACTTCGGTCGTTGGAGGTGAGGGAGAGGAAAGGCGAAGAAGAAGGCTGAGAAGAAGGCTAAGGCGAAGAAAAAGAAAAGAAGGCTAAGGCTAAGGCGAAGAAAGAGAAAGAAAAGAAGGAAGAGAAGAGAAAAGAAAGGCTAAGGCTGAGAAAAAGAAAGAGAAGAAGGAAGAAAGGAGAATAAAGAGTAAGAGAAAGGAGAAGGTTATAAAAAAAGCGTCTCGCCGGTGGCGGGACGCTTTTTTCGCTTTTCCACTTAAAATTTTGTTTCAGGACCTTATCAATTGCACTTGAGCGTGTGCTTGATCTTGTATTCGGCGTTGGCTTTGTAGTCGCCGTACACGGCATTCTTATAAGCATCGCAGGCTTTGGCCTTTTCATTCAGCTGCTCAAAATAGGTGCCCAGGGTATAGTAATACTTGGCCAGCTCTTCCTCTGAAGCATCGCCCTTCATGTCATCTATCACCATTTGCTCCTGCTCGGCAGCTTTCTGAAAATCGCCCACCTGTCCGTAACTCAAAGCAAGGTAATGGTGCAGCCTGGAACTGCCATTGTACTTGGTGGCTTTTTCCAGTTGAGGTATGGCTTCCTTGTATTTCTTGGCCTTGAGTGCTTTGGCGCCGTTGTTGTAGAAGTACCGGTAAGCCAACTGCTGCGAGGTGGTTACAATGTTGGTTTGGTCCGTCCTCTTGCCGATGGCAACGGCTTCTTCCACCGCTTTCTCCATGCTATCAGGCTTGCCAAGTTCACGGAATGCCTGGGCTTTACGGATATAGGCCCAGCCATAATCCGGGTCGCCGTCAATGGCATTGTTGAACAGGTCAATGGCCTCCTGGTACTTGCCTTCTGAAGCATGGTTGCGGCCCTTGGCATAATAAACCTTGGGCATGTTCTTGTTGGCTTTGTCGGCATAGTTCCCCTGGCCATATTTTTCAGCCAACTCCAGCGTTTTCTTATAATGTTCCAGCGCCTGATCATACTTCTCCTGCTTCAGCAGGTCGTTGGCATAATCCAGGTGGGTTTTGGTTACTTTCTTTTGAGCTGCCATCTTGAGTTCAGTGACGCCCGACTCCTCACTGCCTAGTTCTGTAGTGATCTGAATGCACTCTTCAAAAGCGGAGATAGCTTCTACATAATTCTCCGAACGTTTCTCCTGATCGCCTTTTTTGATCGCCCTTTTGGCTGCATTCAAATCCTGTGCGTTGGTGGAGGCAGAAAATCCCATGACAAGCAAACCTACCAACAACACCGTTACGCTTTTAAATTTCCAATCCATGACCATAAATTTTGGGTTTTAGGTGTATTGTTCTAATTATTCAGGACATAAAAGTATAAATTACTGTGAAATATTAAAACAAATTTCGGTCCATTTTAATAAATTTTAACAAATATAAACATATAACAACGTGAATATATTGTGCAGACAGGTCAAAATCTGCTGCTAAGCCCGTCTGTCTTATCAGGCCGAATCCTGTTTCAGGGTATAGTAGGTGGAATTTTCCGTGAAGACAATATCCACCAGGTTCAAAACCACCATGTTGATCAGTATCCTCTCTGCCTTGAAAGGAGAGATGCGGGCTATCTTCCTGAACTTGGAAAAAGTGATGTAGGTGTGATCCGAGAGGTAATCGAGCAGGATCTTCTCCTTATCGGTGTAGCGGATGAAAGTGCCTTTCTTCTTGTTTTTCTGTTTCCAGGCTTTGATCAGCACCCGGTTGGCCAGCAGGTTCTGATCCCCCACCCGTATGTAAACCTTCCACTTGCCATCTTTGTCATGGGCATAATAGGTGTTTTGCAAACTCTTGGGAATGGTGATCTCTAAAACTGTCCTGCCCTTGATGTTCCAGGTCTCAGTGGTGAAGCGAATCTCCGGACGGCAATACAGGTGGGCTGCCGCCTCGACCATATAGTACTCTTCATCATCGGTAATGCCGGAAATGCTTCCATTATCGCGTACACCCACCAGCAGCTTGCCCCCGTGTGTGTTGGCAAAGGCCACCAGCGACCGGGCAATCTTTTTGGAATCGGTGATGGAATGCTTGAAGTCAAGAACCTCACTTTCGCCTTCGCGAATCAGGTCGAAGATGTACCCACTCATGTGTAAACCGAAATTAAGGCCGTCGTTCGACCGCTGTATGCAACAGTTATTCTTTCAATGCCTCGGCCCCGGAAACCACCTCGTTGATCTCATTGGTGATGGCCGCCTGCCGCGCCTTATTATAGGTCAGCTGCAGTTCTTTGATCAGATCGGTGGCATTGTCGGTGGCCTTGTGCATGGCCGTCATCCTGGCCCCGTGCTCGGCAGCCAGGGATTCCAGCAGGGACTCATAGAACTGGGTTCTCAATGAAGCCGGTATCAGTTCTTGTACAATATACTCCCGGCTTGGTTCAAAAATGTAATAGTATTCCTCCGATTTGTCCCCGCCATTCTCATCCAGCTCCAGGTCGATCGGTAAAAAGGATTCAACCGTCAATAATTGAACTGCTGCATTTTTGAATTTATTATATACAATCTCGATTTTATCAAATTCTTTGTTGGTAAAGGCATCCATAATGGAGCGGGCAACGGGAATGGCCTTGTCAAAAGAGGTTCCCTCCAGCAGCTCGTCGTTGGTGGCATAAAGGGGATATCCCCGGGAGTGAAGAATTTCAGAGCCCTTGCTGCCAATTGAATAGAAGGAAAGGTTGCCCTTTTCCCATTGACTGGAATACTTGTTATGGGCAAGATCCAGGGCCTTTCGTATGACGTTGGAATTGAATCCCCCGCACAGGCCTTTGTTGGAGGTGATGACAATCAGCAGCACTTTTTCTTCCGGACGCTCTGCAAGATATTCGCTTTCCACACCTTCCTCCTTTATGCTGCGCGCAATGCTCACCAGGATATTATGAAGCTTCTCATCGTAAGGCCGTAGGTTGAGTACGGCATCCTGGGCTTTTTTCAGCTTGGCTGCAGCCACCATTTTCATGGCGCTGGTGATCTTGCGCGTGGACTTGACTGAATTGATGCGGGTTCTGATTTCCTTCAAACTGCTCATAACAATGGCTTTGTTGATCAGTGCTGACTGTAGTTTCTGACTACTTCCTTGGCCGCCTGCTCGATGGACTGTGTCACCTCATCGGTAAGCTTACCTTCCCTAAGGGATTTGAGGGTTTCAGAATATTCCACCTCCATCTTCTCGAGAAATTCCTTCTCAAAATGGGTGACCTTCTCCACGGGTACATCCCTGAGAAGACCCTTGGTGCCGCAATAGATCACGGCAATCTGCTTCTCAACAGGCATGGGCTTATATTGTCCCTGTTTCAGGAGCTCCACATTGCGTTCACCCTTGTTGAGCACCTCCCGGGTGGCTTTGTCCAGGTCGGAACCAAATTTGGCAAATGCTTCCAGCTCGCGGTACTCGGCCTGGTCCAGCTTCATGGTGCCCGCCACCTTCTTCATGGCCTTGATCTGGGCGCTGCCACCCACACGTGAGACAGAAATCCCCACGTTGATGCCGGGCCTGACACCCGCATTGAAAAGGTCGGGATCGAGAAAGATCTGACCATCGGTGATGGAGATCACATTGGTGGGGATGTAGGCGGAGATGTCGCCGGCCTGGGTCTCAATGATGGGCAGGGCGGTGAGCGATCCACCTCCTTTTACCATACCCTGCATGTTCTCAGGCAGGTCGTTCATCTGCCGGGCAATATCATCCGACTCGATGATCTTGGCCGCCCGCTCCAGCAACCGGGAGTGAAGGTAGAACACATCGCCGGGATAAGCTTCCCGTCCCGGGGGCCTTCTCAGAAGCAGCGACACCTCACGGTAGGCCACCGCCTGCTTGGAGAGGTCGTCATAGACCACCATGGCCGAACGACCCGTATCCCTGAAATACTCACCAATGGCGGCACCAGCGAAGGGTGCATAAAACTGAAGGGCTGCCGGCTCGGCTGCCGTGGCCGAGACAATCACCGTATAATCAAGGGCCCCGTGTTCATCCAGTATCCTGGCGATGTTGGCAACGGTGGATTTCTTCTGCCCGATGGCTACATAGATACAGTACACGGGCTCCCCCTTCTCGTAGTATTCGCGCTGGTTGATGATCGTGTCGATGGCGATGGCACTTTTTCCTGTCTGCCTGTCGCCGATGATCAGCTCGCGCTGACCGCGGCCAATAGGGATCATGGCGTCAATGGCTTTGATGCCGGTTTGCAGGGGTTCATTCACCGGCTGCCGGTATATCACACCAGGAGCTTTCCGCTCCAGGGGCATCTCGTAGGTGTCGCCTTCAATATCCCCTTTGCCGTCCATGGGCTCGCCTATGGTGTTGACCACCCTGCCCAGCAGACCTTCGCCTGCCTGGAGGGAGGCAATGCGACCGGTACGCTTGACTTTTTCACCCTCTCTTATTTTCTCGGAGGAGCCCAGTAAGACGGCTCCCACATTATCGGCCTCCAGGTTCAGTGCAATGCCCTTGATGCCGCTGTCAAACTCTATCAATTCGTTGTATTCCACGTGCGACAACCCATATATCCTGGCAATGCCGTCGCCGACCTGTCAACACTCGAATCGATCGTCGACACACTCGCACTGTCAAAAGCATTCTCAACATCAGAAATTATATTA
>CAJXLE010000204.1 GCA_913055895.1 uncultured Bacteroidota bacterium | reverse complement strand
GATTCCGACAAACTGCAGGAAGCGGAAGAATACTCCCAGACCATCGCCACCGCAGCCGTGGTGATCGTCAAGGACGGCATCATCATGGACGAATGGGGCCAGGTGGAACGCAAGTTCATGACCCACTCGGTGCGCAAGAGCTTTCTGAGCGCCATGTACGGCAACTATGTCAAGGACGGCACGATCGACCTCGACCAGACCATCGCCGAGGCTGGCATAACCGACGAGCCGCCCCTTACCGAAAAGGAAAAGCAAGCCACCCTGCGCGACTGCATCAAGGCACGCTCGGGCATCTACCACCCCGCCCTGTATGAGTCGGAAGGCATGAAAGCCCTCAAACCCGAGCGCCACAGCGTGCGTCCCGGAACGCACTGGTACTATAACAACTGGGACTTCAACGCACTGGGGACCGTCTTCGAAAAATTCACCGGGAAAAAAATTTTCAAGGCACTGGAAGAAGATATAGCCCGGCCCATCCGGATGGAAGACTATACGGCTGAGGACGGCTGGTATGTGACCGGCGAGGCCTCCATCCACCCGGCCTATCCCTTCAAGATCACCGCCCGCGACATGGCCCGCTTCGGTTTGCTGATGCTGCGCGAAGGCCGGTGGAAAGACCAACAGGTGGTGCCGGCCGACTGGGTGCGCGAGAGCACCCGCTACCACTCCGACGCCACACTGTACGGGGCCGACGGATACGGCTATATGTGGTGGGTGGCACGCGACCACAACAAATTCCCGCACCTGCCCAATGCAGACATTCCCGAAGGTTCCTATTCGGCCCGCGGCGCCGGCGGTCATTACATCCTGGTGATACCCGAACGCAACATGGTGATCGTACACCGGGTCAACACCTACCAGGACAACAGCGTCTCCCGGCAGGAATTCGGCAAGCTGGTGAAGATGATCTTTGATGCAGAAATTTAAATAACCTGAATAATGCAAAGAATTATAGTCTCTGATACCAGCAGCCTTTGGGAATGACGCAAAAAATCCTTATTTTAGAAGGAACAAAAACGAAAGGCTATGAGCGAATTCCCGACGCCCAGGGTGGTGGTGAGCCGCTGCCTTGGTTTTGAAAAATGCCGTTACGACGGCTCGGTGATCAGCGATCCCACCGTTCCCATGCTGAAACCCCACGTAGAATTCATCACCCCCTGCCCCGAGAAGGAGATCGGACTGGGCGTCCCGCGCGATCCGATACGGCTGGTCCAGGACAACGGGGAAAAAAGACTCTTCCAACCGGCCACCGGCAAGGACGTCACCGATGACATGCGCTCTTACATCGACCAGTTCCTGGACGGACTGGGTGAGGTGGACGGGTTCATCCTCAAGCACCGCTCGCCCTCCTGCGGACTGAGCAATGTGAAGATCTACTATGGTTTTGACGAGAAGGTGAACCACTTCCGCGGCAAGGGGATGTTCGGTGAGGCCATCCTCAGCAGCCACGGCAGCCTGCCGGTGGAAGACGAAGGCCGCCTCCGTAATTTCAGCATACGCGAACATTTCCTGATCCGCCTGTATACCATGGCCTCTTTCCGTGAATTCAAGCAGAATCCCTCCATGAAAGGACTGGTGGATTTTCACACCAACAACAAGTTCCTGTTTATGGCCTTCAACCAGGAAACCATGCACGAACTGGGCCGCATCACCGCCAACCACGAACAACAGCCGCTCGAAAAGGTGATCGGCAGCTACGAGGTGCTCATGCGCAAGATGCTGGCCTCCATGCCCCGCTTCACATCGTGGATCAACATGCTTTACCATGCTTTCGGCTTCATCTCCGACGGACTGGAAAAACAGGAAAAAACTTTCTTCCTGAACTCCATCGAGGAATACCGGGACGAACGCATCCCGCTGAGCACACTGATCAAGCTGCTCAAATCCTATGCTTTGCGATTCAACCAGGATTACCTGCTTCGGCAAACCTTCCTGAACCCCTTCCCGCTCGATCTGGTGCAGATCACCGATTCGGGCAAGGGACGCAGGACGTAAGAAATTATCCTTTCATAACACAACCCAACAACCGTATAACATAACCCTAAGATTATCAGACCTATGCTTCAAAGATGCCTACAAATTTTTGCCGTTGTTATTTTTACGGCCGGACTTTTTAGCTGCGGCCAGCAGCAGACAAAAGAAACCCCTGACCTGACTACTGAAAATGTCAGCCATGCCGAGAAACTCATTGGCCTCGACTTCTCGCCGGCAGAACGCGATTCCATGATGCAGGATTTGCGCCGGCAAAAGCAAGGCTACAAAGCCATGCGTGAGGTGGACCTGCCCAACTCGGTGCCCCCCATCATCGAGTTCAACCCCGTACCGGGATGGATGGACCTGGAGAAGAGCCCCTCCGGCACCCGTTGGGATCTGCCAGAGAATGTCTCCAAACCCGAAGATACGGAAGAACTGGCTTTTTATTCGCTGCCCGAGCTTTCTGTATTGATCCGCGAACGCAGGATTACCTCGGAAAAGCTCACCAAGATGTACATTAAAAGGCTGAAGGAATACAGCGACACCCTGAAATGCCTGATCACCCTCACCGAAGACCTGGCCCTCAAACAGGCCCGGCAGGCCGACCGGGAGATACGCCAGGGCAACTACCGGGGACCGCTGCACGGCATACCCTACGGCCTGAAAGACCTGGTGAGCGTGGAAGGGTACAAAACCACCTGGGGAGCTGCAGCCTACAAAAACCAGGAGCTGGAAGGCAACGCGACAGTCTATAAGAAGCTGAAGGAAGCCGGGGGCGTGCTGGTGGCCAAACTCTCGATGGGCGCCCTGGCCATGGGCGATGTGTGGTACGGGGGGACAACCAAAAACCCCTGGGACCTGGAGCAGGGCTCCAGCGGCTCGTCGGCCGGCTCGGCATCAGCAACAGTGGCCGGACTGGTGGGCTTTTCCATCGGAACGGAGACCTACGGCTCGATCGTCTCACCTTCGACCCGTTGCGGGGCCAGCGGGCTCAGGCCTACCTTCGGGCGCGTGAGCCGTGCCGGCGCCATGGCCCTGAGCTGGACCATGGACAAGATCGGTCCCATATGCCGCACCATACAGGGCTCGGCCATGGTCTTCGATGCGATCAGGGGTCCCGACCAGGTCGACCTTACGGTGCGCGACCTGCCCTTCAGCTACAACGCCCAAAAAGATGTCAGCCAGCTCAAGGTGGGATACCTAAAGGAACTGTTTAACAAAGACTACCACAGCCGGCACAACGACAGCGTCGCCCTGGAGAAGATACGCAACCTGGGGGTCGACCTGGAGCCTGTGGCCATGCCCGACAGCATACCGGTGTCGCCCCAGCTGATCATACTGGAGGCCGAAGCAGCCACCGCCTTCGACAAGCTGACCCGCTCCGGCCGCGACAGCCTCCTGGTGGCCCAGCACAAAAACGCCTGGCCCAACATCTTCCGCAAATCACGCTTTGTCCCGGCGGTGGAGTACATCAAAGCCAACCGGTTGCGCAAAATACTTTCTGACCAGGTTAACCGGCTGTTCCAGGACTATGATGTGATCGTGGCACCCAGCTTCGGCGGCAACCAGCTGCTGGCCACCAACCTCACGGGTCACCCCTGTGCAGTGGTGCCCAACGGCTTCGACGAAGAAGGCCACCCCACCAGCATCAGCTTTTTGGGCAACCTATACGAGGAAGGTAAAATCCTGGAGCTGGCCACGGCCTATCAGAAAGCCACCGGACATGAAGAACAAAACCCGGAGTTCTTCAAATAGCCATTCAACCAGCAAGCAGGAAAGCCATCTGAAGCTGTTGACAACCAATAAAAATACAGCAATTTCACCAAGCTGCTCCAGGTATAAAAACAATCCGGCAGGTGCGCCCTGCCGGATTATTTTTTGTGTTATTGCCCGGACCCGGGAAAAGAGCGATGGTTACCCTGACCGGCTGATCCTGATCCGGAATCTTGCCTGATGGGATCCTTCTTACGGGATTTCTTCCGCTTGCGGTCTTTCTTCATGAGCCTACCCCGGCCTGAAGACGCTTTTCCGGCTTTTCGACGACCACCATCCTGCTCTCCTTTACTCTTGTTGGGAGTTTTCTTTTGATCGGACGGCTTCTTGCCGGTCCCATTCAGTATATCCGAGCTTCCGGAAGTGAAGGACTGCGAATCGCTTGCGCTGGTGGCGGCCGGTCCGGCAGGGTTGCCACCCTCCAGCGTGGGGGTATTGCCTTTCTGATTTTCGGCCTGTATCTCCAGCAACCTTTCAAGGGACAACTCCACCGGGTTCATGATGCTGTCGGGGGATGACGAGTACCAGACCCTGCGGTGCAGCACATCGGTTTTCTGCGGGTAATATGTGCCGCTGGCTGTCTGCAGCACCGGCAGCTTATCGGGAAATTCCTTCCAGGCCTCCAGGTAGGTGTCCAGCTCATACATCAGCGACGACTTCAGCTTGCCGCAATGGCCGGTGAGTTTTTGTGCATTGGCTGGCAGCTGCTGTATCTTGGCGGCGGAGATCCGGACCGACTCAAAATCGGTCTTCCATGCCGAACCGCACAGCTCCCTGCCTGAGGTGTCGATGGCTCCGATCATAGCAGCCTCCTGACGTGCCCCGATCTGTCTCATCTCCACCTTCAACTGGAATTCGCGTGCAAAAATGCGGATCAGCTCGCGGAAATCAATGCGTCCCTCGGCCAGATAATAAAATATGGCCTTGGTGTTGTCGCCCTGTACCTCCACATCGCTGATCTTCATTTCCAGGCCTTGCTGGCGGGCTACCTGCCGCGCCCGGTTGCGGATGGGTATCTCACGCTCCTTGGCCTTGCGCCACTTATAAATGTCGGCAGGCCGGGCCTTACGGTATATGGCCGGAAAAACGTACTTTTTTTTCCGCCTTATCTTCCGGTTGAACTGCTTTTTGGCCAGGTAACCCGTCAGGGATACAAGACCAATATCATGGCCGGTCTGGGCTTCCACGGCCACCACATCTCCTTCGCGAAGATCCAGCCGCTCGCTGTTGTCATAAAAAGCTTTGTGGGTATTCTTAAAACGCACCTCGACGATGGTGGTGTCTTCCGAAGGATCGTTTATGTCGCTGAGCCAATTGTATGTATTGAGCTTGAGTGTCTTCCTGTGGTAAGCCCGCACCTCCTCGTACAGTTCTTCCAGGCTCTCGTTCTTTTCTCTTTCTTCCTGTTCCATATCTCCTTACTCTTTTTCTTCTATCTGGTATTCCTTTTTACAAATATAAATTTATTTAAACCAAATAAAAATAGGTGGGCGGATAAATTTTTGCCAACCCCATCCCGGAATAGAAAAGGAGAAGGGAGTAAGGAGTAAGGAGTAAGGAGTAAGGAGTAAGGAGTAAGGAGTAAGGAG
>CAJXLE010000203.1 GCA_913055895.1 uncultured Bacteroidota bacterium | reverse complement strand
GAGGTATTTCCAGCAACTCGATTTCCGCACCTCTAAACCCCACCTTGTCAAGGGCGAGACCAGAGCGTCCGTTAAAACCACGAATTACGTTACCCGCGGGTGCTGAAAAGCTGAAATTTGCACCGCTGTAATTAGGGCCAATTTGTCCCGTTGTTGTAGCAACGCTACCGACTTCAAGGGTGAAAGCGGATGCATCGAAGTTCAACGGCGCACAATCCAGCCTGAAATTCGCAATAACAGGCCAGGGTGTTTGTTTTCCCTTGAAACCCACCACGACGTGATTAGCGGGGCAGCTTCCGGTATAAAAAGAACCGGTATTAGGCCCCCGCCAAGGGGAAAAGTCTCCGGATGTCAGAATATTGCCACCTGCTGCCGCGCTGGCAGTATCAACCGTTTTGCAGCGTGCGCGAATGCGACGGCCAACAAAATTACCTCCACCCGCTACTGCTTGATAATCAAATCCAGTGATTACCTGCCCTGCAGGGCAGTCCGAGAAAGGGAAAGGGTTTCCTCCAGGGCCGCCTACAGCACCCAGGAAGCCAGTATCATTAAGCTGAACCTCAGGAGCGCTATGCGCATTGGACGTTGAAATCACGAGTGCCACCAACACCAGCGCCATACGCGCAAATAGCGTTCCGATAATCATCGAATAGAGTCTTCCACAAGCGGAATCAGTCATGAAACGCATAGGCCCACACACTAAGTCGTCAGCCAATATCGTTAATCTTTTAGTGACACCAAAATAAGCCAAACGTAGTTTGGGCACGGTGCGTCTCTCCCATAGCCATATTAAGGTGCTCAGGCAGGATACCCGTCGCTGTTAACACCCAACCTCTCACCTAAGGCCACACTCTGCATCAAAGGTGGCTGTGTTGTTGCGGTTGTGAATAAAGGTCAGCAGAGATTCATTCATCGCAGACACGAAATTCAGAATTCTTAAATTATCTTACTTTCACTGTTCTATTCAAACCGCATCATCAAAATTTAACTAAATTTAATAAGGCATGCATATTTATAAAATATCACCAGTAATTACACTCGCCATTATTTAATTATGCTTGTCTAAAAGGTATAGAGTATTTACGCAAAATAGAAAAAATGGATTACCTGAATCAAGATATACCCAAATGGATAGGTGTGGGGTCCCTGATGATCACATGAGCTATAGAATTTATCCTCTATTGGCCGCTAGAGAGCTTCTACAGCAATGCATCCGGGAGCAGGTGTTCACTGCCGGTCTCATGGATCCAGCCGCAACAGGTCGCAAAATGAAACCTGGCAGCGGTATAGCATTGGCCTCTGTGGTGAGCGTGTACGTTTTGCGCTCATTCAGGATAGCATCGTGAAAGTGAAAGACCATGCAGGCCGGTAAGCCTGCATGGTGATCCCTTGCCTACTGCGCTAAAACAGTGCTGTCAGTTCGGCTGGCACTGCGGATCATAGCCGGGCCGTGGGCCCTGTATTCTGACATCGTAGCTGACCGTGCCCTGGGAGCCGGGGGCCAACTGGCCGTCGAACTGCCAGTTCACTGCGCCCTGATAGCCTTCTGTGTTGTTGGTGGCATTCGGGGTGACCAGGGTGCAGCTGGTCAGGTTATCGGGTAAACCCGCTGGGCATTCGACAGGGACCTCCAGGGCGGTGTTAGCCGGGGTGGCGTCGTTGACCTCAAAGCCGGTTAGGGAGGTGGTGTAATCGTATTCCAGGAAAAGATCAATGAAATCATCGACATAGGCACTGTAATCCAGCCCGTTCTTCCAGCAGGCCGAGACCAGCAGTGAGATGACTTCCGGGTCGTTTTCCTCACGGAGGACCTTAACCAATTCATCGGCTGAAGCCTGGTATTTCAGGTTGTTCAGGATCGCGGCAATATGGTCGGTGACCTCGGTGCCTGTGTCCTTTCGCAATAGTCCTGCCAGTTCAGGGATCAGCACTGTGCTTCCGGCATTCTTAACCTGCTGCAAGGTGTTGATGACGATGCGGGAGTCGCTGCTCCACAACCCATTGCGCAACTCTTTTATGCTCTTAGTTTGCTCTGCCATAAACCCTCCTGTTTGCTTAAGCTACAAAGTTAGAATATTTCTAATTTCGGGGAATAATTTTGGGGAATCTAAAAATTGTTTTTATTTTAGAACACTCATTGGATACGACAATGAGAGGTATCATTTCAAAATTGCAGCCATAATTACCCATTCAGACCACTGGAATAATCATACAAAACAGAACCACCATGAATTTTCGATTCAGTTTGTTACTTGCTTCTTTTGCCGCTCTTTTCCTTGTCGTTGCACCCGGTTGCAAAGACGCTAAAAAAGCCGAAGAAGAACCATCCCAGGAAGCTGTTACCGTCGACTCAATCGACCAGCAACTGGTGAAGGATGTCAAAGAAGTTAAAGAAATGTTCTACTCCATGCCATCTCCGCTGGAGGTGGCGATGATTCTGAAGGAATCGGGCGAGACCTATAATCCCGAACTGATGAATCCATTGAACAACACCTCCCGGTATGTCACCACCAAAAGCCGGGCGCTGAACCTGGGCATTTATACCACAGATCTCAGCTACAGCAGCCTGTACGATCAAACCCAAACCACCATCGATTATATCAACGCGGCCAAAGAGATGGCAGAGGGACTTGGCATCATGCATGCCATCGACAACAAAACCATCGACCGGCTGGAGGCAAATGTCAACAACCGCGATGTCATACTGGACATCATCTCGGAGACAATCCTCGCGTCGAGCTCCCATTTCAAGGAGAACGACCGGGAAGCCATCTCCACCATCATCCTGATCGGGGGGTGGGTGGAAGGCCTCTATATCGCCACACGGCTGGCCGAAGACAACCCCACCCAGGAACAGATCAACTCCAATGAACTGATTGCACGTATTGCCGATCAAAAGCTGGCTTTAAACACCATCATGAAGCTCAGAAACAAAAACAAATCGAATGAACACCTGGCCTCGGTCATGTCAGACATCAAGGAGCTCCAGAACATTTACGACAAGATCACCATCGAGACATCCAAGGTAGTGCCGGTAAAGGATACCGCCACAGGTGTCACCACGTTGAAATCCGAGACAAGCATTACCATGACCCCTGAAATTTATAAGCAACTTAAAGAAAAAATAGACGTAATAAGAACAAAATTCATATCTTAAAATGGTATCCGTTATGAGCAAGTTGTCCCATGTTTTCGCACTACTGACTCTGATGATGATCATACCCCTGTCCGGCCAAAGTCAATGCAAACATTTCGCCAAACAGGTCTGCAAAAAAGAACTCGCCCCCTATATACACAACGGCAATTATAATGCAGCCATCCTCACCGAGGGTGAAACAGCAGAAATGTACAAGACGTTTTATTCCAATCAGAACTACCGGGTATACATTTGCGAATCGTCGGCCATGCCCAGGATCCATTTTCAGGTGCTGGACATCAACCGCAATGTGATATACGACAACAAGAAGAATGGCTACAAAATGAAATGGGATTTTATACCCGAGTCGAGCCAGCAGTTGATCATCTCACTGAAAGTAGAAGACGGGGAGAATGACAGCGACGGCGACCCCATCAGCGGTTGTGTGGCCATCATGATTGGCATCAGGGAAAAGGGCGAAAACGCCCCCTGATACCGTGGCCGGGTTTCATTGTTCTATCCGGTCCATCTTAAGCTTATCTGCCAGGTAACGGGCCGTATAGGAAGACCCACAACGGGCAACTTCCTCGGGAACACCATTACAAACAATATTGCCGCCTTCCTCGCCCCCTTCAGGGCCCAGGTCGATGATCCAGTCGGCCGACTTGATCACCTCCATGTTGTGTTCAATGACCACAACCGTATGTCCCTTTTTGATCAAAGCATTGAAGGAATCCAGCAGGCGGGAGATGTCGTAATAATGCAATCCTGTGGTGGGCTCATCGAAGATGAAGAGTTTGTGTTCCTGATCGTTCTCATGCCCCAGGAAACTGGCCAGTTTGACCCGCTGACTCTCGCCACCGCTCAGGGTGCTTGACGACTGACCGAGTTTGAGGTATCCCAGCCCCACATCCTGGAGAATGCCAAGCTTTTTCATTACCTTCTCTTCCTGGGCGTTTTGCTTTTCGCCGAAAAATTCTACGGCTTCATTGATGGTCATCTCCAACACCTCATAGATGTTTTTTCCTTTATAGCGAACCTCCAGCACCTCATCACGAAAACGCCGGCCCTGGCATGCCTCACATGTGAGGGTGATGTCGGGAAGAAACTGCATCTCAACCTTGATCACCCCTTCCCCCTGGCACTCTTCACAACGTCCGCCCGGTGTGTTGAAGGAAAAGTGGGCCGGCTTGAAATTGTTGATCCTGGCTGCCTGCTGGCCGGCAAAAAGCTTCCTGATCTCATCGTAGGCCTTGATGTAGGTGACAGGATTCGAACGCGACGATTTGCCGATGGGGTTTTGATCCACGTATTCCACATCTGTGATCAGGCCCAGGTCGCCCTCCAGGGCATCATACCGACCCGCCTTCTGCCCGCTCCCTTTATAGTGGCGACTCAGGGCCGGGGCCAGTATGTTCTTGACCAGCGAAGATTTTCCAGAACCACTCACCCCGGAGATGACGGTCATCACATTCAACGGGAAGTTCACGTCGATGCCTTTCAGGTTGTTCTCCCTTGCCCCTATCAGTGTAATATAATTGTTCCATTTGCGGCGGTGAGCCGGCAGGGGTATGTATTCCTTCCTCATAAGGAACTGACCGGTGTGGCTTTCGGGATGCCGGCTGATATGGTCGTGGCGACCCTGAAAAACCACCTGGCCACCAAGGCGACCTGCCAGGGGCCCAAGGTCAATGATCTGGTCGGCCGCCCGGATGATGTCTTCATCGTGTTCAACGACGATCACACTGTTGCCTATCTGCTGCAGGTGCCTGAGCACCTTTATAAGCCTGTCGTTGTCGCGTGGATGCAGACCTATGCTGGGTTCGTCCAAAATGTACATCGACCCCACCAGGCTGCTGCCCAGCGAGGTAGCCAGGTTGATACGCTGCGACTCCCCGCCCGACAAAGTCGAGGACAGGCGGTTCAGGGTGAGGTATCCCAGTCCAACATCCAACAGGAAATGCAGACGGCTGCGTATCTCGTGCAGGATGCGTTCTGCCACTTGTGCATCGTACGCCTCAAGCTTCAGCTGCTTAAAAAAATCATGAAGCCGCTCCACGGGCATGAGCACCAGATCGGTGATGGCCTTGCCCCCTATCTTGACATACGAGGCCTCCTTCTTAAGCCTGGTGCCATTGCATTCCGGGCAAACAGTCTTACCGCGGTAACGCGAAAGCATCACCCGGTACTGTATCTTGTATTTCTT
>CAJXLE010000202.1 GCA_913055895.1 uncultured Bacteroidota bacterium | reverse complement strand
CACAAAGGATACAGTGCTCATTCACCTAACAATGATCCGGGGGTGATCCCCCCTACGGCAGCCGTAGCTTCCATACCCTACACACCGGAAAAATCGATACAGGCCATCAAACATTTTTACTACCACCTGGGTGACCGGCTATGGGGGCCTTACGGATTCTATGATGCCTTCAACGTAACGGAAAACTGGTATGCCGATTCCTACCTGGCCATCGACCAGGGCCCCATCCCGGTGATGATTGAAAACCACCGCACAGGGCTGCTGTGGGACCTGTTCATGTCGAACGAAGATGTACAGAAAGGACTGAAGAAGCTGGGATTCAAAAGCCCTGAAATCAAGTAAACAGCTAAAGCTATAAACTCCAATTCAGCCGGAAAATGAAACAACTGCTTGTCATACTTATTGGGTTATTTTCAGTACAATCCGTTGTTGCCCAACAAACCAACTACAACAAAGTATTTTTTGCCAACAGTGCCATGAAGGCCAACCACTTCTACAGCTCGGTCTCCTACAAGGGCCCTAGTTGGGTGAAAAACACCGGGAAAAAGCTCCCGATTCAGGAAGAGCATTTTTTCACCCCGGGCAACTCGCTGGAACTGAAATATGTTTCTGCACCCGAAGGGACATGGCAGGCAAGACTCCTGTACAGCCCCATCAGGGGGGTGGATGCTTTTAAGCCGTCCACCCACCTGGTGTTCCGGCTGTATGTGCAATCCCAAACCACTGCCGGTGAGCTGCCTGCCCTGGCTGTTGGCAAAAAGGATGGTGACCCTTCAAAATTTCTCTCCCTGGAAAAATTCATTGAAAACTACGAAACCAACCGCTGGCTGACGGTGGAGATACCCCGGCAAGAGCTCCTGCACGGTGGGCTGGACAAGCTGAACCAGGCCGCGGTAGTGGCATTCAGGCAAGACTCGCGCGATGGAAAAGAGCACCGCCTTTTCATCGACCAGGTGGAACTGCAGGGAGATGCTGAAAAAAAGCGCATCGAAGACAAACCCGAAATCCGATCTGCCAGGGGTTTTGAAAAGCATGTGGACCTGGACTGGTCCGATATCAACGATCCACGGGTGAAATACGTGAAAATTTACCGCTCCACCGACAATGAGCATTTCCAGCCTGTAGCCATCCAGTCGCCCCGCATATCCAGGTACGCCGATTATACGGACACCACCGCCCAAACGTATTATTACAAAATCAGCCTGCTGGATGGTGACTACCGCGAATCGCCCCTTTCGGAAAGTATCCGCGCCCAAACCCGTCCCATGGAGGAAAAGGCCCTGCTCAACATGATCCAGCGGGCCCATTTCCGTTATTACTGGGAGGGTGCCGAGCCCAACAGCGGGCTGGCCCTGGAGTGCATCCCGGGCCGCCCGCACATGGTGGCCACGGGTGCCTCGGGCTTTGGCATGATGGCTTTGCTGGCCGGCGCGGAAAGGGACTTTATCTCCCGCGAACAGCTGGTGGAGCGTTTCGACAAAATCACCCGTTTCCTGATGGATGCAGAAAAATTCCACGGCGCCTTCCCCCACTTCATCGACGGAAGAACCGGCGAGGTAGTTCCATTTTTCGGGGAGAGGGACAACGGGGGCGACCTGGTGGAGACTGCCTTCCTGACACAAGGCCTGCTGGCGGCCAGGGCTTACTTCGACCGCGACAGCGAAAAGGAAAGGAAGATACGCCGCCGCATCACCAGCATATGGGAAGGCATCGAGTGGGACTGGTACCGCAAGACCGACACCAGCAAGTTTCTCTACTGGCACTGGTCGCCCGACCAGGACTGGGTGATCAACCACAAGCTGATCGGGTGGAACGAGACGATGATCACCTACGTCCTGGGCATATCATCGCCCACCCACAACATACCGGCCGGGATGTACTATTCAGGCTGGGCAGGTCAAAGCAAAGCCGCCCGCAACTACCGCATGAACTGGGGCAACACCCGGGCAGGAGCCCATTATACCAATGGCAACACTTATTACGGTGTACCTCTCGATGTAGGGGTGGCCAACGGGGGACCCCTCTTCTTTACCCACTACTCCTTCATGGGCCTCAACCCACACCGGATGAAAGATGCCTATACCAATTACTTTGAGAACAACCGCAAGATCGCCCGCATCAACCACCGCTACTGCATGGAAAACCCCAACGATCACAAGGGCTATGGCGATAATTGTTGGGGTCTGACAGCCAGCGACGGACCGTGGGACTATTCGGCCGACGAACCCAGGAAGGAGAGAGACCCCGGAAAGATCACCCCCACCGGGGCCCTGGCTTCTTTCCCATACACCCCCGGGCCTTCCATGAAAGCCCTCAAAAATTACTACCGCAACTACGGCGAGTTTCTCTGGGGGGCTTACGGCTTCCGCGATGCCTTCAACCTGGAGAAAAACTGGCGGTCGAGCATCTACATGGGACTGAACCAGGCCCCCATCGTGGCGATGATTGAAAATTACCGCTCGAAAAGGATCTGGGAG
This sequence comes from uncultured Bacteroidota bacterium, assembly GCA_913055895.1. Lineage (GTDB taxonomy): Bacteria > Bacteroidota > Bacteroidia > Bacteroidales > UBA12077 > JAGXLC01. The sequence continues at coordinate 3,222 of CAJXLE010000202.1, read as the reverse complement.
CTTTTCATGAGCAATGACGAGATAAAAAGCGGCCTGCAAAAAATCAAAAAAACAGACACACCATCAGGAAATCATTAGCAAGGCCCCACAATACCGCCGGTGATTGCAACAAAATAAATCCCTTGTGAATAAAATTTAATCAAACATCAATCCTATGAAAATTCTAAATATCACCTTAATCCTTGCGCTGCTGCTCGGCATCAGCCTGCCGGCACAGGCCCAGCAAAAAACCTGGTGCAACCCTGTTGACATCGACTACACCTACATGATATACGATGCCCACAAGGATATCTCCTACCGCTCCGGTGCCGACCCGGCAGTGGTGGAATTCAGGAACGAATATTACATGTTCGTCACCCGCTCCATGGGCTACTGGCACTCCGAAGACCTGCTGCACTGGGATTTTGTAAAACCGGAAGACTGGTATTTCCAGGGCTCCAATGCCCCCGCGGCTTTTAATTACAAAGACTCGGTCCTTTACATGACCGGCCACCCCTCGGGCTCCATGAGCGTGCTCTATTCAGACGACCCCGCCTCGGGAAAATGGGAAGCAACCCCATCCATCCTTCACAGGCTGCAGGATCCGGCTTTGTTCATTGACGACGACGGGCAGGCCTATATGTTTTGGGAGTCCTCCAACGTGGACCCCGTCCACGGAAAAAAACTCGACAAGAACCACCGCTTTCGCCCCTCCGACAGCATCGTGGGACTCTTCAACCTGGAAGCCCAAAAACACGGATGGGAAAGGTTTGGAGAAAACCACTCCGACAGCAGCCGGGGTTGGATCGAGGGCCCCTGGATGACCAAACACAACGGCACCTATTACCTGCAATATGCCGCCCCCGGAACACAATTCAATATTTACGCCGATGGTGTCTATACCAGCGATGATCCCCTCGGTCCCTATGAATATGCCCCCAACAACCCGGTATCCTATAAGCCGGGAGGTTTTGCAAATGGCGCAGGCCATGGCAGCACCGTTAAGGGACCCCGTGACAACTACTGGCATTTCGCCACCAGCTCCATCTCGGTGAACGTCAGATGGGAAAGGCGCATCATGATGTTCCGCTCACATTTCGATGAGGACGGACTGATGCACACCAACACCTATTTTGGTGATTATCCCCACTACGCACCCCTGGTGCATGGCAAGGCCGGCAAATTTACCGGTTGGATGCTCCTCTCCTATGACAAACCCGTTCAGGCTTCCTCATCGCTTCAGGACCACGGCCCGGGCAAAGTGGTGGACGAAAACATACGCTCCTTCTGGGTGGCACAGGAAAACAACGACCGCCAATGGCTGAAGATGGACCTGGAAAAGCCGGTAAAGGTCCATGCCACACAGGTCAACTACCACGACTATAAGTCCGACAAGTATGGCAGGATCCCCGGCTTGTACCACCGCTATGTGATAGAAGGCTCCAAAGACGGGGAAAACTGGACAACCCTGGTGGATAAAAGCGACAGCTACGAGGATCCCCCCAACGATTACCCCGAACTGGCCGAGCCACAAACTGTTCGCTACATACGGTTTAAAAACATCCACTGTCCCACCCGCAACCTGGCCATTTCCGGTCTGCGGATATTTGGCCGCGGACAGGGCAATCCCCCCGACAAAGTTGAAAACCTGCAGGTCGACCGCTTGAAGGATCGCCGGGAAGCCAACATCAAATGGGAACCCAGTGAAGATGCCCAGGGTTACAATGTGCTCTGGGGCATTGCACCCGATAAGCTGTACAACTCCTGGATGGTATACGACAAAAGCCGGTTGAATTTAAGGGCCCTGTCCGTCGGCCAGTCATACTACTTCAAGGTGGAAGCCTTTAATGAAAACGGGATCTCTGACCGAACCCCTGCCATCAAGGTCGAATAGACTGTGAACCTGAATAACCAGTGAACCGGAACACCCTGCTATGAAAAACACGCCGATCCAAACCATCCTCCTGATAACCCTGGTACTGTCATCGCTCGCCTGCGAGAAGAAGGACAAGAGCTCGCCCGAAGGCGATCAAGAAATTGAGATCGCCTCTTCCAGGGTGGGCCAGGTTAGTCTGTCCACGTCAGGGACAACCGGGAACGTACCGGTCGACAAACCCGTGGTGCTCTCCTTCAGCCAACCCCTCGACACCGGCACCGTGCAGGACAACATCGAGCTTCTCCGGGACGGTTCGCAGACACTGGACATGAAGCCCTTCTTTTTCGAAGACCACAGGATGGTATCCCTCACCCCCGAAGAAGAGTTGAAGTACAATACCCCATATGTCCTTAGAATAAGGGAAGGGTTAAAAGGTGCCGGGGGAGAATCCTTTTCGGGGGCGGAATACCGTTTTTCCACCCAAAACGGAACATTGCAGATTCAGTCGGTGACCCTGAACGAGAAGAACTTCAGCAGGGGATACAACCTGCGGGACATCGATTTCCAAACCCGGTTCAGGGTCCATTTCGATGCCCCGGTGGAGCGGGAAAGTGCCAGCCAAAACATCAGCCTCAGCCGGCCAAACAAAACCGTCCCCCTGGAGGTGAGCTTTGCCGATGGCGACAGCACCCTGGTCGTCGACAACCAGGAGCAACTGGGCTATTACCTGGACTATGCCTTCCACCTCGACAAAGGCCTCACCACCCCCGGTGGCTTTGATTTCGAAGGGTTTGAGAATGATTTTTACACCCGCCTGGATTCCACCGACAAGTTCCCGCGCATCAGCGAGGAGGAGCTACTTACCAAAATACAGGAGCAGACCTTCAAATATTTCTGGGACTTTGGCCATCCCGAAAGTGGCATGGCCCGGGAGCGCAACACCTCGGACGAGACGGTCACTGGAGGTGGCTCGGCCTTTGGCGTCATGTCCATCATCGTGGGCATTGAGCGGGGTTTCATCACCCGTGACCAGGGACTTCAACGCATGCAGAAGATCCTCAACTTCCTGGAAAACGAGGCCGACCGCTTCCACGGTGCCTGGCCCCACTGGATGAACGGCTCCACCGGCGAGGTGATACCTTTCAGCGAGAAAGACGACGGGGGCGACCTGGTGGAGGCCGGCTTCATGGCCCAGGCCCTGATCACTTTCAGGCAGTACCTGGAACCGTCCGTGCCAGCCGAGCAGGCCATGATCGACCAGATCAACAGGATCTGGGAAGGCATTGAGTGGGACTGGTACACCAAGGATGGAGAGGAGAACGTGCTCTACTGGCACTGGTCGCCCAACTACGGGTTTGAAAAGGACC
>CAJXLE010000201.1 GCA_913055895.1 uncultured Bacteroidota bacterium | reverse complement strand
CCAAAATCCATGTATCCCTTACACCTAAGTTCATGTACTGCTTAGTTCTTGTGCCGCTTAGCGGTAATTTAGCTATATACACGGGCAATATAAATTGTCCTTAAACCTTTTTAAACATACCGCTTAGCGGCAAAAGAACTCTAAATCACCGCTAAGCGGCAAAAGAGGTACATATCCCGCTTAGCTGAAAAAATGAACTCAATAATATTATTTGGACTGCCGTTGTAACATACAGAGATCATATCATCAGAATTATTTCTGTAAGAAAATCAAGGAAGTATGAAAAAGAAATATATTACAGCAGAAGAATTTGACGAAAAATTTGATGCTGGAGAAGACATCTCGCAATATCTGGAGATAGATAAAGCCAGAAGGCCCGACCTGGAGCAAAAAAAGATTTCTTTAAGTTTGCCCCATTGGATGATTTCTGGTATTGACAAGGAAGCCAGAAAAATGGGTGTTTCCCGCCAGGCTCTAATGAAGATCTGGATAAATGAGAAGCTTAAGGGATGATGCTTCCTATCTCTTACACCTAAGTTCTTTTGCCGCTTAGCGGTGATTTAGCTATATACACGGGCAATATAAATTGTCCTTAAACCTTTTTAAACATACCGCTTAGCGGCAAAAGAACTTAGGTGTAAGTATGAGCCCTACCTCTTTTATTGCCATATGCTTTTATTACATGAGCAGATTGAATATCTTTGCATGTTGCATCAAAAATCCGGTGTCCATGCAAAGAGTTGTCCCATTCCGGTTTGTTTACACCGCGCTGTTTTTATTGGCGCTTTTGGTCGCTGGCAGCCTCAGCGGTAAGAAAGCTATGGCCCAGGAAGCGACGGTTAAGAAAGGTTCTTCCTATATACCCATCCCCGCCGACAGCCAGCAGGTCGATTTTGAGCAGCAGGAGCTCATGCTGCACCGCTATTTCGACTCCCTGGCCCATGCGCGTGAAGACGACACCCGCGATGAGCTCAACAGGAAGATCCTCAAACGGTTCCGCAGAATACTGGAAGATCCCCGCTCTTTCGATTATCCTTTCGAGGCCATCGAAAATGCAGGCATCCTGAAGTCGTCCGATGAGAAGGTGAAGATATACAACTGGAATGTGCCCTATGAAGCGGGGTACAATGTCTTTCATTGCTTCCTGCAGTACCGCAAGCCCGATACGCTGCTGACCTTCGAGCTGAACGACCAGTCGGGCAAGATCGAAGAACCGGCCAACAAAACCCTGACGGCCGACAAATGGTACGGTGCCCTCTACTACGACATCATCGCCAAGCCCGGGCGTTTCGATCAGAAATACTACACCCTGCTGGGCTTCGACCCCAACGATTTTCTCACCAACCGCAAGGTGATCGACGTGCTGTATTTCGACAAGCAGGATCAGCCCATGTTCGGGGCCTCGATTTTTAAGAACCAGCGGGAGATCAGCAAGCGCATCCTTTTTGAGTACAACCAGTTTGCCAACATGATGCTGCGCTATGACAGGGAGAAGGAGATGATTGTCTACGACCACCTGTCGCCGTCCAAGCCACAATACGAAGGTCAGCGCGAGTATTACGGTCCCGATTTCTCTTACGACGGACTCAAATTCGAGAACGGCATCTGGAACACCTATTTCGACCTGGACCTGCGCCTGAACGAGATCGACTTTGAGGAGGATTGATGGTTGGTTGCTGGCTGCAGAAATTTGTAGTCCGTAAATTAGCAACTTAATAACACAAAATACACCAATTGAACAACTAGACAATTAATCAATTTATCAGTCCATGACCCATAAAAAAACCAGACAACCGGCCTATTTCGTCGAATCGTTCGGCGACATAAAAATTCTCAGGTACACCCTGAGCCATTTCGACCAGATGAGCCTCAACCAGAAGCTCCTGGTGTATTACCTGAGCCGGGCATCACTGGCCGGACGCGACATCATATACGACCAGAACTACAAGCACAACCTGCTGATACGCAAAACGCTGGAGACCATTTACCAGCATTACCCGGGCGACCGCAGCCAGCCGGAATTTGAACAGTTCCTGGTGTACCTGAAAACCCTGTGGTACAACAACGGCATCCACCACCATTTCTCCAAGGAGAAAAACCTGCCCGAATTCACCCGGGAATATTTTGCCCACCTGGTCAGGGAGACAGGGGTCGAAGCCCTGAAACCGCTTTTCAGCAGCACCGACCAGGCCACAGAGACCCTCACCCCCCTGCTTTTCGATGAAAACGTGGCGCCCAAGGCGGTGGAGCAGGACGACTCGAAGGACATGATCCTGCACTCGTCCAACAACTTCTACGAGGGCGTCACCCAGCAGGAGAGCGAGCACTATTACGGACAGCTCAAGGAGCAGGACGACAGGCTTTCCTGGGGACTCAACAGCAAGCTGGTCAGGGAGAACGGCCGCCTGCAGGAGAAGACCTGGAAGGAGGGCGGCATGTACGGCGATGCCATCACCGAGGTCGTCCGCTGGCTCGAAAAAGCCATGGATTACGCCGAGAACGAGCGGCAGGCGCAGTGGCTGCAGGCACTGGTCGAGTATTACCGCACGGGCGACCTGCAGAAGTTTGACGAGTACAACATACAGTGGGTGAAGGATACCACGAGCCAGGTGGATCTGATCAACGGGTTCATCGAGACCTATGAGGATCCCCTCGGACTCAAAGGCACCTGGGAGTCGATCCTGCATGTGCAGGACCCCGAAGCCACCAGGCGCACACGCCTTTTGAGTCAGAACGCCCAGTGGTTTGAGGACCATGCCCCAATCGACGACCGTTTCAAGAAAGCCTCGGTCAAAGGGGTCTCGGCCAGCGTGGTGGAGGTGGCCATGCTGGGTGGGGAGAGCTATCCCACCACGCCGGTGGGCGTCAACCTGCCCAATGCCGACTGGATACGCAAGGAACACGGCTCCAAGTCGATCACCCTGAACAACATCTCACGCGCCCACCACGAGGCGATGATCGAAAGCGGCTTTGCCGAAGAGTTTGCCTGGAGCAAGGAGGAGGTGGAGCGCAGCAAGAAATACGGCTTTGAAGGCAACAACCTGCACACCGACCTGCACGAGTGCCTGGGCCACGGGTCGGGCCAGCTGCTGGAAGGTGTCGGCGGCGATGCCCTGAAGAACTACCAGTCGCCCATCGAAGAAGCCCGGGCCGACCTGTTTGCCCTCTATTACATGATGGATAGCAAGCTGATCGCCCTGGGCGTCACCTCGACACTGGAGACAGCCCGCGCCCAGTACACAGGGTACATCCGCAACGGCCTGATGACCCAGATGATACGCGTCAAACCCGGCAAGAACCTGGAGCAGGCCCACATGCGCAACCGCCAGCTCATCGCCCGCTGGTGCTATGAGCAAGGGCAGGACGAGAAGGTCATAGAGAAGAAGACCCGCGAGGGCAAGACCTATTTTGTGGTCAACGATTTTGACCGGCTGCGGGAGCTTTTTGGCGACCTGCTGGCAGAGATACAGCGCATCAAGTCGGAAGGCGACTATGAGGCGGCCAAAAACCTGGTGGAAGAGTACGGCACCCGCCTGGATCCCGACCTGCACCAGGAAGTGCTGGAGCGGTTCCGCAAGCTGAACATAGCTCCTTTCACCGGTTTCATCAACCCCGTCTACGAGCCGGTAAAAGAGAAGGGGCAGGTCACCGACATCCGCATCCGCTACGACGAAGGCTATGCCGAGCAGATGATGCGGTATGGAAGAGATTACAGCTTTTTGTCCCCCGAAAATTCAGCCTAAGCGGCGTGCTCGAAAAAATCACCCCATGGGTTTTGCCGATCGTTACCTGAAAAAGCACCGCCTCTGCGGCGATTTTACCGGTCAGCCGCCGGCCCGGCACCTGGGCTATGTGGTGGTGATACCCTGCTACAATGAGGACCGCATCACCGAAGTGCTGGATGCCCTGTGGAAAGCCGATCGACCCGAAAAGGCGGTGGAAGTGCTGGTGGCTGTCAACGCCTCGCAGGCCGACACCCCGGAAGTGCACCAAAGAAACAGGCAGACCCTCCGGGAAGTGGAAGACTGGAAAGGCCGGCAGACCAACCAAACCCGTCAACCCGGCGAAAATTTCCACGTACACACCCTCCATGCCCCCGATCTTCCGCAGGAGAAAGCCGGGGCCGGTCTGGCACGTAAAATAGCCATGGACGAGGCCGTCGCCCGTTTCAACCAGCTGAACCGCAAAGACGGCTGGATCTTTTCGCTGGATGCCGACACGCTGGTGGAGCCCAACTATTTCACCGCCCTGGAGCAACACATCAAAAAAAATCCCCGTCTCAATGCCGGCATTTTCTATTTTGAGCACCCCCTGGAAGGCAACAGCTATGATCCTGCCATCTATGAGGGCATCGTCCGCTATGAGCTTTTCCTTCGCTACTACAACCAGGCCCTGCGGTGGGCCGGCTACCCCTATGCCTTTCAGACCATAGGCTCGGCCTTTGCCGTGCGCGCCGAAGCCTATACCAAGCAGGGCGGCATGAACACCAAAAGGGCAGGGGAGGACTTCTACTTTCTCAACAAGGTTTTTCAGCTGGGTCATGTGCGGGACATCACCCATACCACCGTCTGCCCTTCACCCCGTCCTTCCGACCGGGTGCTGTTCGGCACCGGTCCCCAGGTGATCAAATGGTCGGAAAATCCCGATCAAACCTACCTGACCTACGACCCGGCCGTTTTTCAGTCCCTGAAGCATTTCATGGAGCAGGCCGACCGCTTTTACAAGGCAACAGCGCAACAGCATGGGGAGCTGCTGGAAAGCCAGGATCCCGTGCTCAGGGATTTCCTTCATGCTGTCGGTTTTCCCGGCGAACTCCACCGCATCAACAACAACTGCAACAGCCTGCCGGCCTTTCGCAAACATTTCTTTCACTGGTTCAACGGCCTGCGCATCATCCGTTTCATCCATACCGCCCATGAAAAATCCCTCGGCAAGGTGCCCCTTCACCGGGCTGCCACCCGCCTGCTGGAATGGTTGGGGCACCATCCCCCGCAAAGTTACCGAAACCTGCTGGAGACCTACAGGCATTTGGAACGCCATAACCCCAAAGCCATATAAAAAAGTACCATTTTTTTAATTTTTTCGTTAAATTGATTGATGGTATGTTGATCATTAGATATTTTATATGATATGCCGGAAATATCAAGGTTTTATGGGATAATTATAAATAGATAAACATGGAACTCATAAAAGTGACAAATGCCAGGCATGTGAAGGGATACAAGATTGAATTTGAGTTCAGTGATGGTAAGAAGAAAACAATAGATCTTTATGAGGAATTACACGGAGATATTTTTGAACCTCTAAAAGATCCTGACAGGTTTAAAAATTTCCGGTTGAACGACTTTACTATAGAATGGGATAATGGAGCAGATTTTGCCCCTGAATTTTTATACCATTATGGAGAAAAGGAAAAAGATCCCACTTACACTTACAATAATGATCAAAACGAAAATAAAACCCAAAACCAGCAGGAGTAAAATCTGGTGGCAAAGAATTAATGGATACAGCAGGTTAAGCAATTAATTTGATATCACCTCTTCATTTAAAGATTTTGGCTTCTCATGATTGAAATATCAATATGTGCCATACCGCCTTCCATACGCTGAATTTGACTGATTAAGCGAACATTACCCACCGGTGAGATAACTCACCACACCCCCAAAAAATCGAAAAAACCCCAAAACATTTTTTGATTTTA
>CAJXLE010000200.1 GCA_913055895.1 uncultured Bacteroidota bacterium | reverse complement strand
TGGCCGTCGTTGGGTTAGCCGTTTCATGTGTTGCCACAGATGAGAAAGAAGGGTCCGCCTCCAGCCGGGAATGGCAAAGCCTTTTTAACGGCAACAACCTGGAGGGTTGGGTTGCCAAGATCAACCACCACAAACTGGGCGACAACTACGCCCATACTTTTAGGGTGAAAAACGGAAAGATACAGGTGAATTACGACGGTTACGACGCTTTCAATGAACGGTTCGGGCTCTTGTACTACCGGGAGCCCTTTTCTTCCTACCACCTGAAACTGGAGTACCGCTTCACCGGCCAGTGGCGTGAAGATGCCCCATCCTTCGCCTACCGAAACAGCGGTGTGATGTTCCACTCCCAGGATCCGCAGACGATCCGGAAAGACCAGGACTGGCCGATCGCTATAGAATACCAGATCCTGGCCGAAGAGAAGAAAGGAACACCCCGGCCCACAGGTAACGTGTGTACACCAGGCACGGAAATTTATTACCAGGGTAAGAAATACACCGATCATTGCCTGAATTCCGGCTCGGAGACCTACCCTCCCGGTCAGTGGGTCAGTGCCGAACTGATCGTGCACCGCGATTCCGTCATCCGGCACGTGATCAATGGCGATACCGTGCTTCAATATACCCGGCCCCGGATAGGAGGGGGAGTGGTAACAGGTTTCGATCCTTCTGTTAAGGTCGATGGCAAACCACTTACCGGGGGCTACATCGCCCTGCAATCGGAAGGACACGGAGTCGAATTTCGGAACATTCAAATCAGAGAAATGGATTGATTCTGCCAGCGAATAAATATTCCGCTGGGTTGTATCAGCATGTTAATGGACTTTTCTTATATTGGGCAACCAATTTGTGGCAGGGGTTCCCCTGGCTCATCCCTGTTATTTCGGAAATTGCGATTATGTTAAAGCGTACCATCATCCTGGTTATTGGTTTTGTTCTTTTCTGGAACTCCGGTTTCATAGGAGCAGAATACGGCCTGCCCTACGCTGGCCCCTTCACGCTGCTGTTTTGGAGGTACCTGGCTTTGGCTGTCTTTATGTTGCTGTACCTGGCAGCCAGAGGCCGTCTTCATTGGGTGGGCTGGCCTGCCGCCTCCGTGAACATGCTGGTGGGTGTTCTTGCCCATGGCGGCTGGCTGACTTGTGTGCTATTGTCCCTGGATTATGATGTTCCCGCCGGCATTGTTGCCCTGGTGGTGGCCCTGCAGCCCCTGGCTACAGGTGCTTTCTCCGGTATGGCGGTAGGCGAAAAAACCCCCCTTCACAGATGGCTGGGGCTGGTCATTGGATTCGGCGGTGTGGCACTCGCTGTGCTCTACAGAATCGATTTCTCCTATCCGGGATCTGTCTTTGGATACCTCATTCCCCTGGGGTCGGTGGTGGCCATTACCATTGCCAGCCTGTTACAAAGAAGAATGGAGACAGTCGGGGGAAAACACAAGCTGCCCGTCGATCTGAACCTTTTTTACCAGGCTTTGGCCACGGCCATAGCTTTGTTTCTGCCCGCACTCTTTGTTGAGAGCCTCACCGCCCAATGGACAGCCCCCTTTGTCTATACCATGATATGGCTGATCTTTGCCGTATCGCTGGGAGCTTATGCTCTGATGTGGCTCTTGCTGGAACGCCTGGATGCCACCAAAGTGGCCAGTTTGTTTTACCTTGGACCCCCCGTAACCATGCTGATGGCCTGGGTTGCTTTCGGAGACAAACTTATTTTGACCGATGTGTTGGGCCTGATGGTGGTTTTAACCGGCGTGGTCCTTACCCAGAGGGGATCCCCGGGAGCCTCCTTCAAAGGGAAGTCGCAATAGTTTTTTATTTTTAGTCCCCTTCATCATTTCAGCAACATATGTTTCATAAAGCAGCAGGTGAGATGTCCATGACAAAAAGATCATTTTTTTTGGGGAACTTTGCGTCTGAAAAATAACATGTGCCAGTTCATCATCTATGAGCACCACAGCTACAATGGGACTGAGGACAGACTGTTGCTTTTAAATTTAAATGAAGAAGGCAGAGTGATGGGAACATACCAGGTTGCAGGCACCATTTCCAATCCAGCAGGAGAGGTGAGGTATTCATCCAGAATATGGAAGGACCGGTTCCATATTTTCAGGACAGAAAAGGGACTCATCGGCCGCAAGCCAGGTAAAAGCCAGTATCAAAAAGACAGCGTTGTTCTGAAATACCAGGTGGCTGATCACAAGATAGAAATGACAGGCAGGGATTCGATCAGGCGTGTTTACTGGGAATAGTTTTTTCTTTCAACCTTTTAAAGTCCGGTTCTGTCTTAACTTTATAATCACCAAAAAAAAATGCTATGGAGGGACTTGTGAACATCACCGCGCAAAGTGATATATACCCGGAGTACCAGGATAGCCCTATTGGCAGGTTGCTGGAATACCACAACCTGGCACGGCCAATGGATGAGTACACCCACCCGCACTTGCTTGCCGGCACCTGCATGGACCACAGGGTCAGCTTGCGCATGCCTGAGAAATTCTCCTATGTCATTCGCACCGGCGGTGCCAACCTGCGTAACAATGAATTCCAGGTTTCGTTTGCCATTACTGTTGGCGGGATAAGGCATATTGCCCTTATCGGGCACAGCCAGTGTGGCATGGTGGGCTTGCATTCCAAACGGCAGACCTTTGTGGATGGACTGGTGCAAACAACCGGCTGGAAGGAGGAGCTTGCAGCGGATCATTTCCAAAATTTTGCCCCCTTGTTTGAGATAGCAAATGAGGCAGGTTTTGTGCTCACCGAGGCCGATCGTTTGCGGTTGAAGTATCCCGGAATACTGGTGGCACCCATGATCTATCTTGTGGAGGACCACCGACTCTACCTGCTGGAGGCCGATCGCAGACATTAGGGTAAAGAACCGGGCTGACCATTTGAAATTGATCCTTATCTGTTGTATCTTGTCGGGGAAAGTTGTTGTGGGGGAATTGGCTGTGGGATTGATATAATAAGGAATGGCCACATCATCCCCCAATTTTTTACAGATAAAAAGGGATACCGCCATGAAAGCCATTATTGTATACGATTCCCGTTTTGGTCACACCCAAAAGATTGCAGAAGCCATCGGTGAAGGACTGGAAAAGGTTTATGAACCGAAAGTGATTGGTGTTCAACAAGCCGGGGCTGTGGATGTGACTGAAAAGACAGACCTGTTGGTCGTTGGTTCTCCCACCCAGGGAGGCTCCTACACCGAATCCATCAAATCTTTTTTATCCGGCTTTTCTGACGATTCGCTGCAGGGTATGTGTGCCGTATCTTTTGATACCAGCACCCTGGCGGATAACCACGGGTTTGTCGTCAGTGCCCTGACCAGGTTGTTGGGCAATGCAGCCCCGAAGATCTCTGCAGAACTGAAAAAGAAGGGGGCTCGCTGCATCGACTCTGAAATTTTTTATGTGGTGGGGAAAAAGGGACCCCTGATACACGGGGAGACGGAAAGGGCCAGGCACTGGGCGGAAAAGCTCATCAAAAAAGCCTCCAGGAACAAACCCACCAATCCTTCCAGGCCTGCCACCTGAAAACGGATGGCTGTCCTGAAAAACGGATGGCTGTCCTGAAAAACGGATGGCTCTTTATGGAATGTTTATCCCTCTTCCTTTTTTGATGACCTGAATAGCTGAGTGTTACAGTTAAAGGATTTTTGGACAGAACCATAAGGCTCTGCCTTTTGATCTTTTCTTAACAAAGGTTTTACCTAATAGGAGATGTTCCCGCTCCAGCGGGATGAGTTACACAGGACCAAAAAAATCAATATAACAATGAACGTCTGAATCCTCACGCCCCACCATGGGGGTTTCTTATGGACGAAGAATTGATTGAAAAAACAACATGACAATTTGTATCAGACTTATTGATCAATAACATCTTATTTTAATGAAAACAGTTGGTTATGGAATTACACGAATATCCTTCTTTTTTCTCCCGCTTTTATGATGTGATCTATCAGGATTTGAGAAACCAGGTGGACCATCAGTATTTTCTCGAGCAGATAAGAAAATGCAATGGAAAGGTTTTGGAAATTGGTGTGGGGACAGGGCGCTTGTTTATCGACGCATGGCAGCAGGGAAATGACATCTATGGCATCGACATCAGCGAGTCCATGCTGGAGGTGCTAAGAGAGAAACTGCCTTCCAGCGACCACTACAGGGTTAGTAATCAAAATATGACAGATTTCTCCTTTCACTTTAAGTTTGATTTGATCGTTGCTCCCTTTCGCGTGTTCATGCATGTCCTGGAAAAGGAGAACCAGCTGTTGGCTTTAAATCATATCTACCGCTACCTGAAGCGGGGGGGCAGACTGATTGTTGATGCTTTTGTTCCCGACCTGTACCTTCTGCTGGAACCCCTGACCCGTTTTAAGGATTTTGACGGGGAATATAAGTCCGGCCAACAACTGAAGCGCTTTGTCTCCACATCTCCGGAGCTGTTAAGACAGTTGATTCATGTGACTTTCGACCTGGAGTGGCAGGATGGCGAATCGCTCAAGAAAGAAAGATGGCAGGTGCCGTTGCGTTACTTTTTTCGCTATGAACTGGAACATCTGCTGGATCGCTCAGAATTCAGTTCATATCATATATATGGTGATTACCAGGGTGGGGAACTGGATGAATCGTCCTCCGAATTTTTAGTGGAATGCCACAGATAAAATCCTTACCTTTTCTTGTCTATAGAACACAACAGGTACTTCGATCTTCAGAATAAGATTGATTTCTTCCCGGTTTTTACTTATCTTTTCATTGGTTATAGGCCGGGAGAGTGCAAAACCCCATCATTGTGAAAAAAATCCTGCAGTTTTGAAATATATACATTTTGTTTTTGTATTGTTGGTTTCCTCCCTTCTTATGCCGGGATGCAGCCACGATAATATTGAAATCCGGGTGTTGCATCATGGCGATTATAATGTTTATATCGATACCATTCATTCCATGCAGCGTTTTATGGGCTATTATCCGACCGATGAACGCTGTCTGATACCTGGAGGCAAGGTCTCATTCAAACCTGATACACGGCCAATCAGGATTCTTGAGATCCATTGGGAGTCCATAAGAAATGAGCATTCTGAAGAGTTGCTCACCTATAGGAGCGACATCCAAAACTCGGTCTTTGTTTTTCCCGATGAACCTGCCCGGATCAACATTGATCCCGCAAACGGCACTGTCAGCGGAACGAATCTTTCTGACCGGAACCATCTTTTTTTTGCTTACCAGGATAAGCTTAAAGAGATTTACTCTGAAAGGCTCAAGCATGAAAAATGGGAGGATTCCATCAAGACATTGCCTGCCGACAGGGATTTTAAACGGTATGCCTACCGAACCCACCAAAGAAGGATGGATTCGATTCGGGCTTTGCAGGAGCAACTGGCCAGTCAGGTAAGGGGGTATCAGGACCCTGATGTGAAGCTTGTTGCTTCGCTCATGATACATGGTTTGCTCCCGGACACATCTCAAATAAAGCTGCCCGGCCTGGTAGTACCTTCAGTAAGGCTGGAGGAGAGACTGGTTGAACAGATCAATGAATATCTGCTTTTTAAGAAAAAACCTTTAGGTAGGGAAGTGCCGAATTTCTATGAACATACGGTCGATGGCAAAATCATTGAATTGCACGATTTCAAAGGTAATTTTGTAATTATTGATTTCTGGGCATCCTATTGTGGTCCTTGTATTCGTAGGGCAGAAGAGGTATTGAAGCCCCTATATGATAAGTATTCCGGAAAAGGAATCAAGATTGTGGGGATTTCCCTGGACAGGGATCTGAAAAGGTGGCAGGAATGTGTTGAGCGGGAAGGATACCCGTGGATCAACATCAACACCAGTGAGAACTTTGCTATATACTCCACGAGCGTCTGTAGTC
>CAJXLE010000199.1 GCA_913055895.1 uncultured Bacteroidota bacterium | reverse complement strand
TCTTGTCGAAAATCCGGCGTCGGAAAGTATAAACGGTATTGCTGCTGAGCACAAGCAACCTGGAGATCTCCTGCACCGAAAGTCCCCGTGCCAGCATCATAAACACCTGAAATTCCCTGTTGGTGAGCTGTTCGTGGGGTTTATCACTGGTCTGCTCCAGGTAACCGCCTGCCATTTTTTCGACCACCGCTTCTGTATAATAACGTGCGCCCCTGGCTATTTTACGGAAGGCTCCTATCAGTTCAGCGGAAGAGCTGTTCTTGCTGATGTATCCCTGGGCGCCCGCTTTCATAGCCCGCAAAGCATACTGTTCTTCAGGATGCATGCTCATGACCAGGATTTTTAACTTGGGCCAGATAGCCCTGATGCGCTCAAGCACATCCAGACCATTGCTGTCGGGGAAAGAGAGATCCAGCACCAGTATGTCGCACGTCTGGGCATCAAAATGCTTCAACAAATAGCGGGTGTCCTGGTATTCATTCACCAACTCCATATCTATCTCCCTTTCAATAAGCTTTGCCAACCCCCTTCTTATCAGGGGATGGTCATCGGCAATGGCAATCCTTATCATGTTGGCAGGTTTTATCGTGAACCATAAGGTAGAAATATCCCGGCGAAGCGCGCATGATCAAACAATCATTACAGCATCAAAAAGGGATGATTATTTGATCCTGTAAGTCCCATCTGGCCAATAAAATGATTAAGTCATAATCAAATGAATGGATTGGCTTTATAAAAGGGGCATGGTAAGATGCAAAGCAGTACCATGTCCCTTTTTGCTTTCTATCTCCAGGCTGCCCCCGAACATGGAGGCACGCTCCTGCATACCAAGAATACCCAGGGCAGTCTTTTTGTCCTGATCTGAGAAGCTAAAGCCCATGCCGTCATCTTCAATATTCACCAACAGCTTCTCCTGCTGTATCTGCAGGCTGACAGCAACCTGAAAAGCCCCGGCATGGCGAAGGATATTGGTAAAGGCTTCCTGGGCGATCCGGTAGACAGCCAGCGACCTGTCCTTATCCATTGTCAGGGTTGGAACCTCCGACCTGAAATCGATCTTGAAACCGGAATAACTTTCGTACTCCCGGACCAGGTTTTCAAGGGCTTCACCGATGCCGGCCACCTCCAGGATGGAGGGCCACATTTCACCCGAGAGTTTCCTCACCTGGTCAACCGTATCGTCGAGTATATCCTGCATATCATCGATCAAACCCGATACATCTCCTGGCTTATCCCTGGCCGACAGATCATGGTGAAGCATGGAAAGATGCATCTTTAAGGCCGTTAGCGACTGTCCCAGCTCATCATGGATCTCCTTTGCTATAAGGGCGTTTTGCTCCTCCCTGATGTTTTGCAGGTGTATGGAAAGGTCGCGGTAACGCTGCTTTTCCTCTTCCAAATGCCGCTCATTCTGTTTTCTCTCGCTGATATCCCTGTTGACGGCAAAAACACACTTCTTACCCTGATATTCAATCAACTGGATGTTCACATCTACCGGCAACTGCGATCCGTCTTTACGCAGGTAAACCGATTCAAACATAATGCGCCTCTTGCTTTCCAACTTTTGTATCTGCTGGTCCATACCAGCCAGCTCCCTGGCAGGTAGCAGCGACCCCATCTCCATGCTGAGCAGTTCATCACGCTCGTATCCCCAGCTCCTGCAGGCTTCCTGGTTAACTTCCAGGAAAATGCTGTCATCCAGGGAATAAATGTACATGGCATCGGCAGCCATGTTGAACAAGGCCCGGAAACGTACCTCACTCTTTAGAAGGGATTCTTCAGCTGATATTCTTTGAAGCAAAACAGAAACATATCCGGCAATGTTCTCCAGGGCCCTTTTGTGGGGAGGGTCCATGCCCCTGGGTAAAAAAATGACCATACCTCCCAGAATCTTTTTCTTTATTACAAAGCCAAGGGTCCAGATGCTTCTGCCGGCAAAAGCCTGTTCCATTTTCCCGACTGTATCACATGGTAGCAGACCCCTCAATAAGTTAACTGTACTGTCTTTATGACTTCTAAGCTTGCCGGTGCCGAAGAGCAGTTCTATACTCCTTCTAAAACCATCAGCATAGTTCATTCCTTCGAGTCCGGCATCCTTGCCTGAAAACAAACTCCATATCCTGAGCTCATCTTTGGGTTCATCATGAAACAAAAACAAAACCTGTGAACCGGGCACCAACTCTTCCATCTTGCGGATGGTATGTTTAGCCATCTGTTCCAGATCCGGCTGTGAGCCGGCACCCACAATAAATTCATTCGCAATGCGCATTTCTTCAATCAACTTATCCGACCTGTGCTGGCTGGCTTTCCTGCCTTTTATGTCAAAGAAATTTATCAGCAGCGCAGGCTGATCTCCAAAATCCACCCTGGTGCAATGAACCTCCAGACAAACCCTTTTACCCGGCAATACGGATATTTTTAGCTCATCCCGTAAAAATTGCCTCTTCCCCGAATACAAATCCTTTATGGCCGTTTCAACCTTTTGCCCTTGAGCCGGAGTTAAAAAGGAGGAGAGCTCACCCGTCGAATATTGGGTCAAATCACCTCCGGGAAGGCCCATAATGCTGTTTGCGGCAGGGTTGGCGTACACAAACCTGCCATCCTGAAAGATGGCCGTACCCTGGGGCGAATGTTCCACAACCGGGTAGAACTGGATGGAAAGATGGTTTTGCTTCATCCCTGAATATTTGGTCACCGTTTTTTCTAAATCCATATGGTGGTCCCGGACAATCTCAATGTCTTAGCGGTATCAATATCTAAATATATGACATTATTGGTTAGGATTCAATGTTTTTTTAAGTATAAACACCTAAAAAACCACTCCTTGGATATCCGGGCAAACCAATTGAAATTTAGCGGAATACCTACACAATGCAGGATTGAAAAATCCAAAGCTACAGTGTTACCTGCTGGGTGCCACCACATTTTTTTGGGTAATTCCAAAAAAAACAGTACTTTCAAGGTGCCAAACAAAAACAACCGCCAACAAAATCATCTCTACCCGACCATACAACAAACAACCCATCACATAACCAATCAAAACCGATCAACAAAACTTCAAACACTTACACCATGAGAAAATTATCTTTCACACTGACACTTTTTTCACTGTTTTTCCTGTCCGCTTCACAGGCGCAGGTGGATGTTGATTATCAATTGCCCCCTGAAGAGATACTGGAACTGGCTGATGCACCCATGGCTCCTTCTGTAAGGATTAACCGGCAAGGCAACCATATGGTACTGCTCTACCGCGGCCGCTACAAAACCATTCAGGAACTGGCCCGGGAGGAGCTCCGCCTGGGAGGGCTGCGGATCAACCCCAAAACCAACATCGGCAGCCGCGAGCGTTTCTACAACAACATTGCCCTGATGAAAGTGGGCGACAAAGAAGAAACCCCGGTCCGGGGACTACCTGAGGAACCCCGTTTATCCAACTTTTCGTGGTCGCCCGACGAAAGCATGATGGCTTTCACCCACACCACCGGAGAAGGTGTGGAACTGTGGGTGTTGGAGATCGATAAGGCCAGGTGTCGCAAACTAACCGCCGACCGCCTGAATGCCAACATGGGCATGCCTTTCGACTGGTTTAAAGACAACCAGTCCCTTTTGGTAAAATTCCTCCCCGACAACCGCCAGCCGCTGATTGACAAATCGGAAAACATCCCGCAGGGGCCCACCGTTTCCGTCAACAAAGGTCAGAAAGCCCAAAACAGAACCTACCAGGATCTGCTCAAGGACAAGGCCGATGAGTTCAACTTCGAACAGCTGGTCAGATCGGAGTTATACCGCGTTGACCTTGACGGCGGTAAAAGCCAGTGGAAAGGCAACGACATGTACCGGGGCGTCTCCTTCTCCCCGGATGGCAAATATGTGATGGCAACCACCATTGGCAAACCTTTCTCCTACATCGTCCCTTACTACCGATTTCCGCAAACCACCGTCATATACGACCGACAGGGAGACAAAATCAGGAAGGTTCTTGAGGTGCCGCTGATAGAAGATCTGCCCAAAGGTTTTATGGCTGTGCGAACCGGCAGAAGGAGTTTAAGCTGGCGCAACGACAGGCCCGCCACGCTGGTCTTTGCCAAAGCCCTGGACGGTGGCGATCCCGAAAACGACGTGGACTACCGCGATGAGGTCTTCCAATGGAAGGCGCCCTTCGACAGCGAACCTGTCGGCCTTCTCAAAACCATCAACCGTTACGGGGGCATCATGTGGGGCGACGACAAGCTGGCTGCTGCAACAGATTACTGGTGGGACACCCGCAACACCAAAACCTACCTTTTCAATCCGTCCGACGCATCGCAGGAACCCGAAATCATTTTTGACCGCAACTACCAGGACCGCTACAATGATCCCGGGCGGCCGGTGACCAGGAAAAATAAATATGGCGAGCCCGTCTTGGACATCCAGGGAAAACATATTTATCTGCTGGGCGATGGCTACAGCGATGAGGGCATACGTCCGTTTGTCGACAAGTTCAACCTCCAAAACCATGAAACAGAGAGGCTGTGGCGTGCCGAAGGCAAAGAGAACCTTGAGCGCGTACTTTTTGCCCTCGACATGAAGAAAGGGCATGTCCTCAGCCGCATCGAGTCGAGCAATGAGTATCCCAACTTCTATATCCGCAACGTAAAAAACGAGGAACCCCCCAACCCCATCACCTACTTTAAAAATCCCTTTAAAAGCATCATGGACATTCACAAAGAGGTGATTCACTATAAGAGAGATGACGGGCTCGACCTTTCAGCAACACTCTATTTACCTGCCAGTTACGACAGGGAAAAGAAAGAGAAACTGCCCATGCTCATGTGGGCCTATCCCAGGGAATATAAGGACAAAGCCAGCGCCAGCCAGGTGACTTCTTCGTCCAATGAATTTACCTATCCCCATTATGGCTCCCCGGTTTTTTGGGTCAACAGGGGATATGCCGTACTCGACGATGCAGCTTTTCCCATCATCGGCGTGGGAGAAGAGGAGCCCAACGACACGTTCATCGAGCAGTTGGTGGGCGACGCCAAAGCTGCCATCGATGCTGTCGACAGCCTGGGATACATCGACCGCGGGCGGGTGGCCGTAGGTGGCCATTCTTACGGGGCTTTTATGACAGCCAACCTGCTCAGCCATTCCGACCTTTTTGCTGCCGGCATTGCACGCAGCGGGGCTTACAACCGGACCCTCACACCCTTTGGTTTCCAGAGCGAACAGCGCACCTACTGGGAAGCCCCTGATATATATTACCAGATGTCGCCTTTCATGCATGCAGATGAGATGAAAACCCCCCTGCTGATGATCCATGGTGAAGCAGACAACAACTCGGGAACCTACCCCATGCAAAGTGAACGCTATTTCAATGCCCTGAAGGGCCTGGGGGCCACCGTCAGGCTGGTGATGCTGCCTAAGGAAAGCCATGGCTATGCCGCCAGGGAATCGGTGCTCCACCTTTTGTGGGAGCAGGACCGCTGGCTCGAGAAATATGTCAAAAACAGGCAGGAGTAAACACCCACAAACCCGGAGTTCTAACCACTCCGGGTTTTTTGTTGGGAAAAAATTTTGTTTCCATCCTCAATCGTTCTTATCTTGGATTCACATGAAAGATACCCGCCTCAGCGGGATAATTTCCATTTGGCAAAAAATGAATCAGTCTATAATCACATGAAACGCTTCATCCTTGTACTGGTCCTGGCAGCGGGATTCACCCAGATGGCCACCGCCTCGGACACCGACAGTTTGGTGGTCGGGGACCTGCAGTACCTGAAAAAACGCATCAACATCCTGCTCTACCGGCTCAACCAAATGGAGGAAACTACGGCAGGTGAACTCGACAGCCTGCGCTCGCTCTCCCGCACATCGATCAAAGAGATGGAACGGTTTCAATCGCAGG
>CAJXLE010000198.1 GCA_913055895.1 uncultured Bacteroidota bacterium | reverse complement strand
ACCTGCAGGCCTCCGGGGACGACCCCTCGGTGACGAACGTCTCCTCGATCCTCGCGCACACCGGCGCGCCGATCGAGTGTCACTACGCCAGCTCCAAGAGCGCCCTGATCGGCCTCACCAAGAGCCACGCCGCGGACTTCGCACCGGAGATCCGGGTCAACGCCGTCGCGCCGGGAGACATCGAGACCGAGATGACCGCGGACCGCAGCGAGCGCGAGAACCGCGAGCAGCTCGCGGAGATCCCGCTCGACCTCCAGGCCAAATTGTTGCGGGTGCTCGAAGAAGGAGAATACTACAAACTGGGAAGCGCAAAAAAGGAAAGGGTCAACGCCCGGCTGGTGTTTGCCTCCAACAGGGATTTGAAGTCCATGCTGAAAGAAGGCTCCCTGCGAGAAGACCTTTACTACCGGCTAAATGTGGTGGGGGTTGAAGTGCCGGAGCTGAAAGACCGCAAAGATGAGATCATTCCCATGGCCTGCCTGTTTATCGAAAGGTACAACAAGGAATTCCAAAAACAGGTCCGCTTCATCCAGGGTAAAGTGCTGAAATTTTTCTATCAATACAACTGGCCAGGAAACATACGGGAGTTGAAAAACCTTATAACCCAGATGATGATTTTCATGGAAGGCGATACCCTGCGTTTCGACCATCTGCAGGCTAAAGATGAGATGGACCGGTTGCAGACCCTTAATCTCACGGAGGATTACTACAATACCCGTCGCAGTGAAGAGCAGATCATACAGGAATTGATCAAAAAACCTTTTAACCTGGAAGAGTTTACACTCAAGGTGGTTCGGCAGACCCTTCACAAGTTTCGGGGTAATAAAGCTCAAACTGCCAGGTTTTTGGGACTCAAACGTGAACAACTTTACAACCGTTACCGGACAGATGACTGATGGATGGTCGGGTTTTTCACCCCAGGTCCCCCTGGGTGTGTGTTTTTTTACACCCGACAACCTTTTGGCTCCGAAATGGTGTAAGTTTTTTTACATACAAGGCTATTTCTTTGCGTACGATATCATATAATCTTCTGATATACAACCTTCTAATGATTTTGGTATGTGTATTGAAACGACAATTGAAAGCAATTTGAAAAACTATGAGGATTCTGATTATTGATGATTCCACCGTGAACAACATGCTGATGGAAAATATCCTGAACACATTGGGATATGAATCCTTATCAGTTCTCAGGGGCAGCAATGCCATTGAGAAGATCCTGGAATACCAGCCCCACCTGGTCATCCTCGATATCATGATGCCCGATAAAAGCGGGATTGATGTATTGCAGGAGATGCGGATGCAGGGCATCCAGGTTCCGGTGTTGGTTGTTTCTGCCATCTCCAGCAATGAAATAAAGAAAAAGGCCTTGGAGATGGGAGCGGTGAGTTATCAACCCAAACCTGTTAATGCCAAAACGCTGGAGCGGAAACTGCAGCAGGCCATTCAGGCATAGGGGAAGGATTCCGGACCAAAATCAAAGAGCAGGAGGTTGTTATGATGGACGTATTGAAAAAAAGCAGTTGGTTAAAATATGCTCTTTTTGCGATACTGGCGATCTATGCCGGTGATCTGTATGGACAGATAAAAGAGAGCAAGGATGATCTGTTTGGAGCAGGCGTATACCAGGAGGTGAACGGACTGGTAAAAAGCCGCAATGTGCTGGGTGCCGAATATGTTCATGATCGCAGGACGTTTGAACTGGGACTGCTCGTCAATCATTTTGAAGGTGTCTCGGGCCTTGTATTCCGGCATCAGTACTTTTTGAACCGCACAAAAGGGGACAGGGATTATGATTTGGTCGAATACGATGTCAGACCCTACTTGATCTATAATTTCATCTATAATCCGGGTATCTCGGATCATTATCTGAGACACCAGGTCGGAGAGGGTTTTCTTCCGGAAGGACAGCAACTGTCCGCTGTTCCAACCTTCAACACCATCGAGCATTACCTGGGGATAGGGGTGGAAGCTGATCTTGTCCCCGGAGTTTACCTGAATGCCTATGCCGGCGGGGGGCTTTTTTTCTACCGGCACGATTCAAAAATGGTGCAAAAAAACGATATGCTGCTGCCCGAGCAGACCATGGGCTTCAACTGGAACCTGAGTGCTGGGGTGGGCTACCGTTTTTGAAAGCCTCAGGGCATCCTGTAAGATATTTTACGATCAGATTGCCAGGGCGCATCCCTGATCATTTTGCATAGCAGCTGATGGCAAAGGTCCTGGTGGGAAATCACCCGTTTTAACATCCAGGACCTTTCCTGTTGAAACTCTTTTTGGGCTTTGAAGGTTTTTGTTATAATTTTAATGCGCTTATAAAAAAAAGTTCTTATGAGGGCATTGCTATTCAACGGAAGTCCGCGCGAAAACGGAAACACCTCCATGCTGCTCACCCGCATGGCCGATGTGTTTCATGAGGAAGCAGCCAAAGTCGACTATGTGCAGTTGGGAGGTCAGCCCATCCAGGGATGTACCGCATGTATGGAGTGTCGAAAAAGACAGGATGAACGGTGTGTGCTGGAGGGGGATCCCATTAATGAATACATAGAGATGATGAAGAGGGCTGATGCCATTGTCATTGGCTCGCCCGTCTACTTTTCACAAATGACTCCTGAGACCAAAGCCCTGATCGACCGTTGTGGCTATGTGATTGGGGGCAACGGTAAATTCCTGAGCCGCAAAATAGGGGCTGCTGTGGCTGTTGCCAGGAGGGCCGGTATGATGCCAACGTTCCATTCCATCAACGACTTTTTCTTGATCAACGACATGATCGTACCTGGTTCCACCTACTGGAATGTAGGGGTGGCCCGGGAAGAAGGCCAGATTCAAAACGATGGGGAAGGACTGTCCATTGTAACCCGCCTGGCCGAAAATATAATTTGGCTTTACCGGTGCACCCATCATTAGGTGTGGTATATTAATTCAAATCAAATTAATATTAGCGCCACCGGCCTTTTGAAATTGCCATCCTGCAAGGCGATCGCACACCCCCTTTCTTTTATCCTTGATCTGTTCGGCATGAATGGTTATCTTGATTGTAAATATACACCTGATGACCGGCATGACGCATTACGACTATTTATTGCCTGTCCTGGAAGATTTCCGTTCTTACCTGGGGGATCAGGAATTTTTATTTACCTACATTGCTCCCAAAGAGAGAGAGCATTATTATACCTTCCTTCGAAACATTTACAATTCATCCATATCCCATTCGCTGTACCTGACACTTGGCAACCCCCAAACTGTCAGGAAGCTGCTGGAGGATATGCAACTGCTCGAAAATACCGAGATGGAGATATACATTGCGTCCAATGACCTGTATTCCACCCGCTGGTTCAATGAAAACCTAAGGAAATACATCCGTAGGCACAACCTGAGATTTGAATACTGAACCCCGATGCCTCTGTCTTTCTGTTTGCCGATTATCAGGAGAATATGAAAGAGCTGGGGCAGACAGAATTTGATATGAAGGTCAGAGTTGTCTGACATGGTTGTCGCTAATAGATAGGATCTTTTCTGTGAATTTCTGTTGCCGGATGGTTGGTCTTTGAATTGTCTGTTTTGATTCTTTTGTTCTGATTATCTGTGTTTTATTTCGACATGCCCGCAGGATGGTTTCAGAGGTCGAATATTTTTACTAATTTTAAGATAAATAAGAAATGAACCACAAATTGATATTTTATTAGTTATGAACAAACTATACCCTTTATTGGCACTGATGTGGGTTGCTGTTTCAGCTGCCAGCTTTGCAACGGCAAGTCCCCAGGATCCCTCCGGGTTAAAAGAAAAAATAGAGCAGGCATGTGTCGAATTGGATCCGCAAGGAGTTAGCCTGGCAGTGGTGAAAAACGGACAGGTCGAACTGACCTTCTCCTATGGAAAAAGAAGTGCCGTCACCGGCCAGCCCATGAAAAACAGCTCGCTCTACAATATAGCCTCCCTTACAAAAGCCTTTACAGCAGCCTCCATTGCCAAACTGGTGCATGATGACAGCCTGGAATGGGAAGATAAGGTAACCGATTATATACCAGAATTTAAGCTGGCTGATTCTTATATTACCCGCGAATTGAACATTATTGACATCCTGGCCCACAGGAGCGGCTTATCAACTTTTACCGGTGATCTTTTATGGTATCAAACCGATTATACGAACGAACAAATCATTGAACGGATGAGCAAATTGCCCGTCGAAAATGATTTCCGCTCGGAGTTTGGTTATCAGAACAATATGTATATGATTGCCGGTGAGTTGATTGAGCGGATTACCGGTAAAACCTGGGCACGGTACCTCAGGGACAATTTTCTCGATCCCCTGGAAATGGAGGATACTTACACTTCCCCGGGTAAACTCTCTCCCGATGCCAACGTTGCCTATCCGCATTACAATGAGCAACAGCTGGATATATACCGGTTTCAGGCTGTCAAACCGGCGGCCTCCATCTATTCAAATGTCGAGGACCTGGCACGGTGGGTGAACATGTGGCTTGGTGAAGGAAAATGGCAAAGCAAAACCATCATGGAAGGGCAGGCACTTGAACCCTGCCTTGCTCCCCATACACTGTTAGATGTGTCTTCTGCCGAAAAACAACATGGAACCCGTTTCAATGCTTACGGGCTGGGATGGTCCATCTCTGATCACAGGGGTGTGAAAATAGTTGAGCACGGGGGAGGTATGCCAGGTTATCTGAGCAGGATCACCATGGTTCCCGAACAAAAGCTTGGTATCGTCATTCTTAACAACGGTTTTGATCTTTTTATACGCCAGACCATAAAAAATATCGTGATGGACCATTACCTGGAAGAGTGGCAGGAAGAAAACTGGGTGGAAAGGTCCCTGGAGGCCCGCAAGAGTTATGAGGAAAGACAGCAGCAGTCCAGGCAGAAGCGTCTGGACCAAAGGGTTCCAAACACCAGCCCTGCCTTGTCTCTGGATGATTACACCGGGCGATACAGCGATCATTTTTACGGGGATGCCCGTGTGTCGATGAAAGACGGGGATTTGCACCTGAGCCTCCTGCCTGCCTCCGAAACCTTTACCAGCAAGATGGAGCACTGGCATCACAATACCTTCAGGGTGGACTTTAAGGATCCTTTTCTGCCCTTTGGACTGATCACGTTTGACCTGGATTCGAAAGGCCGGGTGTCCGGCTTTAGCATAGACCTGCCCAGCCAGGATTTCCATTTTCAAAACCTCTACTTCAAACCCAAAAAAGAGTGAGTTGTATGAATCATTGACTTTATGAGCGACTACATAAAGTTTTTTATGCAAACCTTTAAATTTTAGTTTATGAAAAAGTACAAATGCAGAGTATGTGGTCATATTTATGATCCCAAAGAAGGCGACCCCAAAGGCAATATCAAACCCGGTACACCGTTCGAGGATGTTCCCAATGACTGGAGATGTCCTGTGTGTGGGGTTGGAAAAGGCGAGTACGAACCCATCGACTGATTATAAGCGAACCTGCTTTTCATAAGACCTGAAGCCTCCGGCTTTGGGTCTTTTTGTATGATTGATGTTCTATTGGAAGTACAGCTCAGAAAGTCCCGGCGGGATTATGTGGCGGTTTTCTTTTCCACCTCCCGGTGGTTGCGTATGAAGAAAAAACCAGCCATCAGTGCCAACAGGAAAAAGGTGCCCGATGCCAGGGCCAGGGCCGCGCCCCCGCCCTCCATGGCGGCCATGCGCTTTTCCATCACGTCCTGGGTGGGATTCATCATGCGGGTATAAATATTGCCCGCCTCTTGGTAGGAAAACAGGCGGGCCGCGTGATCCGAGTCGTGAAACACATACGAGGTGGTCCGGTGAACAGGCACGGCCCGGGCGCAGGTGGCCGGATCCGGGAGTTGGCCGGCATGCAGGCACCGGGTTTCAAAACGGTGTTTTTCAGACATAACGCCTCCGGATACGGATTTATTGGAACAATTCCGTGCTGATGTAGCGCTCGCCAGTGCTGGGCA
>CAJXLE010000197.1 GCA_913055895.1 uncultured Bacteroidota bacterium | reverse complement strand
AGGGCCTGCTGGACTGTTTCCCATACATATTGTTGATCATCCGGGTGGATCAGGTCTTCGTACATGACCTCACCCTGCACAATCTCTTCCGGTGTATAGCCGGTGAGCTCGGTGCAGCCCTCGCTGATAAATTCCATCGGCCATCCTCTTTCGTTGCTGCATCGATAGGCCATCCCCGGAAGGTTTTTCATCAGGGTTTGCAGTTTGCGATGGTTCTCGTACAACTCATCTTCCCTTTCACTTAGTTCACTTACGTTTCCGATAACACAAATGATGCCCCTTTGTTCGTCTTCATCATTGAAAAAAGGGTGGTAACGAAATTCCAGGTACACGTCCCTGCCGCTGGCTTGCCTGAAATGTCCGGTAGCTTTTTTTATTTGGCCCTGAAGGGCTTGTTGGATGTGCCTGGATATCTGTTGGTCGAAAAAAGTATGTCCCTGCCATTCGGTTATTTTGGTACCAACGAGCTGACGGAAGGTGAGACGGTTAAAACCCAGGAAAGCCTGGTTGGCATCGATGATGGTGTAATGGTGGTCAATAGCAAATGCAGGTTGTTCAAGTTGATGAAGGGATATTTCGGATGGCACAGCAAGGTGCTTGCGGTAAGCTTCCAGGGCCTTTTTCAGCTCTTGGTTTTCTCTGATCAATTTATTGTAGGAGTTGGCATCCATTTGGGCCCGGGTTTGATTGCCTTAAGAGATGTTTCAGCCGATTGAAACGTTCCCGTCCTGGCGGGAAGGCCAAAATATTAAAAAAATCTAAACTTATAAAACCCCCAATTTTGTTAGGGGTGATTTAAATATAAATATTTTGATTGAAAATCATCAACATTTTACAAAGTTGTTCCCGGCAGTCCTCTCTGTTTTAAGTTCAGCCTCAAGTATATCATCCGGAAGACACAGCTTCAGGTAAAAATTCGTGGTCACGGACCGTCTATTCGCTGTGTTTTCCGGATGATTGGACAGATACTTCAAGGACTTCATACTGCTCTGGTGGTTAGAAGTTCTCGAAATTCTGATCTTCTTTATCCTTATTTGCTGAAAGATTCAGATCGACTCCCTGACTGCTGTTGTTTTGTTGTTCAGCAGAATTTTCCCGGGATGTGTCGTTTTGTGCTTGTGCATTGCCGGTTGGCATTTGCGTTGTTTTTCCCGTTTGTTTTTGTGAGGGTTGATATTGGACAAGCGATGGCCGGGTGTTGTTATCTCCACTTTCGGTTTCCCGGGAGAATTGTCGTTGTCCGCTGTTCTGGCCTGCCGAAGGCTTCGTGGTGCTTGCCTGGCCTGTTTCTTGCTGAACATCCAGCTTAAAGAATGCAATGGTCTGGTTGAGCTGGTCGGCCTGGCTGGAGAGCTCTTCGGCACTGGTGGCCAGTTCCTCTGAGGAGGCGGCGTTTTGCTGGGTGACCTGGTTTAGTTGCTGGATGGCATTGTTTACCTGGTCGGCACCGTTGCTCATCTCGCTGCTGGCGCTGGTGATCTCCTGCACCAGGTTGGATGTTTTCTCTATTTCGGGTACCAGCTGTTCCAGCTTGTTGCCAGCGTCTTCGGAGATCTGCACTCCTTCCTTCGATTTGCGGTCTATTTCATCGGCTGCTTCCGACGATCTTTCTGCCAGCTTGCGTACTTCAGAGGCCACCACTGCAAATCCTCTTCCGTGTTCTCCGGCCCTGGCTGCTTCAACGGCCGCATTTAATGCCAGCAGGTTGGTCTGGTAAGCAATGTCGTTGATGATGGAGATCTTTTCAGCGATCTCTTTCATGGAGCTGGCCGATTTCTGTGTGGCATCGTTGCCTTCACGGATGCCATCGCTGGCCTTGCTGGTGATCTTTTCCGTCTCCTTGGCATTGTCGGTATTCTGTTGAATATTCGAGACCATCTCTTCCATGGAGGAGGAGACTTCTTCAGTGGATGAGGCCTGCTCGCTTGCACCCTGTGATAGCTGCTGGGAGCTGGAGCTGACCTGTTCGCTGGCAGAACTGATGTTGCGGGCACCATTTTTGATGTTATCGACAATTTCCCGCAGTTTGCCAACCATCTGATCAACAGCCGTGCTCAGCTCTCCAATCTCATCATTCCGTTCTATATTTGATTCCACCTCCAGGTTGCCATTGGCCACCTTTTGTGTGATTTCTTTCAAATCCTTCAGCGGACTGACCATCCGGTTTACAAAAAAGATCAATACGGCAATGCCCAAGACTGTTAACACCAGTCCCATCACTATCTGGTTGATCATCATTCGGTTGGCGTCTTCTACAATCAACCCTCTCGGTACGGCCACGCGGACCTGCCAGGGGGTGTTGGTTTGGCCAAGTTCGATGGGGACAAAAACTTTCAGTTTGCCGTTGTGGTTCCATATTTGTTGCTCTCCGTTCTGCAGGGCTTCCATCTGTTGGCCGGTCTGATCGTATTTACGGCTGATGTTTTCTCCCAGCAGATCCTGGTTTTCTGAATTGGCTACATATTTGCCCTTGTTTGAGACCACTGCCAAACTGGCGTTGCCCTCATATAGTTCATGTTTGCCCACCATTTCCTGGATGAAATCCACGGCATAGTCCACCCCCGTGATGCCATAGAACTCCCCGTTATGCATGACGGGTGTGACCAGCGATACCATCAGCACTTGTTCCGATCCCACCTGGTAGTAAAATGGGTCGAGTACCACCTCGTTCCTTCTTTTCTTGGGCAGCTGGTAATATGCTCCTGCGCCGGCTTTTTGATAGTCTTTTAGGGGTTCCAGGGAGATTTGCCCGCTGGCGTCGCGTACCCAATAAGGGATAAAACGTCCCGTTTCATCATGTCCGCGGGTGTTTATGTACTTCTGGTCCTTGCCGTCAAAGGCATTGGGCTCCCACCCGGTGTATACCCCGAGAAAGTCCTGATTCTTTCTCAGGAAGGATTCCAGCATGCCATTGACCTGGGGTCGAGAGAACTGCAGCGAGTCCCTTGCCTTGATGGCCGTTAGGCTCTGGGCAAGAGCCCTGGACTCATCCAATGCGTGTTCAAGTTCGGCTTTCACTTTGCCTGCATAGTCTTTGGCAGATTCTTCTGCTATCTTTTCTGCATCCTGAATCGATTTTTGACGGGTTTCCATAGAACTGTAAGCAATCAGGATACCTGTGATAAGCAATATGCCTGTTCCTACCAGTAAACCTAACTTCTGCCTGATTGATTGATGTTTCTTCATAGTAAATGATTCCCATTTTTTGATTTATATTTGATTTAGTAGTATACAGTGCATCAAGCAAGTAAATCAACGGTCCTGACTGTTTGCTCCTGCAAAATGAACCGTTGTTCAAGCCTTATCGTTTTGCCGCCTTCATATTGAGCCTGTTAGTCGAATGGCGGCAGGGTGGCTGATGCACCTTGCTACATTATCCTATACGGCCTTCCGGTTTTAAGTTAGGTTCGGGGGAGTTGTAAATTGTCTTCGAGGAGGAGTAATTTGAGCGGAAAAAAAAGGAAAATTACTCAGGCAGGGACACGTTCTTTAGGGTCATATCCTTAAGCAGCCTTTTATTTTGCTGTCTGGGGCCATCATTGACTGTGCATGGGGATGGTTGGTTGGCCAGCGCAATTATGCCCACTTGAATCTACCCATTTTGTCAACTGATAATTTGTGCATGTTCTCTTTAAGTTTTTCTGTTTTTATGGGTTTTCCATGCGATGGGTAGATTGTATGAGAGTTCGTTTATCATTCGGACCTTTTACAAATTTACAAAACCTGTGACATCCACTGATATTAAAAT
The DNA here is from genome assembly GCA_913055895.1 of uncultured Bacteroidota bacterium. Lineage (GTDB taxonomy): Bacteria > Bacteroidota > Bacteroidia > Bacteroidales > UBA12077 > JAGXLC01. The sequence goes on along the minus strand of CAJXLE010000197.1, from coordinate 2,223 downwards.
GAATGATGAATGAGGCGCCATCCAAAATGATCAGATAACGCACATAAATTTAATATAATCCTGAAGGTGTAAAGGGCTTGAAGGAAGGTTTGTAAGTCGGGTGCCTCTTATTTCAACGAAAAGAATTCACAACAACCATAAACTTATGCCTGCTTATGATTCTGTTTGTTATAGATGACAGGCATTTGTCCTTTCCATTGATTCCAAAGATCCTGATCTGCCAGCAATTGGGCCATGAAATGTCCGACATTGATGCGACTGGTTTTACCCGGATTGAAAAGGGCGCTTCGTGTGGGAGAGGCGTGAAGTTCGTAGGGGGTCACCTGGTCTTCATCGGTTAACGAATCCGGTCGAACGGCCACCCACTCCATCGCAGGGTCCTTTTGACCGACCTGTACCCTTAGATAGTCTGCTGCCTTTTCATTGTCGGGGTGGGGAGGCAGCAGCAATCTGAGCAGACCGATGATCAATCTTTGTCCTTTGGAAATACGCTCGTTAAGGTCCCTGTTGCTGTTACCTGCGGTATTCATCAGTACAAACTTTACGGGTTCACCGGGATTGGTTCTTTTTATGGCACGGCAAAGCAAATCTACAGCGTCCCTGACCAGTTTCCTGGGTTGGCCATAGATGCCTTTCCAGGTCAGGTTATGACCCAGGCAGGATGCAACAGATTGACAATCTTTGATATATTCTGCCATCTTTCCTTCGCTGATGTCCAAAACACTTGCCTCGATTATAGAGATTTGTTCATTTTTTTTCCAGGTTTCAGGCAATTTTCCGGGTGAGCGAACAACCACCTTTACTTTTTGTCCCAGATTTAGTAAGTGGTTCACCAAATGCCTTCCGGTTGCACCACTTGCACCGACTACCAGTGTTGTCATGTCTTTGATTTTGAATTATAAGATCATACCTGGTTCTGTTTCAAGGAAGCAAACATATGTTCAACCTCAGGAATCTCCAGATTTGGTTATTCCCGCTATTTCACCATATTGTTTTATTTTGAATGGTTAATATAGGTGGGTTGTGGTTCAATGTATTGTAAAAATCGGACAAAATGGAGCATGGTCATCTTTGACCTTTTTGAAGGCTTCTTCAAAGTTCAGGGTGTTTTTAATTTGCTGCGGGTTGTTGCAGGCAAGTTTTCCGCCCATTTTGCGGTAAGGCGAAGCGGTGAACAGGTGATCTTCCGCAAATTCTGTAAAAAACTATGAAATAGCAATCTTTTTCAATAGAAGAAATTAAGACTCAAATTTCTTCTATTCTATTGTTTAAACAAATGAGAAAGAGAGTGATTCAAAATGTGCTATAAAAAATTATATTCCAGGCGTCACCAAATAGATTGACCCCTTATTTGGACAGGGTAACCAAGGAAGGGCTTTTATTACTCACGGTTTTTTTGTACAAATAGATATAGATGGATTTTACCAGTTCATTGCTGTTGATGGGTTTGACAAGGCACTCGTCGCAACCGGCATCCAGACAATTCTGGTAATCGTCATCATAAGCATAAGCCGTTTGGGCAATGATGTGTAATAGTTAGGACTTCATAAGACAATTTGGGCAAAAAAGTTTAACCATTTCTGGTCTTAACAAATGGACACAGCGGAAAGCTATATGCGCCGTGCGGATTTAAATGGGCCTGTGGCCCGTGTGAACTATTTTGCAGAACTTGATGACCTGTCCCAGGGCTGAATCCCCGACCTGGTATTGATCGTCTGACCAGCTGGCGGGAAAGATGTGACCTGGCTTAATCCTAAACAGTCTATATTGCCAGGATCTTGCTTACCTGGATTTCTTTTTCCGGTTGGCAAAAAATTCCTGCTTGCGTCGTTGTTTCTCCTTTTCGAACTCTTTTTTCTCCTGGTCGGTCATCGGCCGTTCGGTTTGGGGGTAAGGGTTGTCGCTGACTTTTTCAATTTTCTGGTCGATGAGTTTTTCGATGTCTTTCAGGTAAGCGTTCTCTTCCGGCTCGCAGAGCGATATGGCGGTGCCCTCTTCTCCGGCCCTGCCCGAGCGACCGATCCGGTGCACGTAGGTCTCGGCAACATTGGGCAGGTCATAGTTGATCACGTACTTCAGGCTTTCGATATCGATGCCCCGGGCCGCGATGTCGGTGGCCACCAGCACGCGTACATTGCCTTCTTTGAACTGGTTCAGCGATTTCTGCCGTTGGTTTTGTGACTTGTCGCCGTGTATGGCTGCCGTATGAACTCCCTTTTTCTT
>CAJXLE010000196.1 GCA_913055895.1 uncultured Bacteroidota bacterium | reverse complement strand
CTGTTGGTATATCTCCAGGCAGAAGACATGGTGGTGGGTGTGGAAGAGATCGAAAAACGCACCGGCCGGCCTTATATCTTTGCCCATCCCGGGCTGCAGGACCGGCCAACCATTGGACCGGCCTTCACCGGCGATCCCGAGCTGATAGCTGCCCGCCAGCCGGATGTGATCTTCAAGACCTATACCACCCGCGGAGAGGCCGATGAACTGCAAAGAAAAACAGGCATCCCGGTGGTAGCCCTTCAGTATGTCAATGAAACAAAGGCCTGGCACACCCTGGACAGTGCCATTCAAATGTTGGGAAGGGTGCTGAAAAGAAAAGAGCGGGCCAGGGAACTCATCGGTTTTTACCGGGCACAAATCGACTCCCTGAACGAGGTAACCCATGAGACACCACAAAAGGAAAAGCCCCGTGTATACCTGGGCGGTCTGTCACACCGGGGTACACATGGTATCAACTCCACCTCGCCTTACTATGAACCCTTTGCCTTCATTAATGCACGCAATGTAGCCCGGGGCTTGCGAAAACAATACGACAACAACGAGGGTGTGATGCTCGATACCGAACAACTGATGGTGTGGAACCCCCAGGTCGTTTTCATCGACCTGGCAGGCAGGTCGCTGGTGCAAAGAGACCTGGACAAGAACCCCGAATTTTTCCGGAAAATAGAGGCTTTCAGCAACAACCGGGTTTATGGGTTGCATCCCTACAACTGGTACTCGACCAACTATGCCACCGTACTGGCCAATGCCTGGTATGCAGGCTCCGTGTTGTATCCCGAAAGGTTTGAAGACGTCGACCCGGCAAAAAAGGCCAACAACATATACAGGCAGTTCCTGGGCAAAGCGGTCTACGAAAATCTACAATCGCAATACGGGGGGTACGGAAAGCTGTCATTCCTGCCGGAGGAAACTCCGAAATAATCAAACAGGCACCATGGACATCGCTCAGTTGGACATACGTTACAGCAAGCACCAGGGCAGGAAATACCTGGTCATCCTGGTTTTCGCCATTCTCCTGGTGTTGGCCGCACTGGCCGGCATCGTGCTGGGCTCGGCAGATATTGGTTTCAGGGAGGTTGCCGATGTGATGGCCTCAAAGGCTTCGGCCATGGAACACCAGATCATCGTTAACATACGTCTGCCGCGGATCCTCTCAGCCATTGTCACGGGGGCAGCCCTGGCCGTCTCGGGTGCAGCCATGCAAAGCATACTGAAAAACCCGCTTGGTTCACCTTTTACCCTGGGTATATCCAATGCAGCAGCCTTTGGGGCGGCTTTTGCCGTGATCATCCTGGGCGCAGGCAGCACCCAGAGCGGCAGTGCCAACCCGGTTATTTTGAACAACCCCTATGCGGTCACCGTTTCAGCTTTCCTGTGGAGCCTGGTCAGCACCGGCGTCATATTCCTGCTGGCACGGTATAAGGGGGCTACCCCTGAGGTGATGATACTGACGGGCATCATCCTGGGATCACTGTTTTCGGCCGGAATGACCGCCCTTCAGTATTTCGCCGACGACATAGAGATATCCACCGTGGTGTTCTGGACATTTGGAGACGTGGGCAGGGCCTCGTGGAGAGATTTCAACATCCTGCTGGTGGTGGTCCTGGCAGCCATGGTCGTTTTCATCCGCAACCGCTGGAACTACAATGCCCTGGATGCCGGTGACGAGGTGGCCCGCAGCCTGGGGGTGCATGTGGAAAGGACCCGTCTGGTGGGGATGGTCACAGCCTCCCTGGCTACAGCCATTGCAGTGTCCTTTTTTGGCATCATCGCCTTTGTGGGCCTGGTCGTGCCCCATATCGTAAGGCGCATCATTGGCGGAGATGAACGTTTCCTGGTGCCCGCCTCCGCCATCTTTGGCGGCATGTTCCTTTTGGTGTCCGACACCATTGCCCGCACCCTGCTGGCTCCGGTGGTGCTGCCTGTGGGTATACTCACCTCTTTCCTGGGAGCCCCGCTCTTTCTGTACCTGCTGATCAAAGGCATAGGAAAAGGTTATTGGTAATGAATAAAAAGTCAAGCGCATGCACCTGTCTATAAACAACATCACGTTTGGTTACAATGGATGGCCGGTATTGGACCATTTAACCGAAGAGATTCACAAGGGCGACTTCGTGGCCATCGTGGGTCCCAACGGATCCGGAAAAAGCACGCTGCTAAGGTGCATCGACGGCATCCTCAAGCCCCAGGCTGGAAGCATACTGCTGGACCAGGAAGATGTCCACCACCTGGATCGCCCGTCCCGGGCCAAAACATTTGGCTATGTTCCGCAGGAGTCCGGCCACACCCCACCGGCAACGGTCTTCGACACGGTGCTGATGGGCCGCAAACCCTATATAGGATGGCGGGTCAGGGAAAGAGACAAACAGATCACCTCACGCATCATCCACCAGCTTCACATCGAAGACATTGCGATGAAGGATGTCAACAAACTCAGTGGGGGTCAAAAGCAGCGGGTATTCATTGCCAGGGCCCTGGCCCAGCAGCCGGAAATACTGCTGCTGGATGAACCCACCGCCAACCTGGACCTTCGCCACCAACTTGAAGTGCTGCAGCTGCTGCAGGAGGTTTCCCAAAACAACATCACCACCATGGTGGCCATACACGACCTGAACCTGGCGGCGCAATACTGCTCGCGTTTCATCATGCTCAAAGACGGTAAAATATTCTCCAGTGGAAACAAGGAGATACTCACCAAAGAAAACATCGAATCGCTCTACAACGTGAAAGTTAAGATCTTCCATGCCGAAGACAGGGTTTTCTTTGTCCCCCAGGGAAAAAAGTAACCAGCGAACAAACCCGGAAAAACTTTCTATGGCATACACCGACAGGAAGGAAATCGTCATCCCCGCCCATAAAGTCAACAAACAGGCCCTTCGCATGGTGGGCCCGCTGATCATCCTATACATACTGTTTTACGGCCTTCTGTGGCCCGATAAAATGTCCCTGGAAGCCTTTCGCTCTGCCATGCCCGACAACCCCCTGGTGGTCGTGGCAATAGTAATAGGCGGGATCCTTGCCCACGAAGGACTGCATGGCCTCACCTGGGCGTTGTTCTGCAGGGGCGGTTTCCGGTCGATCCGCTTCGGCTTCATGGCAAGGTTGCTGGCACCCTACTGCCACTGTACCGTGCCTTTGAAGCTCATATGGTATATCACGGGGGGCCTGATGCCCGGTATGCTCATGGGCATCCTGCCTGCAGTTATCGCACTGGCCACCAGCCAGATGGGATGGATGCTGCTGGGCATCTTTTTTACCTTTGCGGCCGGTGGCGACTTTGCCATGATGTGGCTGCTTCGCAAACTCCCACCGAAAAGCCTGGTGCGCGACCATCCCTCGGAGCTGGGTTGCTTTGTTTATGAGCCTTCCGAATAAACATGCTGTCGGGCCACCTGAACTCTATGGAAATAATAAAAGGATATGGGTGAAATTTCCCCGATACGGGGTTTACTTATAGGATGAATTTTCATAACTTGTAAGAATATTTTCCCCATTTTTCCTTGTTGCCTTTAACCGGACCACTATTTTTTTTTACAAAAGGCGCCCTGGCTTACGAAAATGTAGGGGTCACACTGCAGACCGCGCATCAATCAACTGCAACATGCATATTGTCGAACGACATCTGGAGGCCATCCTCCTGGATAAGCTCACCGCTGGGAGGGTGCTTGCTCTTACCGGTCCGGCGGGCGTTGGCAAAACCCGTTTGCTGAAAAGCATTAAGGAAAAATACGGTGATAAATGTGTTTACCTGAATGCAGCCAGGGAACCTGAAAAGCACAGGCTTGAGTCACTACGTATTGTTCATACCATTCATTCCCCTTCCATTTTGATGATAGATGAAGCTTTCCGAATATCCGCCCTTGACACGATAGTGAAGAGAATCAGGGAAGTGTCGCCCTACACACGCTTTATCTTTGCCTTCGGGTCGGCCAGCCAGTGCGAGCATTTCAACGACCTGGACGGCATCTACAATTTGTATCCCCTTACCGAACAAGAATACCGTCATTTCCACAACAACAGGAAAAAGCATGATATCCTGCCTGAGCGACTGGTATATGGGAACTATCCCCGCCTGTTGCATCTAAAAACCCGGGCGGGCAAACAGGAGTATCTACTTAAGCTCATTGATCAATACCGGACAGATTACCTGGACGTACTAAAGCTGAAAACGCAACAAGGAAAGGATTTGCAATTAATGCGCATGCTCTCGTTTTTGGTTGGGCAGGAAATTTTTTACAGGGAGTTGGAACAAAAACTCTCTCTCACGCGAAAGACCATAGAGAAATTCATAGAAAAACTCCTGCAGATGAACCTGGTGATCCGCCTGGAAGGTTTCAAAAGGAACCTGAAAAAAGAAGTTGGCAAGCACGGGGCCCTCTATTTCACCGATAACGGCATCCGAAATGCCATCATCAGCAACTTCAACCCTTTACGGGTGCGCGATGATTTGGACAAGCTCTGGAAAAACTACCTGATCAGCGAACGTCTCAAACACCAGCATTACAAACAAATGGAAACCAGGAATTATTTCTGGCGCACATACGACCAGCAAGAGCTGGACTGGGTGGAGGAATACCCCGACCGGCTGGTGGGTTACCGCTTCACCCTGGAATCGAGTTTTCCCAGGGCTCCACATGCCTGGAGAAGGGCATACGGTGATGCCGAATTCAGGGTGATCAACCCCGACAATTATCGCCAGTGGATCATGTGCTGAGGGTGTTGTCGCGGTAGGAGCGCCTGAAAAATTTTCCCATCAGTGAGACCAGCTCCTTCTTTTCAAAAGGTACGGACAGGTAGGCATCACAATCACAGTTTAGCGCATCTTCTTCCATCATTCCGTGGTTCAAGGAATTAAATGCTACAATGGGAACATTTCCGTCCATTTGCCTGATCTGTTTTATGCCCTCATAACCGTCCAACCCACCCATCTTCATGTCCATAAATATCAAGTCAATGGGTTGGCCATCTTCCATGACCTTTAGACACGCCTTCATATTACCTTCCTTCATTACAGACACGCCGGTAGGTATCAACAACTTTTCAAGGCGGCTCCTGCTGTCGGGATCGTCGCTTGCTATCACCACCCTCCTGTTGCCCCAGTCATCAAGCGTTTCACGGGATTCAAGGGAAACGGGGTCGACCGGAACCTCCTCAGGCTTTCTCCACGGGATGACAAAATAAAATGTAGATCCTTTCCCCTGTTCCGATTCGACCCATACGGTTCCCTCCATCATCTCCACCAGGTTCTTCACGATGGTCAGTCCCAGTCCCGTACCTCCATAATCGCGTGTCGTACTCTCATCAGCCTGTCGAAACCGGTCAAATATCAGGTGATATTTGTCCCTTTCAATACCTATGCCGGTGTCCTGCACATAAAACAAAAGGTTGTCCCGGTTTTGCGGCAGGTATCCCACTTTGTCAAACGGAGGTCCAACCCCAGAGGGTCGGTTTCCGGAGCCCGAAGGATTCCTTTTGAGAATATATTACTATAGGAAATTATTTTAAAATGGAATGGTATCCTCTTCCTGGCTTCGGCGCCTATCCCAGGCTAGCGGATCAAAAACCTTCGTTTCAGCTTCACTGGTAACTCTAGTTAGCTTCTCTAGGTCAACTTCGTGTCGAGAGGAAAATCCAAATTCAGAAAACAACTCTTTTATTCGATCTTGGGTGACGAGAGAGCTTGGAGCTCTATCTAATACTTGGGTAACAATTGAAAGAATTGCACCTCCAGCCGATAGAACAGAGCTATCGTGACTATTGATAGTTTTTTCTATCCAATTATTTATGTATCTAGAGATAGGAGAACCGCTAAGTAAAAAAATGAGACCTCTCGACTTAACCACAGATTCGTTTTTGAGGCCACGGGTGGATATATTCCTATTTGCGACAAATAACTTTGAAGTAAAACTTGTCGGACGATGTCTACGATGTCTATCGTTGAGAATAGACTTTTCTACGACCTTTTTCGGAAACGTTTTC
>CAJXLE010000195.1 GCA_913055895.1 uncultured Bacteroidota bacterium | reverse complement strand
CGGGTTGGTGTATATGGCCGCAAATAACGCCATCACAGTTTTTTCGCCGGGCCAGGGCAACCAGTTCCTGCTTAAAACTTGAGATGTAACTGACCGCCCGTTTTACCCGGTGCTTGATGGACTGCGAGAGGGAATGGTAAGGTAGGCCTTTTTTCAGCCGGCGGGTGTTGTATTTTTTATTGAACCACAACAGGATAGTGTAGGCAATATCGCCCAACCTGGCCATCCATTTCATGTTGGTGGTGATCCGGTCGAAAACATCTCCATGGGTTACATAGTATCGTTTGTCGAAGCTCTCGTAGATGTAATCCTTATAGATGCTGAAATTTCCTATATGAAGGGGAACAATTGCATCAAGAAAATCATCGTGGTTGCCGCGGATATATATGATGCGGGTGCTGAACTTTTCACTCATCTTGATCATACGTCGAAAAATACGGGTGTCCTTCTTTTTCCATTTTCCCGATTTTTTTAATCCCCAACCGTCGATGATGTCACCATTCAGTATGAGGGTGTCACAGGAGGTACGCTTGAGAAAACGAACCAATTCCTTTGCTTTGGAGTTTTTGGTTCCCAGATGAAGATCCGAGAGTATGATGGTCTTGTAATGACGATATGGCAACATTTGCTTTTTGCATAAAGAAAGCATTCTCTTGTTAAACAGCCATTAATTCCTAATTAAGAGATTGCTAAATTTATGGTTTTTAGGGCTCATGACATCTCCTTGGGGCTCTTTTTGTTATTGTTCTATTCCCTGGCGCTTAGCGGGCCGCTAAGCGTTGAAAAACCGCTAAGCGAGCTGCTTAGCGCCCAGGGGATAGTCCCCTTAGCGGTCCCCTTAGCGGTCCCCTTAGCGGTCCCCTTAGCGGTCCCCTTAGCGGTCCCCTTAGCGGGGTTTTAAATGTTGGAAAATGTAGAGGACGGCCGGGCAGGTGTAGATGTCGCGGACGGCGAGGTGGAGTATTTGGTGGAAATTTTTGCGGTCGGTGTGGGGGTAATCCCGGCAGGAGCGGGGCCGAAGGGAATAGATGGAGCAGTAATTGTCCGGCATCAGGAAGGGGCAGGGTTTGTTGCGGAAGACATAGTCGCCCTCATCGTCCACCCTCAGGTAGCGCTGAGTGAACTCGGCCGGTTTGATGCGCAGGTGGCGGGCAATGCGGTCGATGTCTTTTTCATAGATGATGGGGGAGATGTTTTTGCAGCAATTGGCGCAATCCAGGCAGTTGATTTTTGTGAAGGCTTCATCATGGAGTTCGCGGACCAGCTCATCGAGGCGGCGTTTCTTTTTGTTTTTCTTCAGTTTTTTTGCCAGGGCCTGTATTTCCGGTTCTTCCTGGGCCGCTTTTTGCTGCAGGTTGGCCAGGTATTCCCGGGTCAGGTTTTGGCTGTTGTCATCTTGCGGGCTCATTCGCTGGGTCGTATTACGGTTCTTCTTTTCATGCGGGGCAGGCGTTTGATTTGTGACATAAACAGGCCGGCGATCACCAGTCCGATACCCCCCATCTTGATGGCCGTAAGGGTTTCTCCAAGCATAAAGAAGGCAAAGATGGCGGTTAATACGGGGATGGCATTGGTGAAAGCATTGGATTTGGTGACCCCAATTTTTTTGATGGCGAAGGTGAAAAAGATGAAAGCCAGGGAAGAGCCAAAGACGGCCAGCTCGAGCAGCGGGAGGACAGCCTCCTGCCGGAAGCCGGTTGAGATAAAATGCTTCCAGTCGAATATCAGGAATAGCGGCAGGTAGAAAAAGATGCCGATGATGTTGTGGTAGGTGACGATGCTGATGGCGTTGTATTTGCCGGAGAGCTTTTTGACCACGATGCTGTATCCGATTCCTGCTGCAACGGCAAGGAAAAGCAAGAGTATACCCAGCGAGGTGGCTTCCACGTCTTCTCCGCGTTCAAATATCACCAGGGCCACCCCAATGATGGAGATAATGATGCCTATGATGTTGAAGCGCAGGATTTTTTCACGGAAAAAGTAGGCGGTGGCAAAAGGGCTGAAAAGGGGTATGGTCGATATGATCACTGCCGAGATGGTGGAGGAGACAAATTTCACCCCGTAACTTTCACACAGAAAGTACAGAAAAGGTTGAAAGAGGGTCACCAGCAGGAAGTATTTCAGATCCCGGACGTTTATTTTTTGCAGTACGCGGAAGGGAGCCGTCAGGATCACCAGTATCACTGACGAGAGCACAAGACGCAGAAAGACGGTGGTGATGGGATTGTAACTTTCAAACACCATTTTGTACCACACATAGGTCAGGCTCCAGAAAGTCATCGCCAGAATGACGCTGATGTAGGCAGGTATGAGTTCTTTTCTCATGTTTTTACCGATTTAGCCCCACAAATATCCAAAAAAAAATTTTGGTACAAGGAAATACTAAATAAGTTTCACAGAACATTTTTAATGAAAAGAAATTGTGTTAAATTTACATTCCATTTAATATTAATCCATGTATCAACTTGTAAAGAGTTATGGCGACCGATTCCAATGAAATATTGATTAAAATCAGGAAGATCGTTCGTTCCATCAACCTGGAGTCAAAGAAGATTCAGAAGGAGTATGGTGTTAGCATTCCCCAGATATTATGCCTGGAATACCTGAACCGGTCTGAAAACTATCAGGCCACCCAAAAAGAGCTCAGGGATTATTTAAATCTCAATTCCAGTACGGTATCGGGTATCATCAACCGGCTGGAGCGGAAGGGGTATATTGCGCGTTTGCCCAAGCGGGCTGACAAACGTACCACCCACATTGTAATGACTTCAAAAGGTTCGGATTTGCTGAAGCGAACCCCTCATCTTCTGCACGAAAAGTTATCGGACCGGTTGGAGAACATTCCTGACAACCACACCAGTGGCATCAATGAAGCACTGGATCTGATCATCGATTATCTCGGCATTGACGATGTGGATGCTTCGCCGGTCATTACGGTGGAAGATCGCTTATAGCCTGACCAGCAGTGTTTTGGGACGTGGTTTTTTTGCCGGCAAAAAAATCCTTAATTTTGTCGTGCAGAAACATTTTGATCAGATGCCTGATTGTAATAAAAGCAGGCGTTTTTTGTATGTATAATTTTTTTCGATGTGAACATATACACGGGGGTTTTTGTGGCCAAGGGGAAGGAAACTGACAAAGCAGATCCGAATGGATATTCATTATAACAAGGGCAAGCTGCTCGAGTTGAGAAGGACATTGCATCAATATCCCGAACTCTCGGGCAAGGAATACAACACTGCAAAGCTTATCCGCGATTATCTTACCCCCCACCAGCCCGACCAGATGATTGATCAGCTGGGAGGAACAGGTCTGGCAGTCATTTATGAAGGCGAAGAGGCGGGTCCCACCGTTCTTTTCCGCTGCGACCTGGATGCTTTGCCCATCCAGGAAACCAACACCTTTCCTTACCGTTCGAAAAACGATGGTGTGGCGCACAAATGTGGGCATGATGGCCATATGTCGATCATGGCCGGCCTTTCAGAGGCCATATCTTTTCACAGACCCCGTCGCGGGAGGGTGGTGCTTTTGTATCAGCCGTCAGAGGAAAACGGCCAGGGTGCCCTGCAGGTGCTGGAGGATGAGCGGTTCCGGCAGATCAGCCCGGATTATGTTTTTGCCCTTCACAATTTGCCCGGATATCCTGCCGGCTCGGTTGTTCTGAAGAAGGGGACTTTTGCGGCTGCCTCCAAGGGCATGATCAACAAGCTTTATGGTATGACTTCCCATGCGGGTGAACCCGAGAACGGCCGGTCGCCTGCCCTTGCTATGTCCCGCATCATAGATGCATTCACCCATCTGCCCCGGCAGCTGGCCCTGGAGGATTTTGCCCTGGTTACCGTCATCCATGCCCGCCTGGGAGAGATCGCCTTTGGCACGACTCCGGGTTATGCCGAGGTGATGGCCACCCTAAGGAGCTATTCCAACAGTGATATGGAGCAGCTGACCAGCAGGGCCGTCGCCACTGTCGGCGGGCATTGTGAGAAATATGGCCTGGACCGGGAGATCAGCTGGGTTGAGGTTTTCCCGGCCACGGTCAATGACGGGGATGCTGTAGATTTGTTGCGGAGGGTGGCCACCACCAACAAACAGCATGTGATAGATATGGAGGAATCGTTCCGTTGGTCGGAAGATTTTTCCAATTTTACGGAGAGGTACCCCGGAGCTCTGTTTGGGTTGGGTTCAGGCGAGCACACCCCCCAGCTGCACAATCCCGACTATGACTTTCCTGAGGAGATCCTCGATCATGGAATCAAAATGTTTTATGGTGTTTATCGCCATTATTTAAAATAGTAAATTTTATGGCTGGAACCTCTCGCATAGAGATCAACCAATCGGCATTGATCCACAATTTGACTTTTTTGCAGAATTACCTGGGTCAGGATGTAAAGATTTCCTCGGTGGTCAAGGCCAATGCTTACGGCCACGGCATTGAACAGTTTGTTCCCATAGCGGAGTCGGCCGGCATTGATCATTTTTCTGTTTTCAGCGGGGATGAAGCACACCGGGTGTTTGCGATCAAGAAACCGCAAACCGGGCTGATGGTGATGGGCTGGATGAACGACGAGGATCTCGAATGGGCTGTGCAGGAGGGTGTGGAATTTTTTGTCTTTGAGATGGAGAAGCTGGAGGCTGCCCTGTCATACGCCAAAAAGTACGATACGAGGGCCGTGATCCACCTGGAGGTGGAGACAGGCATGAACCGCACGGGATTCAGTCAACAAACCCTGCATAAAGTTGTTAAGATCATCAGGGCCAACGAGTCGTATTTCAGGGTGCGGGGCTTGTGCACCCATTATGCAGGAGCCGAGAGCATTGCCAATCATGTAAGGGTTCAGAAACAGATCAAAAAGTACAACCGCATTTACAAGTGGATCACCAACCGGGGGATACACCCTGAGCTGAGGCATACAGCCTGTTCGGCTGCTGCCATCACCTACCCCCGCACCCGTATGGATATGGTGCGCATTGGTATTTTGCAGTATGGCTTCTGGCCAAGTCCTGAAACCTTCATTCATTTTGTTCACAAGCGGATGGAGAAGTCTGAGGTGCTCAAGCGGGTGCTCAGCTGGAAAAGCCAGGTGATGAGCATCAAGAAGGTGAAGCCCGGTGAGTTTGTCAGTTATGGAACCTATTATATGGCCCAGGAAGATAAGACCATTGCCATTGTTCCGGTGGGGTATTCTCACGGGTACAGCCGTTCACTGAGCAACCAGGGCAGGGTACTGATCGACGGGCATCGGGTGCCCGTTATCGGTATTGTGAACATGAACATGCTGATTGCCGACGTCACCCAGGTGCCCGATGTAAAAAAAGGTGATGAGGTGGTGCTTATCGGTGATCAGGATGGGGTGACCATCACCCTGGCCTCTTTTGCCGATTTTAACAACCAGCTCAACTATGAGTTGCTGGCCCGCCTGCCTCTGGATATACCCAGGCAGATTATTAACCAATAAATAGTATTATGGCATTTGTAGAACTTGACAGAAACAAACTTAAGCATAATTATCAGTACCTGAAAGGCTTGCTGGGGGATCACGACATCCGTCTGGGTGTGGTTTCCAAAGTTCTCTGCGGCAACAAGGATTTTTTGAGGGAGCTGATCGCGATGGGGGTTGATCAGGTCCTTGATTCGCGCATGTATAATCTCAAGGCGGTCAAGAGCATCGATGAAAATATTGAAACAGCCTATATCCGTCCCCCTTCCAAAAGAAGCATCAAGAGTGTGGTGAAATATGCCGACATCAGTTTCAACACGGAGTATTACACCATCCAGTTGCTCTCGGAGGAAGCCAGGCGGCAGGGTAAGACCCATAAAGTCATCATCATGATTGAGATGGGCGCCCTGCGCGAGGGCGTGCTCGGGGAAGAGTTCATGGATTTTTACGGAAAGATCTTCAAGCTGCCCAACATAGAAGTGGTGGGCATTGGCGCCAACCTGAACTGTCTGAATGGTGTGATGCCCAGTCACGACAAGCTCATCCAGTTAAGCCTGTATGAGCAGCTTATAGAAGCCCGCTT
>CAJXLE010000194.1 GCA_913055895.1 uncultured Bacteroidota bacterium | reverse complement strand
CTTGTCACACCAGGGAAAGTCCATCACTACCAGTTCGAGCGTTTCTACTGGTTCTCGAGGGAAATCAAAGCCGGAAGCCGCATCCGGCTGGTCATTGCTCCCCTGAACACACCCAAACGTGACAAAAACTATAACAGCGGAGGCAATACCATCCATGAAACGGACCGGGATGCCCGGACGGCAACCATCAAGCTTCATATGAGCAGCAAGCATCCCAGCGCCCTTTCATTGCCGGTGGCAAATGATTAAATGAACAGAATTTACATAAAACAACAAATACAGGAGGTAGAATATGAAACGATTGCTTCTATTTTGTCTTTTCATTCCTTTAGTAACAGCATCTTTTTCTCCTGCACAAGCTGCGGACGGTGAGAAGGATAAAAATGAACATGTGGTTTTTGATCCGGTTTATTTTGATGACCTGGAATACCGGATGATCGGCCCTTACCGGGGCGGACGGTCCACGGCCGTCACGGGCATCGCCGGAAAGCCCGACACCTATTTTATGGGTACCACAGGCGGCGGCGTATGGAAGACCACCAACAGCGGCCAGGACTGGAAGAACATTTCTGACGACCATTTTGATGTGGCTTCCATTGGCGGTATTGATGTGGCCAACTCCGACCCCAATGTGATCTACGTGGGAACCGGCTCGGCCTGTTTGCGCGGCAACATCCAGACAGGCCGCGGAGTGTACAAGTCCACCGACGGCGGCCAGAGCTGGTCCTTCGCAGGACTTGAAGATGCCGGCCTGATCGGTAAGGTGGCTGTGCATCCCGAAGATGCCGACATTGCCTATATAGCTGCCGTGGGGCAACCCTTCGGAAACAACAAACAACGGGGCGTTTTCCGAACCACCGATGGCGGCGATACCTGGGAAAAGGTGCTTTACATCTCCGATTCAACAGGAGTTGTTGACCTGTCGATCAACCCGAAGAATCCCCGAGAAATCTATGCCGGTCTGTGGACTGCCCGGCGCAAGCCATGGACGATGATCAGCGGCTCGAAGGAAGGGGGCATCTACAAATCCACCGATGGCGGAGACAACTGGAAACGCCTGAAAGGCGGACTCCCCCAGGGCATCGTTGGAAAGACTTCCCTAGCAATTTCACCGGTTAAACCGGAGCGTGTATGGGCCCTCGTCGAAGCGCCCGAACCCAAAGGCGGTCTTTACCGATCGGATGACCACGGCAAAACCTGGAAGCAGGTTAACAACAGCCGCAAGCACCTCCGGCGTGCCTGGTATTATACCCATATCTATGCCGACCCGCAGGATGAGCATACCGTCTATTCCCTTAATGAAGGTTTCCTCAAATCCGTTGACGGCGGAAAAACGTTTGAACGTTATGGGGTACCGCATGGTGATGTGCACGACCTGTGGGTGAATCCAAAAAATCAGGATCGCATGGTGGTAGCCAACGATGGCGGGGCGCAGGTAAGCCTGGACGGGGCAGAAACCTGGTCGACCTACATGAACCAGCCAACAGCCGAGATGTATAGTGTAACGGTGGATAATGAATTCCCCTACCGGGTATACGGACCCCAGCAGGACAATTCGACGATCCGGATACCAGCCTGGACAGAATATACCATTCATCCCAAAAGCAACTGGACGAATATAGGTGGTGGGGAAACCGGTCCGATAGCCCTGCACCCTGACCGCCCCTGGCTGATATACGCAGGAAATCTTGGGGGTATTATTACCCGATACAATGAAAAAACAGCAGCATATCAAAACATAACGGTCTATCCCCAGCTACAGTTAGGGAAGGCACCGAAAAACCTTCGTGAGAGGTTTCCATGGAATGCTCCCATAGTTGTTTCTCCCCACGATCCGAATGTGCTGTACCACGCTTCACACCGGATATGGCGTTCTACAGACCGTGGATTATCCTGGGAACAGATCAGTGGTGACCTGACAACCGACACGCCTGAACACCAGGACTATGCAGGAGAGCCAATAACCCGCGATAATACTGGTGTAGAGGTATTCAATACGCTCTCTTCCCTTCGTGTGAGCCCGCATGCTCCTGAAACCTTATGGGCAGGGACAGATGATGGCCGTGTATGGATCACACGTGATAGCGGTTCCAACTGGAATGAAATTACCCCGGAAGACCTCCCAGAATACGGCACAGTGCAACGGATAGAGGTATCCCCGCACGAGGAAGGCAAAGCTTATATAGCTGTCCACCGTTACCGGCTGGACGACTGGCAACCTTATATTTACCGTACAACGGATTATGGGGAATCATGGACCCGCATTGCAGACGGCACCAGCGGCATTCCCGGGGATTCCCCGACCTGGGTGGTACGCGAAGATCCCAAACGCGAAGGTTTGCTATACGCAGGAACTGAGTTCGGTATATATGTCTCCTTTAATGATGGCAAAGACTGGCAATCGCTGCAGCAGAATCTTCCTGTAACACGTATCCCTGACCTTAAAGTCCATGACAACGATCTTGCTGTGGCCACCCACGGGCGCTCCTTCTGGATCATGGATGATCTGTCTCCCTTGCGGCAACTGACTGATCAGGTGGCCAATTCAAACATGCACCTTCACTCTCCTGAAGCGGCTTACCTGGTGAATGCCCGTAGCGGAGGCAATTCTGAACGCAGAAGGCCGGAAGGGCCTGAAGGCGGTGCTGCATTCGACTACATCTTTACCGAAACCCCTGACACGACCGTTACCCTGCAAGTGTTGAATTCGGACGGGGAAGTATTACGCAGCTATACCAGCGATTCAAAGAAGGCAAAAGAAAACAAACAACCCGTCCTTCCGGTTGACAGCACACACAACCGTTTTCACTGGAATCTCCAAACAGAACCGGTGGATAAGGTGGATGATGCTTTCCCGGTCCTATCCTTTGGAAATGCCAGGGTAGTGCCGGGCAACTACCAGGTAAGGTTGAAGGTAAAAGGTGGTCCCTCACAGACCCGCTCTTTCGAAGTACGGAAGGACCCGCGGCTTAAGGGTGTAAGACAAAAGGATTTTACGGAGCGCTATGACCTGGCAACAGCCATCCAGGATTCGCTGAACAGCATTTATGATGCCATACGCACCCTCCGTTCTGTCCGGGAACAAGTGAATTCGCTGGCTTCCAATACCAAAGAGGCAGGTCATGATTTCTCCGAAACCCAACACCTCGCCGATACCATTACTGAAAAGTTGTCGGACATAGAGGGTGAACTGATGCAGGTGAAGATCCAGGGTCGCGCGGATGAACTCAACTATCCACCGCAGCTGGTCAACCAGTATCATTATCTCCACGCGTATGTGAACTTTGCTGTACCCCCAACAGAAGGGGCCATTGAGCGTTACTCCGACCTGAACGATCAATGGAGTGCGCTGCGGAAAAGGCTTCATAATTTGCTCAACACCGAGGTAGCTCAATTCAATCAACGCATGGATGAGCTGGGCGAACCGGTGTTTGTTCCGGGGCAATGAGGAAGTTAGCCTGAACAAGCTGAAGGTGCCGAAGGACCAGTTAGACCTGGTCCTTCAAATAGTTAACTCCGGCTTAGTAGCCAGGTTGGATTCTTCAATGAAATAAGCTAATTTTGTGCATTAAAAATGAAAAGCCCCGGAACCTATACTTACTTCATTGCCAGCGCGGTTGTTATCGTACTGACCTTCATATTCTCCCTCCTTTGGGAAGAGCTGGGTTACGGCAACAATGTGACCTCTCTTTTTATATCGGTGCTGATCGCGCTGGTCTTTAGCATTGCCGGTGTGGTGCGGGGATTGATCGAAGTAAAGAAGAAACAGTGGAGCCAGGTGTGGTTCGGCATCATTGGCAATGCCCTGATCATCGTGGCACTTATTTCCGTTGTCATATACGGCCTGGAGAATATGATCTGATATCCTATCTAAGCCAGGAGTCTATCCTATACACCACCAGTTTCAGCCATCACATAGCTTCAAGGGGTCATTTTTTCCATCCTGCCTTACATCATAGCAGAAAAGCAATACGCCCGGGAAACATTCAATATCTTTGATCTAACATACCAATCCCCATAATCCCATTTGAATAAGTCAGAAAAATTCACTAACTAGTGCAGGTCATGAGAAAACCCTTTCTCCTTCTGGTTGTACTTTGCCTGATGCTGCCGATTCGGGAAAACAAGGCATGCACCGCTTTTTTCCTGGAAAAGTCAGGCCGGATGGTGGTGGGAAAAAACCTGGACTGGCCGGTGGACCTGGGTTATGTACTCTACAACCCGGCAGGAAAAAGGAAGCAGGCTTTCTTCGCTGATGGTCCCACCCGCCCTTTCCAATGGACCGCCCAATATTCCAGCCTCACCTTCAATCAGTTCGGGGTGGGGTTTCCCCTGGGCGGTATGAACAGCCAGGGACTGGTAGTAGAAGAGCTGAACATGCCCCGGGTAAGCATTGAAAAAGATACCACCAGCCGCCAGCTCAATGAATTTCAGTTGGTCCAGTTCCTGCTAGACAGATGCGCCAACGTGGAAGAAGTGGTGAAGCAGCTCAATCACCTCCATTATATGCCCCTGCTCCTACAGCTGCATTATTTTGTGGCCGACCGAAACGGAAAAACAGCCATCCTGGAATTCGACGGCACCCGATGGCAGACTTATTTTCCGGAGAAACCTGAACATGCCGTGCTCAGCAACAATCCTTATCCGGAATCCCTGCGCTATCTGAAAAATTTTGAGGGTTTCGGAGGAGAGATGCCCGTCATTCACAGGGAAGGCTCCAATGAACGCTTTGTTTCAGCAGCCCATATGATTCAAAATCATCATCATGGAGATCCCCGTCAACATGCCTTTCGCATCCTGGATACGGTTAAACAGGAAGATACCCGGTGGAGCATCGTATATGACATCCCCGAAAGGAAAGTCTTCTTCCGCTTCCACGATTGCCGGCAACAGAAAATTTTCCGGTTGCAAAATCTGATAAACCAGCATCCGGAGCACATGCTGGGCTGCAATTTAAAAAACTGTGACTGCACCCATGAAAAAAACTTTCTTCCAATTACCCCCGAAGCCAACTCAGCCCTGCTTAAAAACCTGGAAGAAGACCTGTCCCGGCATTCAGGATTTTCCACGACAGGTGACCTCCTTCCTGCAATGGCCCGCTGGGGGAACCGGCAACTACAACCCCCTCCACCGAAATGATCGGCAGTGGCCTTTTTTCCTCAAGTTGATTAAAAATAGACGTTTACGCCCTAATGGAAGAGCAGTTCGTGGCGAAAATCAATAACCACCGCCTCCACCTCCATCGCTGTCATCGCCGCCATTGGAACCTGAGTCGCCGACAATCACGGTACCGGTCATACCCGAATGAAGGGTACAGACATAATCGTAGGTACCGGCTGAATCAAAGGTATATTCATAAATTTCACCGGCCGATATGTGACCGCTGTCGAATAAACCATCGGAACTGGTGACCGTATGGTCCACATCGTCCTTGTTGACCCATTTAACGGTAGTTCCCACAGGAACACTTAATTCCCCCGGGGTGAAGGCAATATCTTCCATCCATACTTCATTTTCTCCGGGACCATCTTTGCTTTGCTCGTTACTCTCATCCTCGCATGCTGTAAACAGAAAAACTGCCAGCAGACTTGCTGTAAAAATCATCCTATATAAATTCATCATTTCCACTTTTTAGTTAAACAGTATAATGAACCAGGTGAATACCGGCTTTTGGGAATTTACATCCAGGGTAGGTGACTTACCTCCTTGCTATTATAACAAATTGAACAAAGCCGGGGTTTAGAAGGATCAACCGGTATTATTTGTAAAATTTTAAGAGATGGTTCTCTTCCAGGAATATAGCGGACAATCAATGTAGCCACCCCCTAAAATCGCTGATTATAAAACACTTGCAGCGAAAAGCTTGATTGAACAATCAAACTCCTGCTGATGTTGTGCAACGGGAACAAACAGCAAGGTTGAATCCTACCATGAATCAGCAGGGTTATGGAAAAAAGCTTTTCAGAGAGCATACATTCACCACCCACTCATACAAATGGCATCAAGCATGCAAAGAATGTGATGTGGGGATTCATGCTGATTCTTTTCCTCTCAGGAACGGGATTATCTGCGCAACCGAAAGCACAATCGCAATCGCCCCTC
>CAJXLE010000193.1 GCA_913055895.1 uncultured Bacteroidota bacterium | reverse complement strand
GATACCATCTCAGTACTGGCTCATCCCCGGTATATTGTCCAGTACAGGGCGCGTTACAGAAAACAGTACATCAAGGATTACCTGGAAAAACTGAACAAATGATCTTTTAAATCTGCATTGAGCTCAGAAAAATGCTGCCTGGCAAGCCTCACCCGGTTTTTCCCCTAGGCCGTGAATAGGTGAGATGCGTTGGCCTGAAAAATCCTATCTTTACCCATAAAAAGGGAGGTGTTATGGCCACTACATTAAAGATTGCAGGAATAGGTCTGCTTTTTCTTTTTGTTGAAGTGGTTGCCGCGATGCTTTACCTGCTTTTAATTGTTTCGGGCCGCCTTCTCAACCTGGAATTGTCTTTCAGTCCGGTCCTTCGCACCATACACAGGGTCCTGCCAGCAGTTGCCCTTGCTGTAAACTTTGTGCTCTTCTACGGGCTTTGAAAGAAAGGGTAAAACGTCTTTTTCTTCGTAATTTTTTCTATCTTGTTGAATGAATCAAAACCTGTTTGTCATGAAACGGATCCCCTTCATTCTCATTATGCTTATTATGGTTTTTGGCGCATATGGACAGGGTGAGTCCCAGTCAACCATCAACAAGACCAATTGGCTGTTGCGCAACAAAAGAGTCAAGATGAATCACGAAAATCCTTCAATGGAAAGGAATGTGGAAGGATCTCCTTACCTGAGCGATGATTTTCTGCCCGGCAGGGTTTTTTTCAAGGGCAATAAGAAGCCAGTAAAAGCCGATTTGCGATATAATGCCTATTCCGGCGAGTTTGAATTCACCCAGGGTGGACAGCAATTTGTAATCTCCAACAAAAGTGAAATAGACAGCATCCAGTATAAAGGGCACAATTTTGTTTTTGGCTCCTATAAAAATGAAGCCGGCATCACCCGGAAAAATTTCATGGCAAGACTGGTTGACGGCAAATGTTCCATATACAAGGTGTATTCCAGGGAGTTTCACCAGGCGGAACCACCGGCAACCGGGTATGATGAAGCTGAGCCGCCGCGTTTTGAGGAAAAGAGCCCCGTATACTGTATTCAATTCACGGATGACGAGATGCCGCATGTCATTGACTCCTTCCGAAGGGGTAAGTTTCTGAATCATTTCGGATCACTTGAGAAAGAATTAAAGCGTTATATCAAGGATCAGCATCTTCGGTTGCGCCGTGAGGATGACCTGGTGACTTTCATACGGTATTACAACCGCCATTATTAACAGGAACCGCCTGGATTCCTTTTCGTTATCCTACGCGTCCCTGCAGGCAAAGACTTTCTGTGGCAGGGGTCATATACCTCCTTGTTTTCATAAGATTATTTTTTATTTATTTTTTTGGCCTTATGGAACCTGCATGAATAATCATGTCCTTGTTGTGTAGGTTACTGGATACAGGTTTCATACGATTATCTTTTATTTAATAATTTGGCCGTATGGAACCTGCATGGAATAATCATGTCCTTGTTGTGTAGGTTACTGGATGCAGGTTTCATGAGGCTGATGGGTCGGATGTTGCTGTTTGTCTGATGAAGATCAGAAGATAAAGACTGGATGCCAGGAACGGCAAAAATTTAAAAAAAATTCCACCGGCTCTTGTTTTTTGAGCCGGTGGGATCCGGAAACAAAGGGAAGTAATGGAATCAATCAGAAGGCGGGAAAGGGTGAAGGCTGTTGGGATTATTTAAAAAGGTTCCTGGCCATCTTTTGGGGAATTCCCACGATTGCCTCATCTTTTCCCACCCCGCCGAAATTCCTGGATTCAGGACATCCAAAAGATATGGTGATCTCCTGGTTGTGGTAGGCCCGGGAGAAAATGTTGCCGCAGATGGAGTGGATTGAATAAGGCGGGAAAACCGGCTTGATGCTTTTCTGTGCGGCATGATGGATAAAATCCATCACCCTGTGGGGGTGGGTGTAAGCAATGTAGACATCCGGCATCAGTTCTTCTTCCAGGTCGGCCGGCACACCCAATATGATGTTTTCCACCGGAATGTCGAAAACGGGTATTTCATTGAGCGCCTTGTTAACCTGTGATTTGGGTATGCCGGTGTTGTCGGAGATCATCTTTACCAGGTCGCGGCCCTGGTTGTCGTAGCCAAACGTCCGCCGGGCACCGGGGCAACTAAGGGTTTGGTCGTTGATCTCAATGGGCAGGTTGAAGGAGTAATGCACGGCCTCACAAAACCTGACTTCCCGCTCGGGTTTGTTCAGGAAAGGGTAGGAGTGGCCGTTGATCATCACCGAGGTGGATCTTGCCCCGAAATAATCCTTTACCTTATCGATCATATTACTTTAGTTTTTTGAGTTTGGGAATAAGCGTTTTCCTGTTTTTTTCCGCAATGGCCCGTATCTCGTCAAGTGTTTCCGGCTGAATGGGTATTTGGGGTTCGCCACTCTCTATTGCTTTGCCGTTGATGCGGGTGGCATAAATGAACAGTTGCCTTTTCTCATTCATGCGCGTAAAAAGCAGGTGGTCGGATGCCTGCTCCCACCTGGCAATCTTATCGCCCAAAACGTTGTTGCTTACCGTGAAGAGATAGGTAGCGTTTTGCGTGTCTTCCAGCATTTTCTCCATCTTTTCCACCACCTCATCCTGGTACCTGGGGGCGAAAAGGAGCAGGTTCAGGGCCGAGCCATATACCAGCAAATCTTCCCGGGAGGCGTAAAGGTCCTCCCTGGCTGCTTCCATGACCCGGTCCCATACTTCAGGAATCAAAAGGTTGGCGCGGTACTCATCCTCCGTTGCCTTCTCCATGTTTTCCATCTCCGGGTCAAAGCGTATGTAACGGTTTTGATCCCGGTACTGGTTGAGATCTAGGTCGTACAGTTTGTAGATGGAATTTTTCAGAAAAGAGGCGTCGGGGTATTGCAAGGGTATGCCCAGGGCTTTGCCCCCCTTTTTGATCCACTCTGCTACGAAAGCCAGCTGTACAAGGGGTTTACCTGATCCACCCCTGCCGCTGATTACCGTGGATGAAGGGTGTTGTATTCCGTCGGGAAATATGCTTTTGGCCCAGTCATAGGGTATGTTCAAAGTGCCGGCCATGGTCCTACTCTTTTTGCGATGCTACAATTTTTGTTTGCCGGGTGATGGCCTCGGCCAGGCTGGAGAAAGCTTCTTTCATCATCCCATTGTCCGATTCCAGGAGGTTCTTGCCCTGGTCCATGCTTTCACTGACATCCTGCACCAGGGGTATCTGGGCCAGCAGGGGGCTCTGTGTCTTAGCTGCCAGCTCATTGCCGCCGCCGCTGCCAAAGACATCATACTTCTCATCGGGATGCTTCTTCGGAACGAAATATGACATGTTTTCCACCACGCCAAGCAAGGGTATGCTCAGCTTCTTGTTGAGGAACATGTTGGCGGCCTTGAGCCCGTCGGATACGGCCAGTTTTTGTGGTGTGATCACCACCAGACCCATGGCCTGGCGAAGTTTCTGGGCCAGGGTGATGATGATGTCACCCGTGCCGGGCGGCATATCCACGATCAGGTAGTCGAGCCGGCCCCACTCGGTGGTGGTCAGGAGCTGTGTCAGGGCATTGGATGCCATGGGACCCCGCCATATCACCGGATCCTGGCTGTTCATCAGGAAGCCGATTGACATGATCCTGACGCCGTAGCTTTCCAGGGGGACCATGATGTCCTGCTCATCTACCTTTTTTACCCCGGGCTGTTGGTTTTCCAGTCCAAAAAGGATGGGTATGGACGGACCGTAAAGGTCGGCGTCCAACAGGGCTGTTTGATAACCCTGGCTGGCATAGGTGATGGCAAGGTTGGATGCCACGGTGGACTTGCCGACGCCCCCTTTGCCTGATGCTACCAGTATGATGTTTTCAACTCCGGGAAGTTCAACCTGCTCAAGTGCTTTGTTTTGTTGGCTCATGGTATGTTATTTAGTAATGGATTCCAAATCGTTTGACTCACAGCTGGGACAGTTTTCTTTCCTGCGCACATGCCTCAGGGTGAAGCGGGCATGGCAGTCCCTGCATTCATACCAGTCTTCATCAAAAGCCGCATTGCCGGGGGATGTGGTGATCTCCCTGGTCTCCACCAGCGCCCGGGCTATCTTCCTGCGGGCATGCTCATATATGCGTGCAAAAGTGGAACGTGAGATGCCCATATTCCGGCACGCTTCATGATGGCTCATCCCGAAATAATCGGCCCATTTCAGGGCTTCATATTCCTCGTAGAGCAACTCCACCGGGGGCTGTCCTTTTGATGATGTCCCGTAAGGCTGATATCCCCTGAAATGGGGAGGTTCCAGCATTTTTCTTTGGTGTCTGTGTCTGGGCATGATTTTTCGGCAAATATAATGAGAATATTCCCATTTCAAAAATTTATTTAGACTAAATACATGGAATGATGCCTTGAAATTTGACCTCTTTTTTTGACCCGGTTTGCCATTTTTTTCGTGTTTTATCTATGAGGTGTTTTTGCCTGCCATCAGCGGCGACTTCTGAAAGGAGGCATGCGCATCATGCTGGTGATCGCCTGATTAGATTTATGCGAAAGGTTCCGGTGGCATCCAGGATAGTGAACAGGGGGGATTAGGAAGCGTTCATGCCGGATGATGCTCAATTTTGAATTTGATGAGAACCTTTTTGATAATGAACCGGCTTGTTTGGGGTGGGCGAAACAGCTTCTGCTGACCAACAGGTGGTTACACTGCAGGGAGGGCCTGCCTGATAGGGTGATTGACAGGTTCATCTACAAGATAAATCCCTAAAAACAACCTTTATATGATCAAAATTCAGACAACCTTATTGTTGATATTGCTTTCGCTCTCTGTCGCCGGGCAACGCCAGGTGATATCGACGGCGGGAGAATTTAACCGGAACAGTGAAGGCTCTTTGTCCTGGACCCTGGGAGAGCTGACCATTTCAACATGGAGCAGTTCTGAAACCATGCTTACCCAAGGCTTTCAGCAAAGCAACCTGGTGGTGTCCACCCGGGTTGAACCGGCGGCCGGATCTGTCTTTCGGGCCATCGCCTATCCCAACCCTGTACGCGAACGGATGAGTGTGGAAGTGGATAACTGGAGCAAAACGACCTTGTACCTTGAACTGTACGATATGAACGGGCGCCTGCTTCATAAGCAGCAGGTGCAGTCCAACCCTTCCCGGCTTGATTTTGGCGGGCACCCGGCAGGTGAATATATCCTGCGGGTTAAGAAAGCCGGCAAGCTTATTCAATCCTTCAAGATCATCAAACGCTAAAAATATATGCTATGAGACGAATAACCTTTACGCTATTGATTGTTTTCCTTTTTGTCGGCAACCTGCCGGCGCAGACACCTGATGCTTTTCAGTACCAGGCCGTGGTAAGGGATTCCCAAGGGAATGCAAGGGCCAACGAAACGGTGACCCTGGACATTGCCATCATTCAGGGATCGGCCAACGGCACCACCGTATACAGCGAAACACATGAACCCACCACCAACGGGGCCGGACTGGTGGCCCTGGAGATCGGTGGTGGCAGCTCCGGCGACAGTTTCGCGGCCATCGACTGGAGCGATGGACCCTGGTTCATTGAGGTTAGCATCGACGACACGGAGATGGGCACCAGCCAGCTGCTGAGCGTGCCCTTTGCCAAGTATGCCGACAAGGCCGGCAATGCTTTCAGCGGCTCCTTCAACGACCTGCAGGATGTGCCGGTAAACCTGGACACCGATTCCACCGACGATGCGGCCGCAAACTTTTCCCAGCTTAACGGCATACCCGAGCACCTGGACACCGATTCCACGGATGATTTCTCGGGCGATTATGGCGATCTGGCCAACCGTCCCGATCTGGACCTGAAGCTGGACACCGCTGCCACTGCCGGCTGGGACAAGGATACCCTGGACGATTTCAGCGGGCATTATGATGATCTGACCGACCGGCCCAAATACATCAGCGATTTGAAGCTGGTGGCATCCGAAAGAAGCATCCGGCGTGTCGGGGAACCAGAAGAACCTGATGATGCGGCCACCAAAGCTTATGTGGATACTTCCTCTGGCGGAGGGTGGAGCTTGTCGGGCAATGACAACACCGATCCCACGAGCCACTTCCTGGGCACCACCGATGACCGGCCGCTGGTCTTTAAGGTCAGCGATACAGAACAAATGCGTTTGAATACTTCCGGCAGCCTGGTCTTTCCCAACAGCGGGGGTTCGGTCTTTATCGGCTC
>CAJXLE010000192.1 GCA_913055895.1 uncultured Bacteroidota bacterium | reverse complement strand
ACCAAAGAGTACGGCGCTGGGCACTTCAATATAAGCCAGGAAGGAGGCATTGGAGGCTTTGATCCGCCGGAGTGAAAAGAAGAAAAGGCCAAAGCCGATGATGCCCACGGCAAAAGCATATCCCGAGGCCACCGTGGCCTTGTGCAGGGTGAGCACATCCAATCCGCCTACAAAAAAAGGCAAAAAAAGCACCGCCCCAACGAGGTTCTGGAAAAAAACAATCTGCAGATGATCGTATTTGACCGACTCTTTCTTAAAGATGATCACGGTGGTGGAATACAGGATGGCCGAGAGCAGCATGGCGCTCATGCCCCAGAATACTTCGTTGTTAAAGGCCAGGGGCTTGTCGCAATAGACCAGCACGATGCCCGCAAGGGCCACTCCCAGCAGCAACCTGTTCACCCGCGGGAGGGGTTCCTTAAGGAACAGGTGGCTGAATATCACGGCAAAGACGGGCCAGGTATAGAGAATCATGATGGCATTGCCGATGGGAGCCTTAAGAAAGCCTATGAAGTAAAAAAACAGCCGCACGGCATTCAGCACAGAGGCGATCAGCAATAGGCGGATGTTGTCTTTGAAAATGGGCTGTCGCCGTGCCAAAAAGTACAGGCCCAGGAAAAGGGTTGGCACCCCCAGGCGAAAAAAGGAGATCACCGGGGCCGGCAACCCCAGGTACTTGACAAAGGCCCCGGATGAGCCCCAGATGACGGCAGCTATGGCTATCTTCAAATAGTTGGTGTCGATCTTGCCTTGCATGGACCGGCCGCATTAAAAATTTTCAAAAATACAAGTAAAAAATTGTTTCACGAAATGCATTACCTTTGCAGCAAACAGAAAAGTATGCGGCGGTTTCTACCTGCTCTTTTATTGCTGGTCATGGGCCTGGGTGCCTGCAAGACACCGGAAAAGCCCGAACCCGGGATGACCGTTTTCCGTTACAACGAGTCAAAGGGTATCGCCACCCTGGATCCGGCCTACGCCAAGAGCCAGACACTGATATGGCCCGTCCACCAGCTTTTTAACGGCCTTGTCCAGATGGATTCGGCCCTGAACGTCCAGCCCTCTGTGGCCAGGAGATGGGAGATCTCGGATGACGGCCGCGTCTACACTTTTCACCTGCGCGACGACGTGTATTTTCATGACAGCAGGGTTTTTCCCGGGGGAGAAGGAAGGAGGGTCACCGCCGGTGATTTTGTCTACAGCATGGAGCGGATCATGGACCCCGCCACCGCTTCGCCGGGGGCCTGGATTTTCAACAACCTCGACACCACCCGCGGTCCGAAAGCAGTCAATGACACCACCCTGAAGATATATCTGAAAAAACGGTTCCCTGCCTTTTTGGGATTGCTCACCATGAAATACTGCTCGGTGGTGCCAAGGGAGGCGGTGGAATATTATGGCGATGAATTTGGCCACCACCCGGTAGGTACAGGACCTTTCCACTTTAAGATGTGGCGGGAGGGAGAAAAACTGATCTTTCGCAAAAATACAGATTATTTCGAGCGCGATGCCGGGGGCAACAGGCTGCCCTACCTGGATGCAGTGGCCATCAGCTTTATCACCGACAAACAGTCGGAGTTCCTTGAGTTCATCAAGGGCAACCTCGATTTCCTCTCCGGCCTGAGTCCGGCCAACAAGGATGAGCTGCTGACGCGCTCGGGCCAACTGAATCCCAAGTACAAAGGAGAAATCAAACTATACACCCAGCCTTACCTCAATACAGAATACCTGGGATTCCTGGTGGATACCTCCCTCGAAAAGGTTCAAAACAGCCCTGTTACAAACAGGAAGGTACGAAAAGCCATCAACTATGGCTTCGACCGCAAGAAGATGATGAAATACCTGCGCAACAACATCGGCACCCCGGCCAACCATGGTTTTCTGCCCAAAGGACTTCCGGCCTTCTCGCCCGACTCGGTCGGAGGCTACAGGTACAACCCCGACAGAGCAAGGCAGCTGCTCAGGGAAGCCGGCTATCCCAATGGCGAGGGACTGCAGGAGATCACCCTGACCACCACCGATGACTACCGCGACCTTTGTGAATTCATCCAGCATCAGCTCTCTGAGGTTGGCATCGACATAGCCATAGAGATCAGCACAGGGGCAACATTCCGCGACATGGTGGCCAACTCCAGGTTGCTTTTTTTCCGTGGATCGTGGATCGCCGACTACCCGGACTCCGAAAATTACCTGGCCCTTTTCTACAGCCGCAACTTCAGTCCCGGTGGTCCCAACTACACCCATTTCAGCAACCCACGCTACGACAGCCTCTACGAAACGGCTCTAAATACCATGGATCCGGCCAGGCGGCAAAATCTTTACAGGCAGATGGACCAAATGATCATCGATCATGCTCCCATCGTACCCCTATACTACGACCAGGTGGTGCGCTTTACACATACCCACGTCAAAAACCTGGGCAGCAACCCGATGAATCTTTTGGTGCTTAAACACGTAAAGAAAAAACACCATGATACTGATAGCAGATAGTGGATCCACCAATACCCAATGGAGCCTGATGGCTGAAGGGGATGTACAGACCTACCAAACCATGGGCTTAAATCCTTACTTCAACGGTGTGGCCATGGTGGAGGAAGAGATAGGCAGGCACCCTGAAATATGGAGTTACCGGACAAAAATTCATGAGGTGTTTTTTTACGGGTCGGGGTGCGGATCGGAAAAAAACATGCGGCTGATGACCGGTGCCCTTGAAAACACCTTTCCACAGGCATCCGTGACGGTTGACTCCGACCTGCTGGGGGCGGCCCGGGGGCTGTTCCACCAGGAAAAGGGCGTGGCATGCATACTTGGAACAGGTTCCAACTCCGGATTGTACAATGGCAGATTCATCGTACGCACCACCCCGGCCCTGGGCTACATACTGGGGGATGAGGGAAGCGGCAACCACCTGGGCAAGGAACTGCTGAAAACTTATATACACCAGGAGATGCCAGAGTCACTGCGTAAAAAGTTTCGCACCCAACATCCCCAGGCTCCCATGGCCCTACTGGACGAACTATACAACCATCCCTACCCCAACAGGTTCCTGGCCGGGTTCACCCCTTTTCTCCGCCAAAACATAAACGATCCTTACATTGAAAAACTCTTACACCACTCCTTTGACCAGTTTTTTCAACTACTGGAAAAGCATTATCCGGCCGATATGTTGCAGGAGATTAGAATAACCGGAAGTGTGGGATGGGCCTTCAGGGACTTGCTAAAGGGGGGCTCACACAAAAGGGGAATAAAAATTACCAAGATAGAATCTTCCCCCATGAAAGGCCTGATTGAGTATCACAAAAACATACACTAAAGGCAAGAAAACAGGGCATTTCCACAATTTTTACAATTGACCGAAAATCATTATATTTGCGTCCCTTTTTCATCAATCATCT
This sequence comes from uncultured Bacteroidota bacterium, assembly GCA_913055895.1. Classification (GTDB taxonomy): domain Bacteria; phylum Bacteroidota; class Bacteroidia; order Bacteroidales; family UBA12077; genus JAGXLC01. Next base: position 2,794 of record CAJXLE010000192.1, on the reverse strand, counting down.
TTAAGCCAATGATCTGGACAAGTGTTATCATAGACGATGAGCGTAAATCACGAGAAACCTTGCAAAAGATCATTGAGAGGTACTTCCCCAACCAGATCAGCATCGTGTATATGGCCTCCAACGTGCAGGAAGGTGTGACGGCCATCAACAAATACAATCCGCGCCTGGTTTTTCTTGATATTGAGATGCCGGGAGAAAATGGCTTCAAACTCTTTGATCATTTCACCTCTTACAATTTTGAGGTGATCTTTACAACAGCCTACAAGCAATACGCCATAGACGCCATTAAATACTCCGCGCTGGACTATCTGCTCAAGCCCATCAACTATATTGATCTGAAAGATGTCCTCAAACGCCTGGATGAGAAGAAGGACAAACTGACGCCCAATGCCCAGATTGAAACCTTCCTTTCCAACATGAATGCCAATTCAGCGGAATTCAACAAAATAGCGCTTCCCACTATGGAAGGCTACGAACTGGAGCGGGTTAACAACATTGTATATTGCCAGGCCGAGGAGAACTACACCAAGATCGTCACCAACCGTAATGAAGCCATACTGGTGGCCAAGACCCTTAAGAACATTGAAAACCTGCTTCCCGAAAAGATGTTCTTCCGCATACACAAATCCTACCTCGTGAACCTGAACTACATCAAATCCTACAGCAAAGTGCAGGGATACAAGATCACCCTGGAAAACGGAGTGAAGCTGGATGTGGCTACCAGGCGCAATGATGAATTTTTGAGGGCCCTGACCCGCAAAAACCAGTCTTAAGAGCGGTCCAATCTAAGCTTGTTAAATGACTTTTTTGACCTGCAGGGCATGAATGATTACCTGCACCATCTCATCGAAAGTAAAATCCCTGGCATTCAAAATCATGTTGTAATGGGTTTCATCAACCGTCTCACCGGCAATCTCATTTCTTAGCTGTGCCCGCTTCTTGTCGATGTCGAGGATGTATTCACGTGCTTTCTTGGGATCGAGATTGAAACGTTTGGCAATGATTTCGGTTCTCCATTCCAGCGGGGCGACCAGCCGGATATGGAGTGAGCGGGGAATGTCCCTGGTAATGATCGAACCGCAGCGACCCAGTATAACAGAGTTTCCCTCCACCCCGATGTTGTGGATCACCTTTTTAATGGTATTCTTAATCTTTCGGTCGCTTTTGTAATACTTACTGGAGAGGGCACCCAGTATCTCGTCGATGGCGCTTTTTTTCTCATATTTGAAGACATATTCAATCTGGGAGGGATGCAACTCCAGTTCGCGGGCCGAATGTTCGAGTATCTCCTTGCTGATCACTTTCCAGCTATTGCCCTTATCGGGCACAAACCCCTCCTCGCTGAGTCGCTCTACCAGCTTGTCGGCCAAAAACTTACCGGAACAACCAAATTCGCGGCTGATGGTGATGACCGGGCCGGGCTGACCAAAATCTTTGTCCTGCTTCTGGTCGCGGTGACGCTCTTCAAGGTATTTTTGCAATATATTCATGGTGTATAAGTTTTTTCATCGCTCTATCCCGACAATTTAATAAAATTTGCTTCGTAAAACAACCCCCTTGGGTCCGCTCGTGATATCCACAATGCCTGTGGCAGGAGGCCTGAAACAATTAAGATTTGTAATCCGGGAAAAACACCGTTATTGGCTGCCTTTACTGCATAAACACTGTGGTTTCCCGGCCGTATGCCACCCTTGAGCTATCTCTGGCCCGTAAAGATAAAAAATTTTCAGTAACCCGGTCTTCTGTATCCGGCAGCCCTGCCAATGGCCTGCGAACCGTAACGCTTGCGAATGGCGTCCATCTGCTGATAAAGGCTCACCTGTTCTCGGGTGTCCTCAAACATGTTGAGCTGCTGGGTGCCGTGGACCAGGTGACTGAAACGCACCCCGAGCAAACGGATGAGCATGCGGCGGGTGTAAAGCTTACGGAAAAGCTCGCGCGCTGTGGCGATCAAATGATGGTCGAAAGCTGTATAGGCAATACGCTGCTGCAGGGTGTGGGTGTCGTAATTGGAATACCTTATCTTTACCGTGACACAGGCAGTAAGCTTCTTTTCCCGGCGCAGTTGAAAAGCCAGCTTCTCGACCATGGACACCAGCAAGGCATTCATGCTGTGCACATCGGTGGTGTCGCGTTCGAAAGTCCGCTCGCTGCCGATCGATTTGCGTTCCGAGTAAGGCTCCACCGGGGTGTTGTCGATGCCGTTGGCTTTTTTCCAGAGTGAGATGCCGTTCTTGCCCAGCACATGCTCCAGCATCTCTACAGGCACCTGGCTCAGGGTTTTTATGCGGCTGATGCCCATTGAACGAAGCAGGTGATAGGTCTTATCCCCCACCATCGGTATTTTACGGATGGACAAAGGGTACAGAAAGGGTCTGACCCGGCTGGAAGGCACATACAGGGACCCGTCTGGCTTGGCTTCGCCGGTGGCGATCTTCGAGACGGTCTTGTTCAGCGACAAGCCAAAAGTCACCGGCAACCCCGTATGGCGGACGATATGTTTCTTCAGGTCCTGCGACCACTTCAGGGTACCAAAAAAACGCTCCAGGCCTGTCAGGTCGAGGTAATGCTCGTCGATAGACGCCTTCTCATATACCGGGGCCCACTCGGAGATGATCTCGGAGACCATCTGCGAATGGCGGCTGTACAAATCCATGTCGCCGCGTATGACCACCGCATCACCGCACAACTGCCGCGCCATACGCATGGGCATGGCCGAGTGAACCCCAAAACGCCGGGCCTCATAACTGCAACTGGCCACCACCCCCCGGTCCGACAGTCCGCCGATGATCAC
>CAJXLE010000191.1 GCA_913055895.1 uncultured Bacteroidota bacterium | reverse complement strand
GGCTTCCTGGTAGTATGCCTCGATGGTGTCGGGCAGGTCGTAATGGATGACAAACCGTACATCGGCTTTGTCGATGCCCATACCAAAGGCATTGGTGGAGACCATCACCCGCTTGTCCCCTTGCTGCCAGCGATCCTGTTTCATCTCACGCGTATCATAGTCGAGACCGGCATGATAGTAGTCGGCTGATACATGGTTCTTTACCAGCATATCGGCAATCTCCCGTGTTTTCTTGCGGCTGCGGGTATAGATGATGCCATATCCCTTGTTCTTCGACAGGCTCTTCAGCAGGTATTTCTGTTTGTCTTCCACCTCGCGCACCAGGTAGACCAGGTTTTCCCGTTCAAAACCAGCCTTCAGAACGTGGTGTTTCCTGAAGGCCAGCTGCTCCTGTATATCTTCCACCACATCGGGCGTGGCCGTGGCTGTCAGGGCAAGAAAGGGAGCCGGCCGTGGCAGGTATTCACGCAACCGGACAATCTTCAGATAGGAAGGACGAAAATCGTATCCCCATTGCGAGATGCAGTGGGCCTCATCCACCGTGACCAGGTTCACCTTCATCTTCTGAACCCGTGCCTTAAACAACTCGGTTTCTATACGTTCGGGAGAGATATACAAAAACTTATAGCCGCCGAAAATGCAATTGTCCAGTGCCACATCGATCTCCTGGCGCCTCATACCCGAATGAATGGCCATGGCCTTGATCCCGGCACGTGTGAGTTTATCAACCTGGTCGCGCATTAGCGCAATCAAGGGAGTGATAACCAGGCAAATACCTTCACGGGCCATGGCAGGAATCTGGAAGGTAATGGATTTGCCCCCACCAGTGGGTAAAAGAGCCAGGGTATCGCGCTCTTCCATTACCGATTGGATGATCTCCTCCTGCAGGGGTCTGAAGGTACTAAAACCCCAGTATCTCTCAAGCAGTTCCCTGTACAGTTGCGACTGATTGTTGTTCTGGCTGGTCATCAATTTTAACTCCCTGTAAATATCATTCCTGCAAAAATAACGTTATAAATAACAACATTTGAAACCTGTCCGGACTAATGCCTGGCCTTATCAGGCTTTAGTCCTTTATGCATTGCCAAGGTTCAACAGGTTTAACCCGGAAGGGTTCAAATGACTGTTGTTTCGTGGGATCACGGAGCGTAAGATTTTTCAGACACCGATCCCGTTTATTTACTTATTTTTTTGTAATTTGGCGCGATTTAAAATTAACCAAAAATCATCAATCACATGTCTTTCGATAAGGATAAAATACAGGCTGACGGCTACACTTTTGATGATGTATTGCTGATTCCCCAATACGCAGAAGTATTGCCCCATGAAGTCGATTTATCGACGCGGTTCTCGAGAAACATCAAACTCAATATACCCATTGTTTCTGCTGCAATGGATACGGTGACCGAAGCCAGGCTCGCCATTGCCATTGCCCGTCAGGGCGGTATTGGTGTGATACACAAAAACATGACCATCGAAGAGCAGGCCAGGCAGGTGAAAGCGGTTAAGCGGGCCGAGAACGGCATGATCTATGACCCGATCACCATCAAAAGGGAAAGCACCATCGGAGATGCGATGAACATCATGAGGGATTACAAGATTGGTGGCATACCTGTGGTGGACAACCAGAACATCCTGATCGGTATTGTCACCAACCGTGACCTGCGCTTTGAGAAAAATTTCAACCGGCCGGTCGAGGATGTGATGACCAGTGACAACATCATCACCACCTCCCAGTCGATCGACCTGGAGGAGGCCACCGACATCCTGAAGAAACACAAGATCGAAAAGCTTCCGGTGATCGACAACGGCAACAAACTGATCGGGCTGCTGACCTATAAAGACATCACCAAGGTCAAGGACAACCCCAATGCCTGTAAGGATCAGAAAGGCAGGCTGCGGACAGCAGCGGCAGTGGGTACCACACAGGACGTGATGGAACGGGTGCAGGCCCTGGTAAAGGAAAATGTCGACGCCATTGTCATAGATACCGCACATGCCCATTCCAGGGGCGTCTTTGTCACCCTGAAAAAGATCAAGCAACAGTTTCCCGACCTGGAGGTGGTGGTTGGCAACATCGGTACTGCAGAAGCCGCACGCGACCTGATCAAGGCGGGTGTGGACGCACTGAAGGTGGGCATCGGACCGGGGTCTATATGCACCACCCGCGTGGTGGCAGGCGTGGGCCTGCCCCAGCTCTCGGCCATCTACGATGTGGCCAAGGAATGTGCCAATACCGGCATCCCCCTGATAGCCGACGGTGGGTTGCGCTATTCGGGCGACCTGGTAAAAGCCATTGCCGCCGGTGCCGACACCATCATGGCCGGATCACTCTTTGCCGGTGTAGAGGAATCGCCGGGCGAGACCATCATTTATCAGGGACGTAAGTTCAAGACCTACCGCGGGATGGGATCCGTCGAAGCTATGCAGGAAGGCTCGAAGGACCGGTACTTCCAGGACCTCGAGGAGGATGTTCGCAAACTGGTCCCCGAAGGCATCACCGGCAGGGTACCCTTCAAAGGCAACCTGGAGGAGGTGATCTACCAGCTTATCGGAGGACTGAAAGCGGGTATGGGCTACTGCGGTTCACAAAACATTGCCCGGCTCAAAGAAGCACGGTTTATTAAGATCACCAGCTCTGGTGTGACAGAAAGCCATCCACACGATGTATCCATAACCCGTGAAGCACCCAACTACAGCAGATAATGGTTTCCCAAGGCAAAAACGATCCAGTCATGAACACATTCAAATGGCTTCTAGTTCTGTTCCTCTTTTCCTTTCAGAGTCCCGCCCTGGGACAATCGTCCGACGTGCTCCTGACCATCGGCGATCACGAGGTATCGAAAAAGGAATTTCTGCACATCTACAACAAAAACCAGCAAAACATCATGTCGGGGCATCAGACCGATGTGGAGGAGTACCTCGATCTTTTCATCAACTTCAAATTAAAAGTGATCGAAGCCCGCGAGAGGCAGCTGGACACCATACCATCTGTCGAAAAGGAACTGGAAAAATACAAAGATGAGCTGGCCCGGCCCTACCTGATCGACCAGCAGGTGTTCGACCGGCTGCTTCAGGAAGCCTACGAGCGCAGCAAAAAGGAGGTGCAGGCCAGCCACATTCTCATCACCCCTTCACGTCCGGCCGACTATAAGGATACCCTAAGGGCCTACAAGAAAATACAATCCATACGCAAAAGGATCCTTCAAAAGAAGGAACCCTTCCGTGAGGTGGCGCGTGCCACATCAGACGATCCGTCGGTCAAGAGCAACGGAGGCAACCTGGGCTATTTTACTGCCCTGCAAATGGTTTATCCCATCGAAGACAAAGCCTATTCCATGAAGCAGGGTGAAATATCCGGGCCCTTCCGTACACGTCACGGTTACCACCTGCTCAAAAAGACAGGTGAAAGGGAAGCACGCGGCCGGGTGAAGGTGGCCCATATCATGCTGGTGGCACCAGAATCCATGCCCGACGGGAAAAGAAAGCAAAAAAAGGAAAAGATCAACGAGATCTATCATGAGCTCAAAGGTGGAGCACCTTTTGAGAAACTGGCAAAAAAATATTCAGACGACCAAAGCTCGGCCCAAAACGGGGGCGAGCTGCCGTGGTTCGGTATTGGCCGGATGGTGCCATCCTTCGAAAAAGCCGCCTTCTCACTTGAGGAAAAAGGCAACTACACCCGACCGGTCAAAACACCCATCGGCTGGCACATCATCAAACTGCTCGACAGGGAAAAGCTGGGCCCCTTCCAGGAAGAAAGACCGGAACTCAAAAGGAAAATCACCCAAAACCCCCGCTATCAAATAACCCAGGACTCGCTGGTGCGTCAGCTGAAAAAGGACTATGCCTTCACCGAAAAAAAGGGAAATTTCCTCAACCTATACCAATACATCGACAGGGAAGCCCATGAGGTCAACCTTGACAGGCTCAGGGCCGGTGTCACAGGTGACACCCTTTTTGCCATCGAAGATCAACTTTCCACTACCACCGACTTCGCTGATTTCCTCCAGAACCTGCCCGACGACCTGCAGGGAAAATACCGCGGACAGTACCTGCTGGATACCGCATACGCCAGGTTCAGACACAACCAGGTCATCGAATATGAAAAAGAACAACTCCCCGAAAAATATACCGAATACAAATATGTTTTAAAGGAATACCAGGACGGCATCCTGTTGTTTGAGATCATGGACCGCCAGGTGTGGTCGAAAGCTTCACGGGACACCATGGGCCTGAAGGAATACTATTCCAACCACAAGGACCGCTATATGTGGGGAGAACGTTTCAGGGGAACAATCTACCTGTGCGACGATCAAAGCACCCTGGAAAAAGTGCGGAAAATGAAGAAAGGCGGACTCTTCAGAAAAAGATACAGCGACCGGGAAATAAAAAACCAGCTCAACACCAGCGACAAAAAGCAGGTGGAGATCAAAAAAGGCATCTTTCAGCAGGGTGAAAACCAAATCATCGACCATTATGCCTGGAAAATCGGCGAAAAGAGCCAGGTAAAGGACAAGGAGCCATATATGGTTAAAGGCAAAAAAATTCCGCCCCAACCCAAATCGTTCCAGGAAGCAAGGGGATCGGTTCTTGCCGATTACCAGAATTACCTGGAAAATCAATGGTTGCAGCAACTAAAAGATAAATACAAGGTTCAGGTCAACCAGGACGTATTCCGCGAGATCAAACAAAATCAAGCTTCGAAATGAAATATCTACTCATGGCACTGAGCCTGGCCCTGCTCTTTTCTGCAGGATGCCGGGAAAAAGAAAAGACAGAAAAAAAGGCCATTGCCAAGATCCACGATCAATACCTGTACCTTTCCGATCTGCAAAGGGTGGTGCCCGACAACAAATCCAAGCAGGACAGCACCATCATTGCCAAAAATTATATCCAGGACTGGATCAAAAAACAGCTCCTGCTCGATAAGGCCGAAGAGAACCTGGATCCCAAAAGCAAGGACATACAGGAGCAGATCGAAAACTACCGCGCATCGCTTCTCATATATAAGTACCAACAACAGCTTATCGATCAAAAACTCGATACCATGGTCAGCCACCAGGAGATCCAATCCTACTATGAGCAAAACACATCCAACTTTGTGCTCGATAAAAACCTGGCCAAAGTGCTCTACATCAAGCTGGCTGAAAATTCCCCCAATATGGAAAAAGTCCGGCAGTGGTATACTTCAAACGATCAAGAGGACATGGCCAAACTAAAAGATTATTGCTACCAGTATGCCGAGAAATTTGATGACTTTAACAACAAATGGATCGAATTCAGGGGCTTGATAAAAAACATCCCTTATCCTTACGAGGACAAACAACCCAAGCGTTTTTTCCGGAACAGGAAATTCCTTCGGGTAAAAGACAATGAAAATTCCGTCTACCATTTCATCCGCATCAACGACTATAAGCTGAAAGGCTCCACGGCACCCCTGGATTATGTGGAAGACCGGATCAAAAGCATCATCATCAACAAACGAAAACACCAGTTGCTGGAAAAACTGGAAAACGACATATACAACGAAGCATTGAACCACAATGAATTTGTAATCTATTGATTACATTCACGAAAGCAACCAAACCAAAGAACAAAAAAAGGAAATCATTTTATGCAGTTAAAGAAGATAATCATCGCCGCGCTTTTAATTTTTACCACCATTCCTGCTTCATACGCGCAAAACGGCAAGCTCATCGACCAGGTAGTAGCTGTGGTGGGCGATAAAAAGATTCTGCAAAGCGATATAGAGAGCCAGAGGATGCAGTTCATGGCACAGGGCATGAACTCAGAGAATATGCGGTGCGATCTCCTTAAGGAACTGATTTCACAGAAACTCCTGCTGAATCAGGCCGAAATCGACAGCCTGACAGTGAGTGAAAACCAGGTGGAATCGCAGCTGGACATGCGCCTGCGCTATTTTATCAGACAAATAGGTTCGCGGGAAAAACTGGAACAATACTACAACAAGAGCATCCCCGAGATCCGCCAGGATTTCAGGGAACTGTTGCGCGAACAACTTCGCACCCAAAAGATGAGACAGCAACTGATCCAGGATGTCAAGATCACCCCGGCTGAGGTCAGGGACTTCTACCGCAACATGCCGGAAGACAGCATACCGGTGATCAACAAGAAAGTCCAGATAGCCCAGATCGTCAAGTATCCGCCTCAAAGCATCCAGGCAGAGCGGGCTGCCCGACAGCGCCTTCTTGACTTGCGGGAACGCATCATGGAGGGAGAGAAATTCTCCACCCTGGCGGTGCTCTACT
>CAJXLE010000190.1 GCA_913055895.1 uncultured Bacteroidota bacterium | reverse complement strand
TGGGGCCAGATATCCCAACTCCCTCAGATTTATAACGATTTTGATATTAACCTGATCATGTTTTACCGGGGCATCAACTCCATCGATAGTCCTAAAGCGGAATTCATATGGCGGGGCGCCGATAACACCGAGATGATCTCTTCCCGCTTTTCCACCCTGCCGCGGTATAATTTTTTCTTTTACGTGTATCGGCCGGTAGCCCATAATGAACAGTTCTCCGATACCACACAGCCATGGGATGAAGATCTCCTGTTTCATCCTGCCGACCCGGAAATGGTGGATGAGGATTACACGATCATTTCACCCCATACCCAATACCATCCCGAAAACATCGAACAACAGGTCAATAAGCTCATTGAAGACCAGTACGAAGATTTTACCACACCCCATAAGATATGGATGGAAGGCCATGACTCGTCGGGGCCTAATGTGCAGACGGCCCGCATCATCCAGGACATCAAAAAGAAAATGCCCCACCTGGATGTACGGCATTCTACCCTGGAGGAATATGCTGAGGCCCTTTACCAGTCGGTCGACCCCGGTGAGTTGAGCGTTGTGGAAGGAGAGCGGCGCAGCGCCCAGAATGACTATAAGTGCTGGAACCTCTATGGCTACACCACCTCGGCAAGAATGTACCTCAAACAGATGAATTTCGATGCCGAACGATGGATCCAGTATTATGCCGAGCCTTTTAACATCTTCTCGATGCTGATGGGGCGCGATATTAAAGACCGCTATCCCGAAAAAGCCTGGGAGCTGATCGTGGAAAATTCGGCCCACGACTCCATTGGCGGCTGTTCTCTGGAACGTATCCACGAGGATATGGTCAACCGCTATAATCAGTCCAAAGAAATCTCCACCGGCCTGTTTAACCGTGCCACATCTTACCTGGTAGGACAGATGAATACCGCTGGTTTCCCTACCCTCGACAAGGACGACAAAGATAATGGTGTTTTCCTGACCGTGATCAACCCGTTGAATTATATGCGCACGGAAGTGGCGGAGGCTTACATCGATATCCCTACTGAAATGGACCAGGGTGATTTTGAAATCCTTGATGCCGATGGCCAATCGCTTCAAAAAGAGGTTCTTGAAAAATACGAAAGTGCATCCGTGGTGGAACAAATGATCAACCGCCCCAAGGCTCTGGAAGCGACCCGTTATCGCACCCTGATCCGGTTCGAGGATCTTCCCTCCTTCGCACTGAAAACCTATCACATACGTCCTGTGTCCTCTTCCCTCTCGCATAAAGAGGACGATACATCCCTGTACCTGGAAAATGAATACCTTCGAGTGGATGTCAACGAGAATGGAACCCTGGATATCTCCGATAAGCTGCAGGATATGGTTTATAGGCGTACCGCCTGGTTCTATGATGAGGGAGAAGCCGGCCAGGCATGGATTCACAAGAAGTACGGAATGGAGGCCAATACCCTGGAGAGTCATCCCCGGATCACAAAATCGCATACCGCTTCCATGAGCAATGAGATTTGCATCGAGCATGAAATGGATTTGCCCGTCGATATCCGAGAGAGAGGAAAGGATAATCCCCGTACCAATAAAATGCAAATACAGCTGCGCATCAGCCTCCAGGAGGCGGCCAGGTTCCTGGAAATGGAGGTGGATGTGGACAACCAGTCGGAAAGTCACCGACTGCGCATGATGTTCCTTTCCGGACTTAAAGCTTCCCATTCCTATGGAGAAGGCCAGTTCGATGTGGTTAAACGCAGTCTGGAACGTCCCGATACCTCCGATTGGGTGGAGCAGCCCATGTATGATTTTCCCATGCACCATTTTGTCGACCTGACCGACGGGGACAAGGGTATGGCCGTTCTGGTCGACGGGCTCAAAGAGTATGAAGTGCTGCCTGATGACCAGAACACCCTGGCCATTACCCTTTCCAGGGGTTTTGAGTACAAGATCAACCCGGCCGCCCCACAGGACTATTCCCATGAGAAAGGTTCGCAGATGCTGGGGAAAAATTCCTACCGGCTGGCATTGTATCCGCACAAGGGCGACTGGCAGCAGGGAGAAGTCTACAAAGAGTCGTTCTTGTTTAACTATCCCCTGCGGGTGGTGCAAAGCGGTCCCCTCCACGGTGAACAGGGAGCTGAAATGTCCTTCCTGGAGGTACTCCCCGAGGACCTGGTGGTAAGCTCGGTGAAGAAAGCAGAGGATCCCAACTTCCAGGGTTTTGTGCTGCGCCTTTACAACCCGACGGATCAGGAGATAGATGGCCATGTACGGCTGATGGAAACTCCCGAAGATGTATGGCAGGTGACGATGGAGGAGAAATTCCTCAGGCGGCCTGAGATGCAGCCGGAAGGATCCTTTAAGTTTCATGCCGGTCCCAAACAGATCCTGACTTTTAAAATCAAATACTGAATCGAAAAAATAAGCCGATATGCTTCAAAATGAATATGGCTACCTAACGGAGGATAAGAGAGAGTTTGTGATTACTGAACCACGCACACCGCGACCCTGGTTCAATTACATGTGGAATGAGAAATACCACGGGATGGTCTCCCATGGTGGAGGGGGGTTCTCCTACCTGGAGAGCCCGCGCGACAACCGCATCTCCAGGATGCGGTACAACTGCCTGCCCTGGGACCGGCCCGGCAGGTATGTTTTCCTGAAGGACACCGAGAATGGCGAGTACTGGTCGCTTAGCTGGGCCCCCACCATCGACAGGCACTATGAGGTCTATGAGGGCCATGTGGGACAGGGGTATACCACCATTGTGACCCGTTACCAGGGGATAAGGGCAGAGATCACCTATTTCGTGCCGCGCGACAACGACAGTGAAATATGGAAAGTGAAGCTGGTCAATGAGAGCGGACGCCCCCGCAGCCTGGAAGTGTATGCCTTCCAGGAACTGATGATGGGCAATGCCATGAACGACCTGATCAACCAGCCCAACGACAAACACTTCACAGAAGTGCATTATAACCGGGAGAAGGAAACCCTTGAAGCCACACGCCGCTATTGGGTGCTCAACACCAAATCGGCCAGTGTGGAACAGCCCAATTTTTCCTGGAACTATTGTGTGTATTTTACCATGAACCTGCCGGTGAAAGGTTTTGACAGCAGCCTGGACCGGTTTATCGGCAAATGGCGTTCGGAGGCCAACCCACAAGCCATAGAGAAGGGCGTGATGAACCAAACGGAGATCACGGCCGGCGACCCCGTGGTGGCCCTGCAAAGCGAAATATCCCTGGCAGATGGCGAAGAGAAGGATTTCAGCGTCTTCATGGGGGTCACCCGCAAGGAAGAGGAGGACCCCTATAGCAGGCTTCAGATCGAAAGCTATAAAGACAACGCTTTCGTTGGTCATAAGCTTCAGGAAGTCCGCGAATACTGGGACGACCACCTGTCTTATGTACAGGCCCGGACACCCGATGAAGCCTTTAATGCGATGATGAATGTCTGGAATCAGTACCAGACAGCTGTCACCTTTGACATGGCCAGAAATGCAGGTTACTATCATGGAGGCCTGCTCTTTGGAACCGGTTTGCGCGATCAGTTCCAGGACATCCTGGGCATGGTCATACCCCGCTCCGAGAGGGTCCGCCAACGCATACTCAACGCCCTGCGTTACCAGTTTCAGGATGGTTCCACCCTGCACAATTTCTTCAAGCTCACCGGTCAGGGTGAACGCACCCACCATTCCGACACCCCGTTGTGGATACCTTTCGGACTGATCGAATACCTGAATGAGACAGGTGATCTGGGCATCCTGGATGAAGTGGTGCCCTTCTACGACGGAGGCGAGGCCACGGCCTACGACCATATGGTCAGGGCCCTGGATTTCGCCATCAGCGATACCACCGGGCGTAAGCTGCCCAAGATCAGGAAGGGCGACTGGAACGACACCCTCGACCATATCGGTCCGCAGGGTCGGGGAGAGACCATCTGGGGCGCCATGTTTTTGTGTTACGTCCTGGATAAGACCTTCGAGTTGCTCAACCACCTCAACGACACGGATGTCGAGGAGCGCTGGTCGTCGGCCTACCGTGAGATCTCACGAACCATCAACGATATTGCCTGGGACGGGAAATGGTACGTTCGGGCTTTTCGCGACAACGGTGATGTGGTGGGCTCTGAAGCCAAGAAGCAGGGCAGGCTTTTCCTCAACACCCAGTCATGGGCTGTCATCTCGGGAGTAGCTCCCGAAAAGCGCGCTGAATCGGCCATCGACCATTGCTACGGCACCCTGGAAAATGCCACCGGCATGCAGATTTGCTGGCCGGCCTACCGTGAGGTGGAGGACGATATCGGGCTGATATCGAGGTGTGTACCCGGTAAGAAAGAGAACGGGGCTGTCTTCAACCATGCTTCTGCCTGGTTTGTTCTGGCATCTATCATGAATGGCCGGACAGAAGATGCCTGGCGCATATACAGCAAGATGATGCCTTTCAATTCATCCCTTGCCGTAGGTCTCGACCGCTATGACACCGAGCCTTATGTGTATTCCGAATACGTCACCAGCCGGGAACATGAAACGGAGGGGCAGGCTTCTCACTCCTGGCTTACGGGATCGAGCGTCTGGATGTACCGCATCGGCCTTGACTGGATACTGGGCCTGAGGACATCCCTGAAGGGCATTACGGTAGATCCCCATATACCTGCTCAATGGGATGACATATCCATTACACGCAAATTCCGGGGGAAAACTTTAAACATAAAAATTTCCAACCCGGAACAGGTGAACCAGGGCGTTAGGGAATGGCGCATCAACGGCCAGAAATACAAAAGTGCATGGATCAATCCTGCTGAATTTGAAGGTCAGTCAATTGATATAGAAGTCATTATGGGTAGGTAGACTGTTTTAGGGTCAGTAAGACGTCGCAGTGCATGCGGGGTTTATGTTTAAATCCTGCATCCTGCGGCGTTTTCTGTTTCCTGCAGCATTCCTTCATCGTTTTGTGAATATTGAAATTTTTCTTTGATATTTTCGCCTTGTGTAACTCCTTTGGCAAGACGTGAACGTTTCGTGCATGATAAATTAAAATGGATCAAGTTATGACCTCCTTATTTATAGGCGATTCCATTACCGATGGCTTCCCTTTCAGTGAGCTGCTCCCGGGAAAAGACATCGTGAACAAAGGCATATCGGGAGCCAGCAGCCGGGATATCCTGGACCGGTTCGATGCCGGGTGGGTTCAGGACAACCCGTCACAGGTTTTTATTTGTCTGGGCACAAACGACCTGGCAAGGGGTGTCGACGATGATTCCATAACAGGCAACCTGTCGTCGCTGGTTTCCCACACAAGGGAATATTTGCAGCCTTTGGTTCCCAGCATTTACCTGATTTCACTTTTCCCTACCCTGTCGAATCCCTCCAGGCCCAATGACCGCATCGACCGGTTGAACAACCGCATTCACCAGCTGGCCCTGTCTCACGGAGAGGCTTATTTGCATTTAAATGTGTTTTTTAAGGATGATAAGAACCGTCTGCTGTCGGGTTTCACTGATGACGGCCTGCATTTAAACCGTGAAGGATATAAGCTGTGGGCCCGGCTGATAGAAAACCTGGTATAACTTCGCCCGAAAGTTTACAGGTTATTTGGATGGGATTTTCTTTGTGGTGGCATGATGGACCGCGCTCAAGCCCGCTCCCGTGATGCCGGCGTGTTCTCCCAGTGCGGCTTTATGGATGAGGGAACCATCGAGCTTGCAACGAAAGGCCTGCTGGCGGATCGTCTCTTCAGCATGCTGAAACAGCCCATCCCAGGCATTGGCTATGCCCCCTCCCACTACAACCTGGTCCACACGAAAGACGTTGAGCACATTGGAAATGCCAACACCCAGTGCATGTCCTGCCTGAAGCAGTACTTCCCGGGCAGTGCGGTTTCCCTCCCCTGCTTTCCTGGACAGATCGAGGGGGGTAAGTGCCGGGTGCAGCTCGCCTGCATCGGTATGTCCACCTGCCTGCTGTGCAGATTTCAATGTTTCTTTCAGTATCCTTTGAATACCGTAACGTCCGGCATACGTTTCCAGACAGCCCCGTTTGCCGCAATGGCAAACAGGACCGTCCAGATCAATCACCATGTGTCCAACCTCAGGAGAAAACCCATTCATCTCCATTACCTTGCCGTGGCTGACAAAGGCACTACCTACCCCTGAACCCAGTGTCAGCATAAGCATGCTATTGGCTTCCCGCCCTGCTCCTCTCCAAAACTCACCCAGGGCGGCCATGGTGGCATCGTTGTCCATTATCACCGGTCTTCCGGTCTCCGACTCCAGGAAATCCTTCAGGGGAAACTGCTCCCAGTTTTTCAGGTTGGAAGACTCCCGGATGTAATTTTTTCCTTCATCCAACACCCCCGGCAACCCAAGTCCTATTCCTCCAAGTTGATACCATTCATCTTGTTGCAGGTGTTTGTCTATAAATGAGAGGATCTTCTTTAA
>CAJXLE010000189.1 GCA_913055895.1 uncultured Bacteroidota bacterium | reverse complement strand
CCCAGGGGACTGACAGTTGGCATCTCCCCGTTCAATTTCCCCATGAACCTGGCTGTTCACAAAATAGCCCCTGCCCTGGCAGCGGGCAACCCCATCATCCTCAAACCGGCCCGTTCCACCCCACTTTCAGTCCTGGAGCTGGCAGAGATCATCGATCAAACCGACCTGCCCCGGGGCGCCCTTTCTGTACTGCCGATGGACAGGCAGGCTGGCAACCAGCTGGTCACCGACGAGCGCATCCGGATGCTCTCTTTCACCGGATCGCCAGAGGTGGGATGGAAAATGAAGCATCAGGCGGGCAAAAAAAAGGTAGCCCTGGAGCTGGGGGGCAATGCCGGGGTCATTGTTTCTGAGTCGGCCGAGGTAGAGGACGCCGTAAACAAATGTGTCTTTGGCGGTTTTGCCTATTCGGGACAGGTGTGCATCCATGCCCAGCGCATCTATGTGCACAAGGACATCTACGAGGCGTTCAGCCAACGATTCGTTGCACAGGTGGAGAACCTGCGCAAGGGCGACCCGCTGAAGGAAGACACCGACATCTCGGTGCTGATCGACCAGCATGAAGCCAACCGGGTGGAAGAGTGGGTCAACCAGGCAGTCGAGCATGGAGCCCGCATACTCACCGGCGGACAAAAAACAGGGGGATACTATGAACCCACGGTGCTGACCAACACCCGTCGCGATATGAAAGTATGTGCGCAGGAGATATTCGGTCCGGTGGTTACCCTCGAACCCTTTGACGACTTTGAAGAGGCCGTTGAACAGGTCAACGACTCCGACTACGGACTGCAGGCAGGCGTTTTCACCAACAGCATCAAAGAGATGAACATGGCCTACGAAAAGCTGGAGGTGGGCGGTGTCATCATCAACCATGTGCCCACCTTCCGGGTCGACCAGATGCCCTATGGCGGCATGAAAGATTCAGGCTTCGGGCGGGAAGGCATCAGCTATTCCATCCGCGAGATGACCGAACCCAAACTGTTGGTAAAAAATACAGGTTTCTAACAGCTTTTTTGTTTCTTTGCGCCAAACTTATCAAGACCATGGAGATCACCCGGACGGAGTTTGTGCAAAGTGCCACATCAATAGAACAGCTGCCCAAAAAACAAATGCCTGAATTTGCTTTTGTCGGCCGCTCCAACGTGGGCAAATCATCCCTGATTAACATGCTGCTGCAAAGGAAAAACCTGGCCCACACATCGCAGAAGCCCGGAAAAACGCGCACCATCAATCATTTTACCATCAACGACCAGTGGTACATGGTCGACCTGCCCGGTTACGGCTATGCACAAACATCAAAAGCCGAGCGCAAACAGATGATGGGTTTCCTGAAGGATTATATGATCCAGGCCCCTCAGCTGATGCTGTTGTTCGTTTTGCTGGATGCCCGGATCAATCCCCAGACTTCCGACCTGAAGTTTATGGAGTGGCTGGGTATCAACGAAATACCCTTTGCCATGGTTTTTACCAAAATCGACAAGCTCTCCAGCTCGGCATTGAAAAAGAACATGATGCGCTACCGCGAAGAGATGCTGAAGACATGGGAGTACCTGCCCAAAGTGATTCAAACATCGTCCCAGTCCGGCCAGGGACGCGACGAAATATTACAATACATCGAACAGGTGTTAAACAGCCTCTAATTTTTTCCTTCATCGAAACAATCAATAAAACTTATTTTTATTTTTGCAGCGACTTTGAACCGCAAAAAACCCTGTTCCGATGGAAAAGAACATGAACAGACCACCCATTAAAATATTTACGGGCACAGCCTCCCGCTACTTTGCCGAAAAGATAGCGGGTGATTTTGGCATTGAACTGGGCAAATCCAGCCTGATTGAATTCAGCGACGGAGAATTTCAGACATCCTATGAAGAGAGCGTCAGGGGAGCCTATGTCTTCATCGTTCAATCCACCTTTGCCCCCACCAGGAACCTTATGGAACTCCTCCAGATGATCGATGCAGCCCGCAGGGCATCCGCCTACAAGGTGGTGGCAGTGATCCCCTATTTTGGATTTGCCCGTCAGGACAGGAAGGATAAACCAAGGGTTTCCATAGGAGCCAAGCTGGTAGCCAACCTGCTTTCAGCCGCCTACGTGGACAGGGTGATGACCCTCGACCTTCATGCCGACCAGATACAGGGTTTCTTTGATGTTCCGGTCGACCACCTTTATGCCTCCTCCATCTTTGTACCCTACATCAGGGAACTGAACCTCGACAACCTGGTTATTGCAGCTCCCGACATGGGCGGCACCAAGAGGGCCAATGCCTACGCCAACCACCTTCAGACACCCCTGGTGATTTGTCACAAATCACGGGAAAAAGCCAATGTGGTGAATGAAATCAAGATCATCGGGGAAGTAGAAGGCAAGAATGTGATCATCCTCGACGATATGATTGATACGGCAGGCACCATGACCAAAGCGGCCGACAAGATGATTGAACTGGGTGCGAAAAGTGTGCGGGCCATGGCCACCCATCCCGTTCTTTCGGGTCCGGCTTATGAAAGGATCAATGAATCTAAAATCACCGAGGTTGTTGTCACCGATTCCCTGCCCATAAAGCCCATCTCAGACAAGATCAAAGTCCTTTCTATTGCAGGTGTTTTCACCGATGTGATAAAGAAAGTTTATAATTACCAGTCAATAAGTGCGAATTTTATTTTTTAAATTTTATATTTGCACTCCCAAAACATTTATATAGAAACTGGAATAAAAAGATAGTAAGATGAAGTCAATTGAGATTCAAGGATCTATACGCGAAGAGGTAGGGAAGAAAAGCACACAGCAACTCAGAAAGAAAGGTCATGTGCCCTGTGTTCTTTACCGTGAAGGTGAATCCATCCATTTTGAAGCCCCGGAAAAAGAATTTTTCAAGCTGGTATACTCACCTGATGTCTACCTGGTTAGCCTCACACTCGACGGCACCGAATACAAAGCCGTGATGCAGGACATCCAGTTTCATCCGGTAAAAGACAACATCCAGCATATCGATTTCTACCAGGTTATTGAAAAGCATCCCTTCTGGATGAGGATACCTGTTCGTTATGAGGGTGTACCGGCTGGGGTGACCGAAGGCGGAAAAGAAATTGTCAAAGCCAGAAAACTGGTAATCAAAGCTCTGCCAAAAGACATGCCCGATGAGATCAAACTGGATGTACGTGGGCTCAACATTGGCGACTCGATTCGCGTAGCCGATCTTTCTTACGAAAACCTAGAGATCCTGGACGATCCCAACCAGGTATTGATTCTTGTTAAATCGCCACGTGGCGGTGCTGCCTTTGCCCTGCCTGAAGATGAGCTGGCTGAAGGCGAAGAAGGTGAAGAAGGTGAAGAAGCAGCCGAAGCAGCTGAAGGCGAAGGGGGAGAAGAAGGAAGCGAAGAGTAAATTTTTGCATGAATGTATCTAAAGCCGATTTATCTTGAAATACCTAATTGCAGGTCTGGGAAATATTGGCGATAAATACGAAAACACCCGTCACAATATAGGATTTAAAGTATTGGATGCCCTGGCAAAGGCATCCAATATTTCTTTCCAGGACAAACGTTATGGGTTTGTGGCCCACCTCAAACACAAAGGCCGAACCTACGTTTTGCTGAAGCCCTCCACCTATGTCAACCTCAGCGGCAAAGCTGTCAACTACTGGTTAAAGAAAGAAAAGATACCGCTGGAAAGGCTCCTGGTGGTAGTCGATGACGTGTCCCTCCCCTTTGGATCCATCCGCCTTCGTCCCAAAGGCGGCGATGCCGGTCACAACGGCCTGGCCAACATCAACCAGGTACTGGCCACCAACCAGTACGCCAGGCTGCGTTTTGGTATTGGCAACGGCTATAGCAAAGGCAACCAGGTGGATTATGTGTTGAGTGAATGGAGCCCTGAGGAAGAAGAGCAACTGGACGAGCTCATCGATCACGCCACCGGGATGATCAAGTCTTTCGGCACCATTGGTCTGGAGCTGACCATGACCAGGTACAATAAAAAGTGAAACGTGCAACCCCAATTCATCCTAATCTCCCACACGAACATGATGATTTGCGGATGGTAAGTTCCATCTGACCATTATATATGAGATAATAAACAGATGCATCTGAACGTCTAAGCAATATGGAAAAACAAGAAGGAGACCTACGCATAGACAAATGGCTCTGGGCTGTCAGAATTTTCAAGACACGCAGCATGGCTGCCCAGGCCTGCAAGAAGGGACGTGTGCTGATCGACGATCAGCAGGTCAAACCCTCCCACCAGGTCAAGGTGGGGTCGGTGGTGACGGTAAAGAAAAAGCCAATCTTCTACAAATACCGGGTGTTGGGTCTGCTTGGCAAAAGACAGTCGGCCAGCATTGCCCGCGAATACCTGGAGGACATCACACCTGAGAAGGAGATGAAAAAGCTGGATGTCCAGAAGCAGGTCATACAGGAGCACAGGCCCAAAGGAAGGGGGCGCCCCACCAAAAAGGAAAGGCGCGAGTTGGACAAATTCAAAAAGAAAGGACTATAAGCCATGATCATAGCCCAGGAAAAAAAGCAAAACAACATTGCCGAATACATCCTTTACATGTGGCAGATCGAAGACCTGATACGTGCCAGCAATTTTGACCTGGACGTGATCGATAAGAACATCATCCAGGAATTTGATCAGCCCCAGGAAGTTAAGGAGGAGATGCGGGAATGGTACAAAGACCTGATCCGCCGGATGGAGGCAGAGGGGATCAAGGAAAAGGGCCACCTCCAGTTTCTGCAACACATCGTGCAGGAGCTCGATCAGCTCCACGAGCAGCTCATACACAACACCGATGAGCTGGAATACATACAGGCATACAACCAGGCCAAGGAAAGTATCAACGACCTGAAGAGCAAATCACAGGGCACGGCTACCGGTGACATCGAAGCAGCCCTGCAGGGGCTCTATGGCATCCTGATGCTCAAACTCAAAGAAAAGACGCTCAACCCCGCCACACAGGATGCCCAGAACGCCATCAGCAAACTCGTTGCCCTGTTGAACGACAAATATATGGATAAGCCTTGAGGAAGGCGGATGACAATTGAAGAAGGTTTACAGGTTGAAAGTTTGCCCCCTTGACCCGTCCTGGAGAATGTCTACACCATCTATGTAGACTATGCCCCAAAAGGCCACCGAACCAATCCATGAAACCATCAAAATAAGTATTGTACAGATTATTGGTCCGGGAACTTATACTGCACACTGCGCTCCGGAACGAAGCATGTCTGACGCCTGCCGAACCAGCGGAAACGGTTGCGGGCTATCCAGTCGTAGACGGGGTCGCGGATGAAACGGGGTATGATGACAAGGCCATAGACCAGGGGCCACAGGTGACGAAGCTTCCTGGTTATCCGCAGGGCAGCCGTTGAACGGGCATACCACCGGCCGCCCTCGACCAGGATGACGGAATCGGGTGCCTCATCGCCAACGCCCAACCTCCCCAGCAGCTTTTGTGCATATTTCGACTGCAGGGAAGCAAAACGAAACATGTCTCCCCGCTCCCGCTTCAGGATGAACACCACCGATCCGCTGCAAAGGTTGCAGTAGCCATCAAACAATACAACAGGACTTGTGGGCTCTCTTTCCATCCCCCTTCAACTGTTTTCAACATTCAACTTTCAACCCATTCAACCTTTATCCTCTTCCACATACACCTCCAACAACTTAGCTGTGGGATGGGGTTTGTAGGCAAGATGACCGATGGAGGCGGGAACAAGAAGGCTCTCGCCTTTTTCCAGCCCGACCGAATCTTCTTCATCGTAGAAGAGTTCCACCTTCCCGTCCAGGCACATGTAAACGATGAAAGAGTCCAGCTCAATCAGGTCGCGTTGCCGGGGCTGGTCCAGCTCCATGATGTTGGTGGTGAAATAATCGCATTTGACCAGACTGGAGGCTTCGTTGCGTTGCAGGGTATAGTGGGTGCGATAGTTCTCATAATATTTAAAGTCCATGGCTTCCAGGGCCAGGTCGGTATGCAACTCCCTGGGCTTGCCGTCGGCCCCTACCCTGCCCCAGTCGTATATGCGGTAAGTCCAGTCGGAAGTTTGCTGAATCTCGGCAAGCAAAATACCTGCTCCAATGGCATGGACCCTGCCGGCAGGAAGAAAAAAGACATCGCCTGCCTGAACTTTCTCATGGTTCAATATTTCCGGCAGGGTATTGTTGTTTAGATGCTTCAGGTAGGTATCCTGGTCCATCTCCTGGTTGAACCCCGATATAAGCTCTGCTCCCTTTTCTGCCGAGATGACGTACCACATCTCTGTTTTCCCCTTGCCACCATGTTTTCTTCGGGCCATCTCATCATCCGGATGAACCTGTATGGATAGGACGTCGTCCGCATCGATGAACTTGAAAAGAAGTGGGAATTCAAGTCCATGGCGGTCAAAAACCTTCTCTCCCACCAGATCACCCATATATACTTCAATAAGTTCCCG
>CAJXLE010000188.1 GCA_913055895.1 uncultured Bacteroidota bacterium | reverse complement strand
AAGAAAGCACCATGCCGGGATTCGCTGGATCTTCGGCTTATTATCTGCGGTTCATGGACCCACACAACGATCAGGCACTCGTCTCGCAAGAGGCCAATCAATACTGGAGAAACGTCGACCTTTACGTGGGGGGCATTGAACATGCCACCGGCCACCTGATCTATTCGCGTTTCTGGAACAAGTTTCTTTATGACATCGGCTGGGTATGTGAAGACGAGCCTTTCAAGAAGCTGATCAACCAGGGCATGATCCAGGGCCGTTCCAACTTCGTCTACCGCATCAAAGGCACCAACAAGTTTGTCTCCTACAACCTGAAGGACGATTATGATGTCACCCCGCTTCATGTGGATGTGAACATTGTCGACAACGACGTGCTCGATATTGAGGCTTTCCGGGAGTGGAACCCCGATTTCAGGGACGCCGAATTCATCCTCGAAGAGGGTCGGTACATATGTGGCTTTGGCATTGAGAAAATGTCCAAGTCGCTTTACAACGTGATCAATCCCGACGACGTCATACGCAAATACGGGGCCGACACCCTTCGTATGTACGAGATGTTCCTGGGTCCCATCGATATGTCGAAGCCATGGGACACCAACGGCATCGACGGCATTTATAAGTTCCTGCGGAAATTTTGGCGTCTGTTCCACGACGACCAGGGCAATTTCACTCTTTCCGATGAGCAGCCCTCTGAAGATGAGCTGAAAACCCTTCACAAGACCATCAAAAAGGTGCGTGAAGATGTGGAATCGTTTAACTTCAACACCGCCATCAGCGCCATGATGATTGCAGTCAATGAGCTTTCATCGGCTGGTTGCAACCGCCGTGGGATATTGATGCCGCTGCTCAGGTTGCTGACGCCTTTTGCCCCCCATATAGGTGAGGAGCTTTGGCACCGCGACGGCAATACCACCAGTATAGTGGATGCACCGGTGCCCGAACACGAAGAAAAGTACCTGCAGGAAGATACATTTACCTACCCCGTGGCCTTTAACGGTAAGATGCGCTTTAAGCTTGAGCTGCCTGTGGATATTGACCAGGAGAAGGCAAAGGAAATTGTGTTGAACCATGAAAAAGCTCAAAAGTGGCTGAACGACAAAACACCGAAGAAAGTCATTTTTGTGCCCAACAAGATTATCAATGTGGTGGTCTAGGATCAGGAAACCCGGCTTTCATATAGATAAAAACCAGATCTACCCGACCCTCAGGTCCTATGCCATCATCACTTTCGGTTTGTTTGTCAATGCCCTGGGTTGGACGGTCTTTCTGATTCCGGCCGAGATCACCTCGGGCGGCATGACCGGTGTGTCGTCGCTTTTGTATTATGGCTTTGATCTTCCCATGGGACTCACTTACCTGGTGATGAATGTGTTTTTGATCATCCTCGGGATCAAAGTGCTGGGCCGCAGCTTTGCCATCAAAACCGTTTATGCCACACTGGTGCTATCTTTTTTCCTCTCCATCCTGGAGGGAATTGTGGTGGATCCCATCGTTGATGAGGATTTTATGTCGGCTGTGGTGGGTGGCATCCTGGCCGGGGCAGGTGTGGGACTGGCCATCAGCCAGGGCGGCAGCACAGGGGGAACCGATATCATTGCCATGATGATCAACAAACACCGCAACATCAGTCCCGGCAGGATACTGCTTTACCTGGACATCATCATCATTTCATCCTCCTACCTGGTCTTTCAGTCGATTGAGATCATGGTGTACGGTTATGTGAGCATGGCCGTGGTGGCCTATACCATCGACATGGTGCTGACCGGTGCCAAGCGAACCGTGCAGATGTTCATCCTCTCCAGGCGCCATGAGATCATCGCCAACCGGATCAGCTCCGAGATCAACCGGGGCATCACCATCCTCCATGGCAAGGGGTGGTATACCCAGCAGGATACCAAGATCCTGATGATCCTGGTGAGGAAGTATGAGTCAAACCACATCCTTCGAATCATCAAAGAGACAGACCCCGATGCCTTTATATCCGTGAACAACGTGATGGGAGTCTTTGGATATGGTTTTGATCCCATTAAGAAATGAGGAGAATCACCTTGCCATTTATCTTGAAAAACATTAGTTTTGTAAGGTGAATTTCAACTACCTGGCCAACATGAATTTTAAGAAACTTTTCAGCATCGGCACCGGAATAATTTTTCTCCCCCTTTTTATCTTCATCCTGTCAACCTCGTCGAAGGAGCATGAAAAGACGGTTTATGCCACCGACATCGACAAAAATATACTGGTCACCAACCCGGAATCGGAATTTGGCATCGTTGTGGATTCCTTTAAGAAGCAATCAGACAGAATACGTTGGCATCAAAATCTCTCGCAAATACTGGGTCCTCATAACCTGGGCAGGTTTTCGACCCATGAGGTTGCCAGGGAGATCGACAAAGTCTTTGATGTAACACGTTTCAAGGCAGGCAGGCCTTTTCATTTTTTTTATGATAAGTATGACAGCACCCGGCAGGCATGCTATTTTGTCTATGAAAACACGCCCAAAGAATTTTTACGGGTGAACCTGCAGGATGACATCCATGTGCAGTTGATGGAGCGGGAAACGCGTTTGGTCAGGAAAGTATGTGAAGACACCATCCGCAATTCACTGTGGGCCACCATGCAGGAGCAGAATGTGCCAACAAGCCTGGCCCTTGAGCTTTCCGAAGTGTATGCCTGGACCATCAACTTTTTCGGACTGGACCGGGGCGATTATTTTAAGGTGATCTACGATGAGGAATACGTTGACAGCACTTCCATAGGGGTTAAAAAGATCCATACCGCCTATTTTCGACATAAGGGCGAGAAGTTTTATGCCATTCCTTTTGTACAGGACAGCAGTCGCGATTTCTACAACCTGCAGGGGGAGAGTTTGCGGCGGCAGTTTTTGAAGGCGCCCCTGCGTTTTTCACGCATCAGCTCGGGCTACTCACTGAGCCGTATGCATCCGATATTGAACTACAGGCGGCCACATCGGGGCGTCGACTATGCCGCACCCACCGGCACCCCCATTCATGCCATCGGCGACGGGCAGGTCATCGACAAGGGTTATACCAAAGGCGCGGGTTACTATATCAAGATACGCCACAACAGCCTTTATGTGACGGGCTACAACCACCTTTCGCGTTATGCCGGGGGTATGCATGAAGGTGTGCGCGTCAGGCAAGGCCAGACCATTGGCTATGTGGGCAGCACCGGCTATGCTACCGGGCCCCACCTGGATTTTCGTTTCTGGAAGAACGGCCATCCCATCAACCCATTAAAAGTGGAAGCGCCCCCGGTGAAACCTGTTAAGCAGGAAAACAGGGATGAATTTGCCGAGGCCAAAGACCGTTGCCTGGAACAGCTGAAAGAGACCAACAACAGGAAAGTTGTCGCCAGCCGTCAGTAATGCTGCCAGTAGCTGATGGTTTCTGAAAACAGCCTTTGTTGATCCAATTTTAATGGCCTGCGTGGTTTTCAATCAAACATGGGCCTTATTTTCAATATCCTGGCAGGTTGGCCGAAAAATAAATAGACTTTCCCTACATGTTTGGGATAAACCTTCAATCCAGCTCGGAGATCAGCTTTTCGATCATGCGGGGATATTCCCTGTATTCCAGGTTGTGTGCTTTTTGTTCTATCTCCGCCGGGCCATCCCCCTCTTCAACAGGAAAGGTAACCTGGTGGATGATCTGCCCCTCATCGTAATGTTCGTTCACGTAGTGAATGGTGACGCCGCTCTCTTTTTCCCCGTTTTCGTAAACTTTCTCATGCACGCGCCTGCCATACATTCCTTTCCCTCCGTAAGCGGGTAAAAGGGCAGGATGGACATTGACAATGCGACGGGGATATTCGCGGAGGATTTCCGGGGGGAGCAACCATAGAAACCCGGCCAGGACAATGAAATCAACGCCGTGGTTTAACAATGTATCTTTGACTTTGTTATGCTGGTAAAGGTCGTCCCTGCTGAAAACATGGGTTGGTACGCCGAGCTTTTCTGCTCTTTTCAGTACACAGGCCTGCGGTTTGTTGGAGAGAATCAACGCAACTTTTATATATTTGTGATTTTCAAAATAACGTGCAATGGTTTCGGCATTGGTGCCTGAACCTGAAGCAAAGATGGCGATCTTTTTCATTTGATGGTTTTTTCTTTTTTTTGGGCCATTTGATACATTCCGCCAGGGGAAACCTCACAAATGGATGAAGTTTTCCAGCCTATGGTTGAATGGCAGCCGGTTTGCAAAAATATTGAAATCAATTTGTTTGCCCGCAAACTTGTAGCCCGAAACTCAAAATTATTATTTTTGGCGAAAAAATTCGCGCGTTTTTTTGTTATATGAAAGGGAATTATATTTCTTTGCACTGTTAAAATTTAAAATTATTAACTAAAACTTAAAAGTTATGGCAGATACCGCATCAAGAGTTAAATCGATCATCGTCGATAAGCTGGGCGTAGAAGAAAACGAAGTTACCAATGACGCCAGCTTCACTAATGATCTGGGTGCTGATTCTCTCGACACAGTTGAACTGATCATGGAATTTGAAAAGGAATTCAACATCTCTATTCCCGATGATCAGGCAGAAAACATCAGTACAGTTGGGGAAGCAGTTAAGTACATCGAAGAAAATGCTCAATAACCAATTATAAACTTGTTTTAAATTTTGATTGATATGGCATTAAGACGTGTTGTAGTAACAGGCCTCGGAGCATTAACCCCCATCGGGAATAACCTGGATGAATTTTGCAGGAATCTTTTTGACGGGCTCAGTGGATCTGATTGGATCACCCATTTTGATGCATCAAAATTTAAGACAAGGTTTGCCTGTGAGGTAAAAAACTTCAACCCCAAAGATCATTTCGACCGTAAAGAGATCCGCAAGCTGGATCTGTATTCACAGTACGCCCTGGTTTCAGTTAAGGAAGCTTTGGAACACTCAGGCATCGACCTGGAATCCATTGACAAGAACCGGGCCGGTGTGATCTGGGGATCAGGTATTGGAGGGATCAATACATTCCTGAACGAGGTAAAGGGCTTTGTCGAGGGCGATGGAACGCCCCGATTCAGCCCGTTTTTTATTCCCAAGATGATCTCCGACATTGCAGCAGGCCATATTTCCATGAAGTATGGTCTGACTGGGCCCAATTTCAGCACGGTTTCGGCCTGTGCCTCTTCCTCACACGCCATCATTGATGCCCTGAACTACATCCGCCTGGGCAAAGCCGAAATGTTTATTACAGGTGGATCGGAAGCAGCCATCAATGAGGCAGGAATGGGCGGCTTCAATGCCATGCAGGCCATTTCAACCAACAACGACGAATACAAGACGGCTTCCCGACCCTTTGACAAGAACCGCGATGGTTTTGTTATGGGAGAAGGCGGAGGCGCCTTGATTCTCGAGGAATATGAACATGCCAGGAAGCGTGGTGCAACCATCTATGCAGAAGTGCTGGGTGGTGGTATGTCGGCCGATGCCCATCACCTGACAGCTCCCCATCCCGAAGGAAAAGGAGCGCGCCATGTGATGATCAATGCATTGAACGATGCCAACATCGACCGCGAGAAAGTTGATTACATCAATGTTCACGGAACATCCACCCCGGTGGGTGATGGAGCAGAAATTAAAGGCATCCGCGAGGTCTTTGGTGACCATTCCTATGAGATGAACATCTCAGCCACCAAGTCCATGACCGGACACCTGCTCGGGGCAGCCGGTGCTGTGGAGCTGATTGCCGCTATCTGCTCAATCAATAAGGATATGGTACCCCCCACCATCAACCACCAGGAAGATGACCCCGACATAGACAACAACATCAACTATACCTTCAACCAGGCACAGGAGCGAGAGGTAAATGTTGCCATCAGCAACACCTTCGGCTTTGGCGGTCACAACGCTTCCGTCGTCGTAAAAAAATTCAATGAGTAAATTGGGTTTGATATCTTTTCTAAAAAGATTTTTCCCACAACGCAATCGAAATTCCACTTTCAGGCAAGTGTTGAAATACAGGCCAAAAAACTTTGGCCTGTTTCAACTTGCCCTCACCCACAAGTCGGCCGCCTGGTATTCCGGAGAAAAACCCCTTAACAACGAGCGACTCGAATATCTCGGTGATGCTGTGCTCAACATGGTTGTCGCCGACCACCTGTATCACCTCTACCCCGATGAAAGAGAAGGTTTCCTGACCAAGATGCGGGCCAAAGTCGTCAGCCGCGACACCCTCAACCATATAGCCCGGCAGATGGGTCTCGACCGCCTGATCGTTTCACGCCTTGATGAACAGCAGGGCAACAACGTGATGGGCAATGCCCTGGAAGCGGTTATTGGAGCCATCTTTCTTGATGCCGGTTTCGAAACAGCCAGGCGGTACATCCGGCAGCATATCCTGAACCCCTATGTCAACTTCCGGGAGTTCGAATGCTCCACCTTCGACTACAAAAGCCAGCTTATTGAGTGGAGCCAGAAGAACGATATGGAGGTGATCTTTG
>CAJXLE010000187.1 GCA_913055895.1 uncultured Bacteroidota bacterium | reverse complement strand
AGATCCACGTCAATAAAAAAGGTCCTGAGCTCCTGGCAGACACCTGCCCGGCACTTGCGCTCAAAGATGTGTTCCTCGTATTCCTGCCGGAACCATCGGATGGTGGAGAGTATGGGATTGGAGGCCCTTTGACCCAGGCCGCAAAGTGAGGTGTCGCGGATCACATGGGCCAGTTTTTCCAGGTTGATCACACCCTTGAAACGCTGAAGGGTTGATGAACCCTGGTTGTCGTCAGGTCGCTGGGTGATGTTGTCAAGTATCTCATGCATCCTGCGGATGCCTTCCCGGCAGGGAATACATTTGCCGCAGCTCTCCTGCTGGAGAAAATGCATGTAATATTTTACGGTATCCAGCACACAGGTGTCTTCATCCATCACCACCATGCCTCCCGATCCGAGCGTACCGCCCTGCTCGGCGATCTCCTCATAATCGATCAGGGTGTCGAGGTGGTCGTAAGTGAGCACACCACCTGCCGGTCCACCCACCAATACACCTTTCAGCTCCCTGTTGTCGGGTATGCCACCACCGATCTTGTAGACCACTTCCCGAAGCGGCAATCCCATGGGCACCTCCACCAGTCCGGTGCGCTCTATCTTGCCGGAAAGCGAAAATATCTTGGTGCCCGAACTCTTTTCAGTACCCAGCCCCCGGTACCACCCGGGGCCGTGTTCAATGACCACCGGCACATTGAGCAGTGTTTCCACGTTGTTGACCACCGTAGGCTGACCCTGGAAACCCGCGCGGGAAGGGTAGGGTGGCTTGGGACGGGGCATGCCGCGCTTGCCTTCCAGGCTGGCGATCAGGGCCGTCTCCTCGCCGCAAACATAAGCCCCTGCACCCTGGTGAAGCTGCAGGTTCAGGTTGAATCCGCTTTCATAGATGTCATGGCCCAGCAAACCATATTCCCTGGCCTGGTCTATGGCACGTTGCAGGCGACTGCAGGCCAGCTCATATTCGCCTTCCACAAAAATGTAAGCTTTCTGGGCTCCCGTGGCATAGGCCGAGATGGCCACCGCCTCTATCACACTGTGCGGATCGCTCTCCATGATCATCCGCTCCATAAAAGCCCCCGGATCACTCTCCCCGGCATTGCACACCAGGTAACGCTGCTCAGCAGCCGAGCTCAGGGTATTCTTCCACTTCTTTCCCGTGGGGTAGCCTTCGCCACCCCGGCCCCGCAATCCGCTCTCCTCAACCAGGTCGCATATCTCCTCGGGCGTGTAGCTGCGTATCGACTTCAAAAAATTGCGGTACCCCCCGTGGGCTATGTATTCAGCAATGGAGTCGGGATCGATCATGCCGCTGTTCTTCAATATCAACCTGCGCTGGCTGGCAAAGAAAGGGAGGTTGCTGACATCCGGCACGCTTTCCCACGGCTCATGCAACCCGTTGCCATGCTGAGCCAGCACATGCTCCTCAGGCACAAAATTGTTGAAAACCGCATCCAGGATGTCGCTTACCACCTCGGGCTCCACCCCCCTGAAAGTCAAACGGGCTTTTCCCGGCAGCTGGACATCCATGACCGGCTCGGCAACACCCAGTCCCAGCGAACCGCTGCGACGAACGGTTGCCTGAATGTTGCGTTCTTCCAGGTATTCATCAATGGCCTGGCGTGTCTGCTCTGCCCCGGCGATCATGCTGGCTGTGGTATGCGACAAAGATATAACAGGCTCATCCACTTTGTCTAGCCGGAGTCGCTCCAATGCCTCCTGCGAGGCCTTGTCGGGCCCCTGATCATTATGATCGGAAAGGATATCGACCAGGAGGTCACGCTGCTTCTTTAGGCTGGATTGTTCTGCCATGTGCTATCCTTCCATTTCCAAATAGTAATCAATAATTTCCTCTGCCCGGTCTTCCGTCACTCCTGTATAATAACGCTCATTGACAGAAAAAACGGGACCCAGGCCACAAGCACCCATACAGGAGACTACCTCCAGGCTGAAAAGTCCGTCATTGGTGGTTTGTCCGTCGCCCAGATCGAGTTTGCGGGATATCTTCTTCTCTATCCTGCCGGCCTGGTGAAGCTGGCAGCTGGTACCCCGGCACAACTGCAGATGGTACTTGCCCCTGGGCTGAAAACGAAACCGGTTATAGAAAGTAGCCAGGCTGTAAATCTTACTGGCAGGCAGGTTGAGGTACCGCCCTACCTGGCTTATGGCCTCTTCGGTGAGATATCCCTGCTCCTGCTGTATGTCCTGTAGAATAGGGATCAGGTTTTCACGCTCCACAAAAGGGTAACGTTCCAGTATCTTTGCAATAGAATCCATCTATCTGCGTTTTTTGAGCACAACTCCCTTGATGGCTCTTTCAGGTCAAAATTAATAAATTTAATTGTTATTTCATAAACATTGTTATTCTTTTAACAATTCATTAAAATATTCGTACCTTTGTAAAAAGCAGGTAGAGGTCGTAGCTGTTGACCACAGTAGATCAACTACATACAATTTGAACCGAATTTAAATAACAACCAGCCGGGCCTGGCAGACTATATAATATCTATTTTTACAGGATCATGAACCAGGATTCCAGAAAAAACAAGAAGGAACTGATCATATGTCTGGGCAGTGCCTGTTTTTCCAGGGGAAACAAAAATGCGGTCCAGATCATCAAAGACTACATCAAAGAACACCAGCTCGAAGACCGTGTATACTTTCACGGATGCCATTGTATGGACAAATGCCAGGACGGCCCCATATTGAAATTCGAGGACAAGGTATACACACAGGTTAATTCAGATCGTCTGCTCTATGTGTTGGATGAAATTTTTCACAAGTATTTTTAACCGATCATGTCGTTTGTAGAGATCATACCCGAAAAATGTGACCTGAGCTATTCCTGCGTCAGGGAATGCCCGGTGAATGCCATCGAGGTGAAGGTTAACCAGGATTATGCCCGGATCATACCCGAAAGGTGCATCGGTTGCGGCAAATGCATCAACGTATGCCCCCAGCATGCCATCGTATATGAAGACTCCAGGGAACTGACCAAAAAGATGCTCCATTCGGAGAAGACTACGGTGGCCATCGTGGCCCCCAGCATCTCGGGAGAATTTGACGACATCGAAGATTACCGCAAATTCGTGCAGATGATCCGCGAACTGGGATTCGACCATGTCAACGAGGTGAGCTTCGGAGCCGACCTGGTGGCCCTGAAATACAAAGAGCTGTTCGACAATTTCAAGGGCAAGTACTACATCACCTCCAACTGCCACGCTGTGGTGCAGCACGTACAAAAATACCACCCCTCCCTGATCAACAACATGGCCCCGCTGGTATCCCCGGCCGTGGCCACAGCCAAGGTGGTGCGCAAAAAGTATGGTTCCCACATCAACGTGGTATACCTCGGTCCGTGTATCGACACCAAGGATGAGGTAAGCCTGTATGAAGGAGAAAACCGCATCGACTCGGTCCTTACCTTTGTGGAGCTGCGCCAGCTCTTCGACGAGTTCAACATCCAGGAAAGTAAGGTCGAATTCTCCGACTTCGACCCGCCCATCGGCTACAAAGGGTCGCTTTTCCCCATCAGCAACGGCATCTTCCAGGCTGCCGGCATCGACGAAGACCTGCTCACCAGCTCGGTAATCAACGGCTCGGGAAAGACCAACACCATGAACGCCGTCAAACAGTTTGAGGAAGGCATCACCCAGATCAAACACCATTTCAACCTGTTCTTCTGCGAAGGATGCCTGATGGGACCCGGCACCTCCCCCGGTGGGAAAAAATACAACCGCCGCTCCAAAGTCATCGACTACGCCAACAAACGCCTGCGTGACTTCGACAAAAACCACTGGCAGGAAGAGATTGCCAAATATTACGACCTGGATTTCACCAGGGACTTTGAAAATGACGACCAGCGCATAGAAACCCCGTCGGAGGAAAAAATACAGGAAGTGCTCAAGGCCATCGGCAAAGAGAACGCCGACGACAACCTGGGATGCAGCGCCTGTGGCTATGACTCGTGCCGCGATTTTGCCATTGCCGTCAGCAAAGGACTGGCCAAAACGGAGATGTGCCTGAGCTATACCCTGCGAAACCGGCACGAATACATCAAAGCCCTGCGCACCACCAATGAAAAACTGGCCCAGACACAAAAAGCACTGAAAGAATCCGAACAAAAAGCCCGCAAGGAAAAACAATCCGCCAAAGAGGCTTCCGAGACCATCAACGCCATGTTGCAGAAGCTGCCATCCGCCGTGGTGATCATAGACAAGAACCTGAAAATCATACAGTCCAACAAGACTTTCATCGATTACCTGGGCGAGGAAGCCGAGTCGATCAATGAAGTGATACCGGGACTGGTGGGGGCCGACCTGAAAACACTCATGCCCCACAACATATACACCCTGTTCAGCCATGTGCTGAACAACCACCAAAATATCGTCAACCGCGACATACACCTGGAAGAGCGGCTACTGAACCTGTCCATCTTCACCATTAAGAAAGGCAAGATCGTGGGGGCCGTCTTCCGCGACATGTATGCGCCCGAGATAAGAAAAGAACAGGTCATCAAGCGCGTCAGCGAAGTGATCGACAAAAACCTCGAGATGGTACAGAAAATAGGTTACCTCCTGGGCGAAGGAGCTTCCGAGACAGAAAAGATGCTCAACTCCATCATCGAATTCTACCAGTCGGGAGAAGACGAGCCAAACCCGCATGAAGGCCCCGGCCGCGAACAGGATGACCATCCCTCAAGCCCCGGCAGCCAAAAAGTAAAAGGCAAACCGGACACCGGCGATCAGGGAGATGCCCCAGGCCAAACAAAATCTAAGGACAACAGCAGGGACCCGGAAAGCCGACAGGACTCAGGCAATACGAAGGATTCCGGCAAATCAAAGGATTCCGGCAATAACAACGCCACCGGCCATGAGCAGTGATTTTCACATAGAGGTCGACGCCCAGCAGAAAAGCCACGAGAAAGAACGCATCTGCGGCGATGTTTTCCTATCGGAAAAGTTCAAGGAGGAGAACCGCCTGATCGTTGTCCTGTCCGACGGTCTGGGTCACGGGGTCAAAGCCAACGTGCTGGCCACCCTCACCGCCACCATGGCCATGAACTTCACCAAAGAGCACAAGGATGTGCACACCATCGCCGAGATCATCATGAACACCCTGCCGGTCGACAAGCAGCGGCAAATAAGCTATGCCACCTTCAGCATCGTCGACATCGACTACAACGGCCAGGCCACCATTCTGGAATTCGACAACCCGGGGGCTGTGGTCCTGCGCGGACAAAAAATCTACGAACCCGAATGGCAGTCGATCGTCCTGGAGAGCGAGAAAAACAAAGGCAAAGAGCTGAAAAGCTGTACCTTCCAATTTCAGAAGGAAGACCGCATCGTCATTTGTTCCGACGGTGTGGCGCAGTCGGGCCTGGGCACCGACAAATACCCTTTTGGCTGGGGACAGGCAAATTTCCAGGAGTTTGCCAAAAGGCTGGTGGCCAACAACCCCTCCATATCGGCCAACAAACTGGCCCAGAAAGTGGTGAACATGGCCTACCAGAACGACCGTTACTGGGCCAAGGACGATACCAGTTGCTGTACCATGTATTTCAGGGAGCCCCGGCGCCTGCTCATCACCACCGGACCGCCCTACGAGAAGGACAACGACAAGGAGCTGGCCAGAAAAGTCAAAGAGTTTGAAGGCAAAAAAATCATCTCCGGGGCCACCACAGGCGACATCATCGCCCGAGAGCTGGACAGGGAGATAGAAGACAGCTTCGAGTTTGAAGACCCCGACCTGCCCCCTATCTCCTATATGGAAGGTGTCGACCTGGTGACCGAAGGCATCCTCACCCTGAGCAAGGTGGCCGACATCCTCAACCGTTACGACAAGAACTACCCCCTGAAAAAGGGTCCGGCCGACCAGATCATCCGCATGCTCAAAGACAGCGACGAGATACATTTTATGATCGGCACCCGCATCAACGAAGCCCACCAGGACCCCAACCTGCCGGTGGAGCTGGAGATACGCCGCACGGTGGTCAAACGCATCGCCAAATCCCTCGAGGAAAAATTCCTCAAAGAAGTGACCCTGCAGTATATCTAAACCCACCACCCTCCTTCAACCTACTCTCCTCCAGCTTCTGAGCTTATTCCGTTCCACTTTCAACCTGTTCTCCCTCAACCTTTTTCACCCAACCTTTTACGCTCTCAACATGTTAACGTGAAACCTATTTACACCTTCACCTTTTCCCTTAAACTTTACACCTTCACCATATTTCCCCCTCAATTTCCAACATGCCACCTGTTTACCTTAAATCACCCACCAATCTAGATCTTAAAAGGGATCTTCAGGCTGAAAACGATGTTCCTTCCCATATTGCGATATTGCAAAGGCTTCAGCGTGGAGAGGTGGTGGATGTAAGCCTCGTCCATCAGGTTGTCCACCGAAATGCCGAGCTGCAACCTGCGCCCGGCTATCTCCATCTCACCCCCCAGGGTAAGATCAACAAGAAAATAAGCATCCGTCGAAGTCTCAAAGCGTGAGGGCCGATCCTGTTCAAAGGCATAGGTGGTCTCAACACCAGTATAGACGGTTCTGAAAAAAGCCCACGGACCGCTTTCTAAGCGCACCCCTGCCTGCAATTTATCCTGCGGGATGAACGGCAGGTTGGCACCATCCTGTTGCTCCCCTATGGTTTT
>CAJXLE010000186.1 GCA_913055895.1 uncultured Bacteroidota bacterium | reverse complement strand
AAATCGTCCAGGTCGGGTTCCGGCTCGCTGATAAACTCGGTCACGACTCCGTTGCCGCTGTGGACTACTTCCAGAGTCCTGCAGCGCTGTTCACCGATGAAGAAAGACAGCGGTTGCCGGATTCGTTGGGACCATTGCGTGTTGACCCCGACACCGTCGAATATCCGCTTCCAGACACAGCTGAACGCATCGAAGAGGAACAGCAGCGTCTTGATGAAGGCTCACTGCTGGACCACTATAAGAGAAAGAATACGCTTGATATAGGGTCGTCTGCCTGGGGGAATGACAAGCACTTCTACGCGATGGCCTTCGAGAACAGCGAACCGGGAGACTACACGATGGTAAAGCTCATCACAGCGTGGACACAGCGAAACCTGCGCATTGCGTCGAACATCTGGAACGTGCCGGAGACGGATGATGAGCGAGTGCTAGTTGTCTATGGCTCGTCACACGTGCCGCAATTGGGACAAATGCTGACCGGCGCACCGATGATGGCACCGGTCAGTCCGCTCCCGCATCTTGCCGACTGACACAGACAGCTTCTGAACTGTCTCTGCTGACCGACCCCGCCTGAGCGGATCGGAGAGGAAACTCTACGCGAGATGCGCACGTTCACATAGCAGCTGTTTCGTCGCTCACCGAATGAAACAAACGACGACCAACTGCTGTATACAGCCTCTGCATGTTGCACGTCATTCCTATCAGAATGTGGGCTTTTCCTTGGGTAACCGAGTGTGTGGTCAACGAAGTATCCTCAGTTCGTGGAGCGTCACTCGGTCTGCAGCGAGTAGACGCGCTTGCGGGCATCAGTAAAGGAAAAGCGCGGCTCGACGAATGGTGGAAAGATATAGCCCCCTCCGGTCAACTGAGAAAGTGGGTTCACCATGATATGGGCCGGTGGGAGGAGTTTAAAAGTTACTACAAACAGGAGCTCCGGCAAAACAAGGGGCGTCAGGTCCTTCCCGTCAATGATGCGGTCCCGGGGAGCGCTCGTGTTCACCCTCCTGTTGCTGCCTGTTGCAGGAACTGGTGCCAAGCATCGAAGCCAGCCAGAGTTTAGCGAATGAGATGGATTTTTTCACGATGCTATGGATAGGTTGAACATGCCAGGTGTTGGTGGAATCATGGAATAAATAGATGGTGCTATACAGCCCACTATAGAGAATAAATTTCGGGCTAAAGAAGTTGACGGAGGTTTTTTTCATACGCCCGCCGAAACACCGTCTGAACATGTGAAAAAGTCAAATGTAAGGGCTTTGATCAATGATGGTTGCTCTTTGATAAAAGATTTTATGACTGCAAGCTCCTTTTTTAGTTTTGTGGCGGAACATTCACCACGAAGGAGGTGGTTTGTAGTTCCGTTATGTCGAAGAGATAAAAAACAGAGGGAATATGGCATTAAAAGAAATGGATCAGGAATTGCATCAAAAAGGCAGGTTTGAAAAGTTTTCAAGCGGGGAATATATTGAAATCTCTTGCGATGGTGAATTGCTGGCTGAATTTGAGTACTGCCACCAGAACAAGGTTTTCGAAGGAGCAGATTATACCGAAAATTTTGACAGCAGCAGCAATCCATGTGTGGCTGACCTGGAGGACAACTACCGGATCCATGATGTGTTCAGCCCCGGCGAACTCCTGGATATGCTCAATATGATCAGGGAAGAAATGCCGGAGCTTTCAATATACGGCAGAACGCTCCTGGAAGAGAGAATCAACAAAGGATCTTTTTGATAATTTAAAACCGCCCCGCATCAATATGAGATACGGGGCGGTTTCTGACTGGTGGTCGCTGTTTTTTTCTGAAATCGGTGCTTGGATGTTTTCATTTTCGTCAAACCCTGTCAAAAACTTTTCTCAATGGTGTGTTTTAGAAGTATTATCGTGGTGGAAGGTCCTGAATGGTGACAAGCTTCAGCTTAAGTCCTAGCTGATATGGGAATTAATGTACCAGGAGGCTCCGGGTCCTGACCGGAGAAATCAAACAGCAGCAGGTAGCAGGTTATAGGGAGGGCCTGACCCTTGAATTGCAGGCAGCCGGTAAAGTTACAAGTCTGTTTTCCCATGTTAATACGGTTGTGTCAAAATCTTCTTAACCTTTTTGAGCAGTTGATCCTGATCCACCGGTTTGGATAGATAGCTGTTAAATCCCTTCTCCAGGAGGTTGTTTTTGTCATTCTCGTAGGCATAGGCAGTAAGGGCTACCACAGGTATGTCGGAGCGAAGTTTCTTGATTTCCTGCAGGGCCGTGATGCCATCCATCACAGGCATCTTGATGTCCATTAAGATCAGGTCGATCTCTTCCTGTTGCCTGCACATCTCCACCACCTGTCGGCCATCCCCGGCATGCCGGATATCCGCGCTGGTGTCGGCCAGGTATTCCCTGATCAGGTAATAATTGGTGGGATCATCCTCAGCAACAACAACAGTTTTTTGAGAAATATCAGTGCATATATTATTTACCTCCTTCCCGGTGGAAACATCTTCTTCATGTCTCTTGTAAGGAATGGAAAAGGTAATGGTGGAGCCCTGGTACAACACAGATTGAAAATCGATCTGTCCCCCCATCCTGTTCACCAATCCTTTGGCTATCGAAAGGCCTAGGCCCAGTCCTTCGAAACGTCTTGTCATGCCCGATTCCAGTTGGCGAAACCGTTGGAATATCATATATCTTGATTCTTCCGGCACACCAATACCCGTGTCGCTGACGTAAAACCTGATGAAATCATCATCAACTGTATAGCCAATTTTTATGGTTCCCTCGGGGGTGAATTTGATGGCATTGTCTGCCAGTTTGGAAAAAACATGGTGTATCTTCTGTGGGTCGGAATAAGCCAGGTCGTTGCCGTTTTCAAGGTGCTTTTCAATTTTGAGCTCTATCTCCTTCTGGAAGAATTGAATCTTTTCTTCCACGTGGGCCCCCACCTCGTTCATCAGGTTGTTCAGTCCAAATGCCTGGTGATCCATTTGCACCTGGTTGGATTCAATCATGGAGATGTCCAGTATGTCATTGATGATGGTCAGCAACTTGTTGCCGCTTTCCTTGATGGTTCCCACATACTCTTGTTTTTTCCCTTCGTGTGTATTTGTGGCATTGAGAAGGTCGGCAAAACCCAGGATGGCATTCAACGGGGTACGTATTTCGTGGGAAAGGTTGGCCAGGAAAGAGGATTTGAGTCTGGCGCTCTCCTCTGCCTTCTCCTTGGCATTGACCAGGTCTTTTTCATGGTTCTTCCTCTCTGTGATATCCCTGGCTACAGTAATCACTGCTTTTTTGCCGTCAAAATTTATGAGGTTGGCATTGAGTTCGGTGGGGATTTTTTCTTTGCCTTTTGTCAGGTGAACGGTTTCTCCTTTGTAATGACCCTCATTTTTGATTTGTTCAAGGATTTCAGGGACCCGGTCAGAATAGATCGAATCGTCTATATCCATGGGAGTCATCCCCAACAACTCTTCCCTGCTGTAGTTCAGTCTCCTGCAGGCTTCCCTGTTTACCTCCAACATGTTGCCCTCCAGGTCGTGGATGAAAATGCCATCCTGCACCGAATCAAACAGTGACCGGAACCTTTGTGCTTTTTCAAGGGTTTCTCTTTCAGCTTTCTTTCGGTCCAGGCATACTGCCAGTTCATTGGCCACGGTGATGAGCAGGTTCTTTTCCTCTCTCAGGAACGGACCTTCGTCTCTGTCCGGCATTTCTTGGATATAGTAGATTTCTATGTGAAGCTGGCCTTTGTGACGCGATAATTTGGAACTTGTAGCCTGCTTCCATTTTGTTTTTTGAAAATTATCCGTGGCGAAGAGCCGGCCATCATATAAAATTCGTCCGCAGCATACTTCAGGATAAAGGTAGGAGGCGCAGAGGATTTCTATGGATTGGTTGAGTATGTGGTCGGTGGAATTTTCCGGATCATTGATCAGTTGGGTGATGTTGTATATTCCGGCCAGCTCCTTTGTTCGTTCATGCAGGTTGAACTTTTTCCCTTCCAGCTCTTCTTCCAACTGGCTGATCTGCTCTTTTTGTTTTTCCAGTTCGGATTGAAGTTCGTCAATCTGCCTTGTTAGCTTTTCCCTGTTTTCTGCTTTTATGCCCATTAAACTTTATAGATTATAATTCTGACTTTTTTGTTGTAACCTCTTAATCCTGTCAGCGGGAATGTATTTACCCTCTAACGTGTGAAATGGAGATGATGGCACCACCATGCGTCTCATGGTGGCCCGGATTATTTAATAAGATACGTTCCCCCTGGGAAAGGGTTCTTTTTTTCCAGGGTGATATATCTCAACTCTTAAAATCCTTGTATGTTTCGCCATATGGTCCGTCAAAAAATCTCCCGTGTTCATCAAGACGGGGTCAGGATTCATCAAGATCCCGTAAATTTCCTGTACAGTGTTTTTTAACCTGCATCGCCCGCCCGACAGGCATTATGAGCAACTTTCTTTAAGTCAGGTACGAATGTGTTCTGTCTGTTTAATTTCCTGATGATTAAAAAGTAATACAAGAGTTGGTTACGGAGGAATCGGATTGCTTAAAACAAGGGTCCATTGTCCTGTCACGTGAAACTAAATTTTTCACAGGCCGTACATTTCTGATCAATTGTAACAGTGCGTAATCTTTTCAAGATATACCTTTCAACATTTTTAGAAGAAATATTAAATCATCAATACAATGAAAAAGTCCTTTTTCCTTCCGGTCCTGCTGATGGCATTTTTTATGGTTATCCAGGGCCAACAGTCGCTTGCCACCAACATACAGGTGGACAATATTGTGATTGTCGAGCGGAATGATGCAGAAGAATACATCATTGTGGAGTTTGATCTGAGCTGGGACAACAGTTTCAGGGTGGACGACGGTGCCAATACCAATTGGGATGCCGCCTGGGTCTTCATGAAGTACAAAAAAACCTCCGAGACCAATGTGCAGTGGGGCCATGCCACCCTGCACGGATCGGGTCATGAGATACCCGGTAACTTCAACGGCGATTTGGGAGCGACCAACGGAACGAACAAAGGCATGTTTGTCTACCCCAGCGTGATTTTCAATGGCACAGCTACCATTGAAGACATGCGGATGCGATGGGATTACGGCCAGGATGGTCTGACGCCTGAAGATGAGGTGGACATCCGGGTCTTTGGCATTGAGATGGTCTACGTTCCCCAGGGCAGTTTTTATGTGGGAAGCGGCGGTACGGAAAACAATCATTTCTATGCCGGCGGTGGTGCCCAGGATGAACCCTTTGAGATCACCGATGCAGCTTTTATGATTGAAAAAACCACCGGCAACCTCTGGGCCACCGGTGATATAGGGGGCGGCGACGGCACCCTTCCTTCCGGTTTTCCCACCGGTTATGGCGATTTCTACATGATGAAGCATGAGATCACCCAGCAGGCCTATGTGGATTTTCTCAACACCCTGAACTATTCACAACAGAATGCGCGGATAGATGGTGATCCGAATTCAACCGGATACATCGTTCCTGATGGCAACAGCGACCAGGATCGTTATAAGATAAACGTGGCAACGGCTGGTTCTTCGGGTTCCTCACCGGCTGTTTATGCCACCGACAACAAATGGGTGGCCTGTGCCCGCCTTTCGAAGAAGGACATGATGTCATACCTGGACTGGGCTGCTCTGAGACCCATGACGGAGCTGGAATATGAGAAGGCAGCCCGCGGCCCCTCCAACCCCGTGCCCAATGAGTTTGCCTGGGGCAACACCCGGGCAGGTTCTGTCTCGGAAGTATCCGACCCGGGACTGGCTACCGAGGCAGCCGTGCCTTCGGGGTATCAGCGCGACATCACCATTGACCACAACAAGGTGGATTCAGACCTGGAGGATTTTCCCATCCTGGTCAAGCTGGACAGCAGCAATTTTGATTTCAGCAAGTGTCAGCCTGATGGCGACGACATACGGTTCTTTGATGCTGCGGGTACAGAGCTGAAATACCAGCGGGAGCGGCATGACGAGCCCAACGAGAAAGCCGAATACTGGGTGAAGGTGCCGCATGTCTCCAGTTCTGAAAATACGGTGATCACCATGGAATATGGCGACCCAGGGGCAAACGACGGGGAGGATGTTCCCAATGTATGGAATGATGGCTATTTCACTTCGATATGGCATTTGAAGGAAGAAGGCACCGGCTCGGCTGGTGAGTTTGCCGATGCTGCAGGCAGCAATGGTGGCCGGGCCACCGGTTCTTATCCTTCCCGGCTGGATGGTCCCCTGGGTTTGGGGCAGGATTTTGCAGGCGAAGCGGCCATCACAGTACCCGATGATGCTTCGCTGGGAATAGAAAATAAGGTGACGGTCAGCGGATGGCTCAAGCCCAGGGCTCTGAGCGGAGCCTCTGATGGCGACACAACGGCTTCCGACTGGAGTGACAACCAGAGCATGACCAACCTCACCGTGGAGGGCGACAGCCTCCTGGTGAGCGATCATACTTCACCCGGAACACGCATTGCCAAACCCATCTCACTGGATGCCATCAAAAAGGCCGGCAGCAGCCATGTTTCCTGGAGTGATCACGACGGATACAAGGTAAGGGCCTTTACCACCGATGGCAAGTTTACCGTTCCGGAAGGTGTATCGGAAGTCGACGTGCTGGTCGTCGCCGGTGGCGGCGGCGGTGGCGGAAATGGCGGAAGTGGCACCGGTGGCGGCGGTG
>CAJXLE010000185.1 GCA_913055895.1 uncultured Bacteroidota bacterium | reverse complement strand
TTTTTGGTGCCTACCACATGCGTGCGCCCTTTCGAATTCCGGTCGTACCATGCCACACTGTCCACCTTGTTGGATCCGCTGTAAAGGGTGGGAGTGGCCTTGTGTCCACCACGGGCGGCATATTCCCACTGGGCTTCAGTGGGAAGACTTCCCCCCGCCCACTGGCAAAAGGCCTGGGCACCATTCCAGGTGACCTCCACAACAGGATGACGCCCTTTGCCGGCAACGGGCGCGAATTTGCCATCCCTGTATCTGATCTGGCAAAACTTATTGTCTATGTGGATGAGGGCCGTACGTCCGGCCCTGCCATCCTCATCTGCACCGGTCTGGTTCAGAAAAACAGCATACTGTTCGTTGGTGATCTCGTAACGGCTGATGGCATAATCTCCCAGGGTGACACGATGAACAGGTTTCTCATCACCGCCGCATTTAATTTGTTCTTGCGTGCAGCCCATCCGGAAGGTTCCCCCATTTACCGGCACCATGTCAATGAAAGGGCTGGTTTGTAAAATGACTCCTGCCCTTGCCCGCTTTGAAGAGTCTATCTTGTTCATCGACCATTTTATCTGCTTGCCCTTACCTGGTTCAATGTAGATGCCAGCATCGCCTTCCAGCTGCCTGTCCGGCACCTGGCTGGTATCTTTGTCCAGGACGTAATGGACAGATACACGCATCGGATCGGAAGCATCCAGATCATAACGGATCACCATATTTTGTTTTTCCCGGCGGTATTCCACATTGGAGGGTTGTTGTGCCTTGACGGCAGAAAGGGCGGTCAGCAGGATGATGGGCAGAAGATGTATCTTCATAAAAACCGGTCTGTACCGATGAAAATTCATCGTTAAAATAATCATTTTCTATGAAAATCAAACCTACAGGAGGAAAGAATCATGAACCCACACATGAAAATGATTATATACGAAAGGTAAGTGCCATCCGCCCCCTGAAAATTAAAAGATAGATATATGAAGCATTCATGAAAAAAGAATCACCTCAGGCCCCTTTGCAGCGGCCTGCAAAAAGACCGGACACAATTTCCCTTAAGTGCTCTGCTTCACCGGCAACTGCATCAAGAGAGCCTTTCTGATAATTTCTTCAGGGGCTATTTTACAGGTCTTCTCCCCAACCCATCAGAATCCTTTACTTAGCTTTTTCTTTGGCAGTTTTGCTTTTGACGGGCTCTTGCTGCTTCCCAAGAAATCCGAAATACCTGACGGCAGAAAGGCATTCTGCTTTTCTGCCCCTCAGCAGCCAGTCGAGCTCGGTGATGCTCCTGTCCGTCTCATGTTCTTCCGAGCCTGCAACTCCGCCAA
This sequence comes from uncultured Bacteroidota bacterium, assembly GCA_913055895.1. Classification (GTDB taxonomy): domain Bacteria; phylum Bacteroidota; class Bacteroidia; order Bacteroidales; family UBA12077; genus JAGXLC01. The sequence goes on along the minus strand of CAJXLE010000185.1, from coordinate 5,356 downwards.
AGTAATGCAAAATCTCACTTTCAGAAAGATTAAGCTTTTCCCAGTATCGCGAGGCTATTTTTTTCCCGTATCAAACCATATGCCAGAAGGTTATGATCTGACAAGGGGGGTGGCATCGCCTTGATTTTTTGAGTAACTTTGGTGAGCCACCACAAGATCCGATTAAGAGGTGTTGCTACTGCTTGCTGTCATTATGGCATAACTGATGTGGTTTGTAACTTTCTGTTGTATTTGTTGGCCCTGTATATTGATCGATGGAAAGTTGAGTCCCGGGTTGTTTGTGGTCCAAAATGCTTCCTGTTTTCATAAACAAGATGGATACTTATACCTACATTATCCTGCCCGTTTTGATATTTCTGGCACGCATCGTAGATGTGTCGCTGGCTACCCTTCGCATAATATTTATTTCCAAAGGCATGCGATCGTTGATTCCCGTTGTTTCCTTCGTGGAAATTTTTATCTGGATCATTGCCATCTCCAACATCATGGAGAATCTGAACAACATGGTTGGATATGTTGCTTACGCCGGGGGATTTGCTGCTGGCAGCTATATCGGAATGATCATCGATGAAAAGATCGCCCTGGGATATGAGCTGATTCGCATCATCACACGTAAGGATGCTCCGGAACTAATTGAAAGTCTTCGCGATAAAGGATATGGGATCACCTCCATACAAGCCAGTGGTTTGGAGGGCCAGGTGGCAGTGATTTATATAATTGCCCGGCGAAAATATATAAAAGAAGCCATTGAAATCATTCGCAAATTCAATCCCCATGCATTGTATACCATTGAGGACATCAGGTTTGTGAGCAAAGAAGTGTTTTACCGATCCTCTAAGAAAAAGTTCATCAGGCGTTGGCACAAAAGATAAATTGTGACATACAGGATGATTTTGTCTTGGACGGTTAGCAGGTTAATTCCTATGGGTCAGGTGTCTGATGATGTTTTACCTGAAATAAACTTTGGATTCGCCGGGTCATTGTTTGCTTGAAGGGAGGTGATTGTTGTGCAATCTTTGAGTGATTTGAAAGGTGGTTTCTCCTGTGGTGGCAGGGGGTGTGGTATGTCATTTGTAGAGAGGCTTCTGGGGTTGGTTCCTCCTGTTTCGATGAAGGATCTATCAGGCACCAACGTTTCAGGAGTTCCTCTTTTGAATGGAATGGTAGGACTTTAAAAATCAGTAAAAATGAAATATCAGCTTCACAATCCGGATATTGTAGAAAACCGGAAGGACAAGGCACGGTTGCACGCCCGGCTGGATGACATGTCGGCGCGACTGGGAACATTGCTCCAGGATGATTCACCGGAGCCGGTACTGCATGTCTACCTCGATCAAATAGAGGGAGGGGAGTACCTGGTCTATTTTATCATCCGGCTGGATTCAGGTGTGGTCTTTTCCAAGGAACGCAGCAGTGAAATTCTGGCCATGCTGGATAAGTTGTTTGAAAGAACAAAGTATAAACTGAAAAGGAAGATCAGGAACCAGCGACAGGCTTATCTTCAGAAGAAAAAGGAAAAAGAAAAATCGGAGCTGAAAGAGCACAGGCAGGAGCTCGAGGAACTGAGAAAACCTGAAACCCGCCAGTCGTTCAATGAACTGGTCAATATCCTGCTGGGTGATGTAACAAGATACATGCGGCAAAGACTGCGTTCTGCCAGGATGACCACGGCCATTGGTCAAGAGGATATCAGCCTGAACGATCTGCTGGGTGAGCTGTATCTGATGATTTATGAAAGGATGGATGAGATGCCGGCGGATGAGAGACAGAGCCGCCTGTGGATGTATCAGCTGGCCGATGAACTGATCGACAAACATACAGGCGAGGGCGGTTTCGAAGAACAAAAGCTCAACCATCTACCGGATATTGTAGAGGACAATTACAAAGATATGCAGGAAGATTTTACGGTGGATGCCGACCAGGAACTGACCCTGGTCGAGGAGCTGGAAAACCACCTAGAGCCAAAGGATCAGTACAACCTCTATGACTTGTTGTATGAAGAGGATGAAGAAACCATGCTGGATGAGATTGCCCTGCAATACAACCGCGAGGAGATCAACAGCATCATTGAGAAAGAGCTGGCCAAGCTGCCCGTTTTCAAGCGAACCATCATGGACTTGTATTTGCTGAGCCAGATGAACATACATGAGATCGCCCAGATAAAAGGTGTCTCTAAGGAAAAGGTCGATGAGGTGATCACGGAGGTCAGCCAGGAACTCAGGACCAGGCTGATTTCCATGGCCTGACCGGGACAGTTTTTTTTAATTCCATCTGGAAGGGAGGTATTGGCCGGATTTATAAGGAGCAGAAGAAACACATCTTTCAAGGATATAAAAAAAGCCCTGCATTTCTGCAAGGCTTTTATTTGTGGGCGATGATGGATTCGAACCATCGACCCCCTGGTTGTAAGCCAGATGCTCTGAACCAACTGAGCTAATCGCCCTGAGTATTTTGAGAACGTGATAACCCCTCTTTTCAAGAGAGGCGATGCAAATATAACGCTCTTTTTTAATTCTCAAAATATATGAACCAAAATTTCTTGCAGAATTCTTTCCATGCGCTTTTATTGGGCCTTTTTTAAACGGGGGGATCTGCCTGCAAGCCTTCGTTCTTTTGGGATATGCCGGGGTCAACTTCGTTGCCTGACTTTTGCCTGATGAGCCAAATGCCAGCCGCTCCCAATATCCCGGCAAGGCCTATTAGCATCCAATACCACAACTGGTTTGAAAGGGGGATTCCTTCCGTTATTACCTGTTCACCATACCTGAGAAAAAATATAAAGCTCAGCAGATTGTTTAGAAGATGCAGGCCAATGACCGGCAGAAGGGTGCGGGTCCTGAAATAAACCCACCCCAGAAAAATGCCGATGAGAAAAGTCGCTACCACTTGCACCGGGTTGAAATGCACCGCCCCGAAAAGAAAAGCCGAAAGCAAGATGGCTTTCCGTGGCGGGTAATTGAGCAGGAACCCCTCCAGTATGATGCCACGGAAAAGTATCTCCTCGAGCACCGGCGCCGCAACCACTATTGTCAGAAAAGACGCTATGTCGGGACTGATCATACGGGCATACGAGTCGGCAAAAAAGTCCGGAAGGGGCACAAGCGACTCAATGGGGTCGAGCAGGACAATGAGCGCCAGCCCTGTGAGCTGTATCAATGCAAACATCACCCATGGCAGTTTTCGGAAACTCAACCTGTAATCCGTGATGCTCCATTTACGGATTCTTTTTAGACCCAGCCTGACGACCAGGTACGCCGGCAGGGTATAGGATAAAAGCAGGATGAACGAATTGTAAAACGGATTTTCTATACCTACCGTTTCTTTTAGAATGACATAAGTCACTACCAGGGGTATGCTGAACAGAAAGGTCAATCCAAGCAGCCGGATAAGCAGCCAGACCGAATCGCTGAAAGTGGGATAGAATTTTTTTCCTGAGCTCATTGGTTGGGTTTTTAGTGGTATATGTTCAAGTTTTTTTAAGGAGGATGAATGGTTTCTTACATCAAGTTAGCTCTTTTTCATGAAAAAATCAAAACCAAAAGGAAAGTTATTGTTCACACAGACAGCACTTTGTTTTAGCCAGTTGCCATTGACGTTGGGTAAATATACCCTTTTTGAAATCATCTGGCAGGGAAAAATTGGGTGTTTTCACTCAATTCTGCAGGCCGCCTTTCCCGTAAATCTTTTCATTGGTTGCTTGATGATCTTTTATGGCATTCATAACAATAAAATACGATTGTAAAATAGAGCTAAAAACACAATTCAAATGAAATCATTGCAAGACGTAAAGATTGGAAAAAGGCTGAATATCATTTTGAGCCTTGCTTTTGTTGTAGTCGTTGTAGCGCTGGGGATATATACCATGAACCTCCAAAAACAGCGAATAATAGAAAGTACCGATACCAGGATGGAGGAGCAGGTCGATGACCTGGCTTCCTTTATTGAGATACAGATACAGAAAAATCAGAAAAATGTGAACCACTTTCTGAATGTAGCCCATGAATTGTTCTATAATCAGGGAGAACTGACGGTTGCCGAACAGCAGACAGTAACCATGGATGCCACCCACCAGATCTCCAATGCCACCCACCAGGTATCCCTGAATGAATGGTATATGGGTGAGACCCCGTTGCACAACAATTTTAGCTTTGTTGACCGGATTATGGAACTCACTGGTGCCACCGCCACCATCTTTCAGAAGATCGATGACGGTTACCTGCGTATTTCCACCAATGTTAAGAAAGAGAACGGCAACAGGGCCGTGGGGACCTTTATACCCAACAACTCTCCTGTTATACAAGCCATTGAGAATGGACAAACATACCGGGGCCGCGCTTATGTGGTCAATGGCTGGTACCTGACGGCTTATGAGCCCATACGTATCGACGGCGAAATAAGGGGCATACTCTATGTAGGTGTCAAAGAGAAGAATATGGGAGAGCTGCGGGATCTTTTCTACAGCAAGACCTATTATGAAACGGGTTATCCCTATTTGTTTGATAAAGATGGTGATGTGATCATTCATCCCGACAGTGAGACAGAGGGGATCAACATAGAGCAGGAAGAGTTTTTTAAGAAGATGGTCAATGATGCAGATGGCGAAGGCAAGATCCAGTATGTATGGGAAGGAAAGGACAAATACCAGTACTATGAATATGTAGAACCCATCAAATCTTACGTCACCACAACCCTCTATGAAAATAAACTGATGGGAATGATCAGCAAAACCCGTCGTGCCATCATTTTAGCTGTAGTCGTGGGCATTGGCTTGTTCATGCTCATCAACACCTATATCACCCGTTCGATCACCAACGGGTTGAAGAAAGGAGTGAATTTTGCCCGGCGTGTGGCCGATGGTGACCTGACCACCACCATCGATATGGACCAGAAGGATGAGGTGGGCGACCTGGCCCGGGCACTCAACAAGATGGTGCGCAACCTGCGGGGCGTGGTCAAGGATGTGCAGAGTGGATCAGACGGCATCGCTTCCGCCAGTCAACAGGTCAGCTCCAGCTCCCAGCAGCTCTCGCAGGGTAGTTCCGAGCAGGCCTCATCGGTCGAGGAAGTCTCCTCGTCCATGGAAGAGATGACCGGCAATATTCAGCAAAACAGCGACAATTCGAGTCAGACCGAGAAAATTGCATCCAGGGCAGCTGAAAGGATGGAGGAGATGGACAAAGCGGGTAAGGAAAGCCTGGAATCCATCCGCAACATAGCCGATAAGATTACCATCATCAATGACATTGCTTTCCAGACCAACATACTTGCCCTCAACGCTGCTGTTGAGGCTGCACGCGCAGGCGAGTACGGCAAGGGATTTGCCGTGGTGGCCTCGGAGGGGAGGAAGCTGGCAGAA
>CAJXLE010000184.1 GCA_913055895.1 uncultured Bacteroidota bacterium | reverse complement strand
GGAAAACATCCGGGAAACCCTCTATGGTTTGAGTGATGTGCTGACCCACCTGATGGAGAAAAATATATTTGTATTGCTGGCCGGAGGCGACAGCCTTCTCAACCTGGCTGTTTTGAGAAGCCTGCCACAGATCACTAGCGATGATCTCTATTATGCCATGGCAGAGCCTTACCTGAGCCTTGCCGAGTACAGCGGACTCGATATGGTCTCGGACGAGCGCATACACCTGTTTCAGATCGGTTCGCAGGCCCACTTCAACACCCAGGAACAAAAAGTGTGGACCCGGAGCTTCGTTCATGAGACCTACCGCCTGGGCAAGGCACGTGAGCACCTGGCAGGGGCCGAACCCTACCTGAGGGGTGCCGATGGTTTTGCCATCTCCGCCAATGTGGTCAAGCATGCCGATGCCCCCGGCCAGAAGACAGCTTTTCCCAACGGCCTCTACGGGGAAGACATATGCCAGATGGCAGGTTATGCCGGTTTGGCCGATCATCTGAAAGTTGTTGCCCTGCTGGATTACAGACCTGAAAACGATCGCCTGGGGGTGACTGCCAAGCTGCTGGCGCAGACCATCTGGTATGCCATCGAGGGTTTTCGCTCACGTATTTCCGAACATCCCCTAAAGGACGCACACTTCAAAAAGTTCCTGGTCAACCTGGATGAGCACAGCCTGGTTTTCTACAAGAGCGAGCGTACCTCCCGCTGGTGGATGGAGGTACCCTCCTCCTCGGGCCGGGGTGCGGCAGTGATCCCTTGCCACTATGCTGATTATGAGGCCGCCTCCCGGCATGAGATCCCTTCCCGCTGGCTGAGGGCCTATCAGAACATACAGGGAAAGTGATGTTAAGCCCCGGCGTGCGAGCTTATAGTTCGTTGCCACCATAAAAATATGGCGTGAACAGTAACCTTTGGCAGAAAATTTAAGTATAAGGTGCGAGATGTTGTTAACATTTTGCTGTTGATAAAATTTGGTTCACAGGAATATTTTTTTTTATTTTACGTTCAGTATATTTATAAAATCGAGGATACATAAGTATTTTATGAGGGGAGCATCCATTTTTTTCTTGTTACTTCTCGGCTTCACCCTACAGGTACAAGGTCAGCAAGACCCGCAATTCAGCCAGAACATGTTCACCAGATTGTCCTATAACCCTGCTTATACAGGCAGCCACGGGCAGATCTGCGTGACGGCATTGCACCGACAGCAATGGTTTGGCTTTGGGGATGGTGCCCCTGAGATCAGTGCCTTCAATTTTGATGCCGCCATCTCCCCTTTCGGCATAGATGCAGGGGTGGGTCTTTCCATCATCCAGGACCAGATAGGCTTTAACAACAACCTGGGGGCAAACCTCTCCCTGGCTTACCGGTTTGAAGCCTGGGACGGAAGCCTCTCTTTTGGAGCCAATGGCGGACTGATCAACTATTCACTGACACCCCAATGGAAGATACCATCGGGCACCTCTGTTCATTCTACTGATGACCCGGCCATCCCGGAAGAGGTGAAGAACGAGATGGCTCTTGATTTGGGTTTCGGTATTTATTATCACACCGACGAGCTATATGTGGGTGTTTCCTCGACCCACCTGAACGAACCGTCTTTTCGCACCACCGATGGTTCGGTGCAGCCCACCATCGGACGAAATTATTATTTCATATCGGGTTACAACCTGGCCATCCCCGACAGCAAGTTTGAGTTGAATCCTTCCATATTGATACAGTCAGATGGATCAACCTCACAGATGAGTTTTAACACCCATCTCATGTATAATAAAAAATTCTGGGGGGGCGTTTCAATAAGAACCGACAGAACGCTCACCGGGATGATCGGGGCCAAGCTTTTCGACTGGGTCAAGGTAGGTTACTCTTATGATTTGGGCGTCTCAGAACTGAGTAAGTACCACCAGGGTTCCCATGAAATCATGGTAGGTTTCTGTTTTGACGCCAAAACCGACAAAGGCCCCAAGAAATACAAAAGCATACGGTTTTTATAATCTGTTAAGTAATTGATGTCATTGCAAAAATAAACCCCAACATTATGAAGAAAGTAATTGTTTTGATCACTCTGTTCGCCTTTATTGTCAGTTGCAGCAACCAAAGAGGAGGTGAGTTGACAGGAGTGCAAGGCCGGCAGGATTGGTATGAATCGCAACCTTACGGAATGGTTTTTGTTCCAATGGGCAGCTTTACGATGGGTCAGAGTGATGAGAGCGCCTCATGGGCCATGACTACCAAATCCAAGCGTGTTTCCGTCGACGCCTTTTGGATGGACGAAACGGAGATCACCAACAACGAATACCGACAGTTTGTCGAATATGTAAAAGACTCCATCCTTCGATATAAGTTGGGACAGCAGATTGAAGACTTCCTGATCACCGAAGACCAGTATGGCAACCCCATCGATCCGCCAATGATCAACTGGGAAACGGAGATCGATCCCACCGACGAGGCCCAGCGGGAAATCATAAACGAGATGTATTATCCACAGGAAGATCGTTTGTTTGGACGCAAACAGATCGACACCCGCCAGCTGATGTATGAATACTACTGGGTCGATTACCAGCAGGCTGCCGAGCGGTCGAACCGGTACAACTATGAGACCAAGGAGTATGAAGGAACCGTCACCAATGCCCAGGGCGAGACCATGGAAATTGACAGCCGTAAAGCTTTCATAATGCGGGGGAAGGTTAATGTGTATCCCGACACCCTTTGCTGGATCAGGGATTTCACCTATTCTTTCAATGAGCCCTATACCGATCTGTATTTTTCCCACCCTGCCTATGATAATTATCCGGTTGTAGGGGTTAACTGGACCCAGGCCAAAGCTTTCTCCATCTGGAGGACCAAGTACCTGAACGATTATCTGCGCAGTGAAGGCGAGGGCGAGGTACAGGATTACCGCCTGCCCACAGAAGCCGAATGGGAGTACGCTGCAAGGGGCAAGCTGAACCTGAACCCCTATCCCTGGGGCGGACCTTATACCCGGAACAAGGAGGGATGCTTCATGGCAAATTTTAAACCTATGAGAGGCAATTATGTAGACGATGGTGCGTTAATAACTATGCCCGTCGGCAGTTATTCACCCAATGAATACGGGCTGTATGATATGGCAGGTAACGTTGCAGAATGGACGGCCAACGCCTATGATCAATCGGCTTATTTCTTCACCCACGATATGAACCCCAATTACCAGTATCATGCCAAACCTGATGATCCACCGGCCATGAAGATGAAAGTCATAAAAGGAGGTTCCTGGAAAGACATTGGTTATTACCTGCAAAACGGAACCCGCCTTTACGAATATAAAGATTCCAGCAAGTCGTATATCGGATTCAGGTGTGTCAGGTCATACCTGGGGGGCTCAGATCAGTAAAAAATATTGACAGATACTTATAAAAAGCACAATGCATTATGATGAACATTTCGGAATTGGTTCAAACGGCTGGTTGGAAAAGTTTTATGGCCAAACTGTATGGTTTCGGAGCCTCTATTGTGCTTGCCGGTGCGCTTTTTAAGCTGCAGCACTGGCCCATGGCCGGAACCATGCTTACGGTAGGTATGACCACCGAGGCAATTATTTTCTTTTTCTCGGCCTTCGAACCTCCCCACGAGGAGGTGGACTGGTCCATCGTATATCCTGAACTGGCGGGTTTGGAGCCCGAAAATGCTGAAAGCCCTGCCAATCGAAACAGACCCATGCAGAACGGCGCAGCGGGGCAATCCCCGGCCGGCAATGCAGGAGCTGCAGGTGGCCATCAACCCCCACAACAAGCACAGCCTACGCAACAACCCGGCGGCGGTCAACCCGCACCCCCCGCAGGCGGCCAGGGATACCCAGGCGGCGGGGTCAGTCAGAATGTAGGGAACAACGGTGGTGGCAGCCTCACCAAGTTCGACCAGATGATGGAGAATGCTGAAATCACCCCGGAGTTGTTTGACCAGTTGGGCGACGGGTTGAAAAAGCTCAATGAAACGGCCCGGAACATCAACAACGTGGCCGATGCCAGCATGGCTACCGACCAGTATGTCAACAACATGCAGGCAGCTTCCGAATCGGTCAACCTGCTGACCGAATCCTACAACCAATCCAAGGATGCCCTGAATCAATCCATTGACCAGCTAAGCCAGGTCTATAAAGAATCAGCCGAATCCATCAAGCAATCCGGCCAGGAGGCTGCCCAAAAGATGAACGAGACCAGTGAATCCTTTGCCGATAAAGTGAGTCAAAGTGGCGATGAGCTGGTCAATTCCTACAAGGAAATTTCCGACATGGTCAAGTCCAATATAGCCCAGGGCAACCAGAACTACAGCGACAAACTGGAACAGCTCAACAACAACCTCGCCGCGTTGAACGACGCCTACGAGCTGCAGTTGAAGAATACGAACGAACATGTTAAAAACACAGAGCAGGTATATGGTCAAATGGACCAGATGATGAACGATCTGAAAAGTTCTGCAGAAGAAACCCGCAAATACCGTGATGAGTTGTCCAAGTTAAATCAGAACCTGGAAGAGCTCAACGGCGTTTATGGCAATATGCTCTCCGCTGTTTCTGTGATGTCAAACAATAGCTGAGCAATACAATAATCTTTTATGGGTCACGGAAAAGAAACTCCCAGACAGAAAATGATCGGTATGATGTATTTGGTGCTAACCGCCATGTTGGCACTGAATGTATCGGCCGAGGTATTGGACGCATTTCGTCTGGTGAACGAAGGCATCAAGGGTACAATGGAGAATTATGAAAAGAAGAACACCTCCATTTACAAGGATTTTGAAGCCGAAGTAGCCAAAAACCCTCAAAAAGCCAACGAGTGGAAGAACCAGGCTTTTGACGTGCGCAGCAGGGCCGACTCCATGTTCAATTACATCCAGGACTTGAAGGTGGAGATCGTCAAGGACCACCAGGGAGAAAACATCCAGGAGAATGCAGCCCTCCAGGAGAATGAAGCCGGAAGGGTGGAGGTCGACCTCGAAAAGCTCAAAAGCAAAAACAAGACCGATGCCAACGACCGGATCCTCATCGGCGAAAATTTCGACGGCGAGGCTTATACCATGAAGAAAAAGCTGGAGGAGTACCGCGATTTCCTCCTGCAATACATAGATGAGGACGATACCAAGGTCGTCGAAACCATCAATAAGATCCTCAACACCGCTGATCCACCACCTACCGAAGGCCGTGAACAAAAATCCTGGGAAGTGAAATATTTTTACGGCATTCCCATAGCAGCTGTCATGCCTATTATGAGCAAGCTACAGGGTGATGTGCGCAATGCCGAATCGGAAGTGATTCAATACCTGTTCCAGCAAATAGATGCCGGCTCCTTTGCTTTCAATAAGCTGGAAGCCACCGTCATACCCAATGCCAACTACCTGATACAGGGCAATGAGTACAAAGCGGAAGTCTTTCTGGCAGCCCGCGATACCACAGCCCCACCCCAGGTCATCGTTGGTGCGTGGGACAGTGTGCGGCAGGAAGACGGCAGCTATGAAGTTGAGATGACCAGGGTCGACGACACCCTCTCCATTGAAGGCGGCAAAGGACAGTTTGTGAAGACCACCAGCAGCACGGGCGTTCATGAATGGGGCGGCATCATCCAGCTGATGGGACCCGAAGGCAATTATATCCGCAAGCCTTTCAGGCAAAGCTATGAGGTGGCCGAACCCAACCTGGTCATATCACCCACCAAGATGAACGTGTTTTATGTAGGTATTCCCAACCCGGTAAGCATATCCGTACCCAGCGTGCCGCCCAATAAGATCAGGGCCTCCATACAGAATGGCAGCATCTATAAGACGCGGCCGGGCGAGTACGAGGTCAAACCCAACGACCCCGACAGTGAGTGTCTTATCAGCGTCAGCGCCCAGATGGATGGTCAACGGCGATCCTATGGAACGAAAAGGTTCCGTGTGAAGGAACTCCCTACCCCCACGGCCCAGGTGGCCGGCAAATCGGGTGGAGAGATTCGTGAAGAGATCCTCCGGGCCCAGAGTGTTGTCCTGGCCGAGATGGAAGATTTTCTCTTCGACCTGGAATATACCATTACACAATATACCATCACCACCACCGACCGGGGTGGTTATGTAAAAAGCCTGAAAAGGGAAACCAACCGCATCGACCCGGAAGCCCAGGATTGGCTGCGCCAAAACGTCAACCGGGGCGGCAGGGTTAATTTCGAAGACCTCAGGGCCGTTGGTCCCGATGGCACGGTTAAAAAACTGAATCCCATAACCTTTGAAGTCCAGTAAAATATTTAAATGTAGCATATTATGAAACGAATCTTTGCATTTCTTTTGTTCGGTGTGATTTTGACGGCAGCTCATCCGCAACATGAAGCCAACGCCCAAACCGTTGATGATGAAATCTATACAAAGCAAAACGTTCCCAATAAACGGCCCATACCCTATGTATCATTGAGGGAAGCCGATGTGATGTGGTCCAAGAAATTGTGGCAGATGATCGATTGCCGCAAAAAGAAGAACCAGGTGCTGTATTTCCCCAAAGATGAGATGGACGACCGCAAGAGCCTGATACAGCTGATCCTTTATGGCATCAACAACGAGGGATTGACAGCCTACCGGAGCGATCTGTTCAAGGAGCTGATGACACGCGATGAAGTCTACGAGTCGCTGGGCGCCGGCGAAGAGGAACGCGAAATCCGACAGGCCGACGGCACCACCAAGGATACCGTCATCCAGACAGGGGTGCGGTTTGAGGAGGTCAAGAGGTATATGA
>CAJXLE010000183.1 GCA_913055895.1 uncultured Bacteroidota bacterium | reverse complement strand
TTTTTTTTACGGAATCAATGATTTCTGAAAGGTCATTGCGCTTTTTTCCTTCGCTTAGCGTGTCTATGTCCGTAAAGTCAATACGAGGCTCGTAGTTTGGATCTCCGGCCATGTCTTCTTCGCTAGCGATTTTCTCTTTTCGCTCTGCTGGACTTGCCCCGCCTTCTGCCGAATCTCCCCCTCCTGATGTAGCTCTTTGAGTCGCCGTCTCGCCGTCTGGATATGATAGTCGAACTCGTCAGCCACTTCTCGTACGCGGTCACGAAGTTCACGGAGGTGTTGCTCATTCTTCTGCCAGTCACCTGTGACCTGTCTCACCACCAACCGCAACTCACCCGTGGGTGCCTGGGTTTACCCCATCCACCCCAAAGCCGGACCACAAACCATCGACTGGCAGCAGTTCATCGAGCCCACCCGTCCCCATCCCTTCAGCAGCGAACGTTTCTTTCGCTGGAGGTGCTGGTGGGACTATGGAACAGGCCTGTCGGGCGACCTGCTGACACATGAATACGATGCCCTCAACCAAATCATGGAGCTGGGCATCCCCCGCTCGGCCATGGCCTCCGGTGGTATTTACTACTACAACGACGGACGCACCGTTCCCGACACCCTGCAGGTGGCTTACGAATATCCCCAAAGGGAGCTGACCCTCCTGTACAGCGCCACCCTGGCCAGCAGAAAAGACCGCGGCAAGGTGATCATGGGTCATGATGGTTACATGGAGCTGGGCCATACCATGCAGATATACGCCGACCCCCGCTCCAACAAATACCAGGAGAAAATACAAAAAGGCATCATCGATCCCTCCCTGCCCATATTCTCCTATGCACCAGGCAAGAAAGGCGTCGACGCCATCACCTCGGCCACAGAAAAGTACTTTGCGGGACGCGGACTGCTCTATACCTACCGGGGCGGCAAAAGGGTCGACACCACCCACCTCCACCTGGCTGAATGGATACATGGCATCCGCAAAGGAGAGCAACCCAGCTGCAACATCCACCGGGGCTTCGAAGAAGCCATAACAGCCCACATGTCGACCATCTCATATAAAGAAAACAGAAAAGTATACTGGGATGAAGACAAACAAACAATAACCTGACAAGGCACGCGATCACCCATCAAAAAAACATGTTTCCAGAGACTTTTGTCTCCACTCCAATTTTTCATATATTAGCCAAATTCTGGCGACATCATTTTTATGCATAGGTCGGATGAACGACAAAAGGAAGCATCCCGAAACCTTTCCATGCATGCAGGTGGGGAGTTATATAAATAATACATATTCATGCAACCCAAACGTTTCCTGAAAAGACTAACAGCGGCCATCAACCGTAAGGTTCCTCCTTCTTTTCAGCTGTTCCTTTTTCTGGGCATGATGCTGACCTTTTTGATCATTGGAATCATTTCATCCCAGCAAACAGGTAAACGCATGATATCACGATACACCCCGCTGATAGATGCCACCCTCGACATCAAGCATGAGGTCACCCTCGCCCACCTATTGATGGAAGAAGCCGTGATGCATGAAGACCCGTCCATGGTCGACTCGGTCCAACGGGTACTGGACCGCTCCCAACAATACACCCGGGCGATGCTGTATGGCGGCAAAACCCCGGAAGGACAACTCAACCCGGTTCAGGACACTTCGGTAAGGAAGTTGCTGGAGGAACTGAACCGCGGCCAATCACGCCTTAAGCAACTGGCTGAACAAAGATCAGCCATCATGCACAATCCCAGTTACAACAAACTTTTACACCAAAAATTTAACCGCACCCACCAACTTATCATTCATAAGGCCAACCAGACAGAAAAAAAACTTAAAGGAACCCTGAACAGCCAGCTCAACAAATACCGCTCGCTGCAAACCTCCATTTTCTGGGCCAGCCTCATCATCGTGATCATTACCGTTGTTCTTTTGTATCGCTACATCAGCGAAAGAAACCGGTCTTTGGCTGTCATCCTTGAAAATGAAGAGAAGTACCGCAAATTTTTCCAGACTTCCCGGGATGCTGTCTTCATCACAACACCCGACGGGCAGTGGCTCGACATGAACGATGCCACCGTCAGGCTGCTGGGATATCCCGACAAAGAAACCCTCCAGAAACAATCGGTCACCCAGATATACCACAATGCTGAAGACAGAAAAAAACACATCAACCACATTGTTCAATCCGGTTTCACACAGGAATACGCTGTGGACCTGGTCAACAGGAAACAGCAGGTCATCCACGCCCTGATCACCTCCGTGCCCGTCTATGACAAAAATGGCCATGTAAAAGCTTTCCAGGGTACCATTTACGACCGCACCTATATCAAATACACCGAGGAGGCGCTCCGCAGAGAGCGCAACAAGCTGAAACAGATCACCGAGACCAGCCCGGTGAGCATCTCCCTGATGGACACCAGTGGAAATATCGTCTATGCCAACAAAAGAGCCGAACAGGTGCTTGAGCTGAGCAAAAACCACCGGGAACAACCCCACTATGATCTTCCCGGCTGGGAGATGGTATGGCTCGACGGCAAACCCATCCCCAAAGAGGAGTTGCCCCTGGAGAAGGTGAAAAAAACCCATCAACCCGTCTACGGCATGGAATGTGCCCTACAAAAAGACGGGGTCATGCTCAAACTGTTGCAGGTCAATGCAGCACCCATCTTTGATGCCAACAACCGGCTCAGCGGCATGGTGAGCACCATGGAGGAGATCACCCTGCGCAAGGAACACGAAAAGCGCATCAACCATCTCAATACCGTCCTGGATGTCATCAGAAAGATCAATCAACTGATCATCAAAGAACAAGACAGAGAAACCCTGATCAACCAGGTATGCGAAATACTCACCAGCACCAGGAATTTCACCAACGCATGGATTGCCTTACTGGATGAGAAAAAACAGGTCTATATGGCCGCCGCCTCGCGGCTCGATGATAAATTCCCGGAATTCCGCAGGATGCTTAAGGGAGGCTACAGACCTGAATGTATACAGAAAGTGCTGGGCCACCACAAGCCCTTCATACGCTCCAACAGCCAACGCTGCCGGGGCTGTCCCCTGGCCAACCTTTATGAGCAAACCGGCAACCTAAGCCTTCCCCTGAAACACGGGTACAAGATCTATGGCATTCTCAATGTAACCCTCCCCACGGAGATAACAGAAGAACCCACCGAACGGACCCTGATGGAAGAAATGGCTTACGACATCGGTTTCTCCCTCTACAACATTGAACTCAGGGAGACCAAGGCACGCATGGAAGCTTCCCTGATGGAAAGCGAAAGGAAATTCCGCACCCTCATGGAAAATGCTTTCGACGGCATCTATCTCACCAGCGGGCAACATTTCGAGTACGTCAACCAACGTTTTTGCAATATAACGGGTTATTCCGCCGACCAACTCACCCACCCCGATTTTAGTTTCTACAACCTGCTTACCGATGAAAGCAAAAACCTGGTTGCCCAGCGGTACAAAGCCAGGGAGAGGAATGAAGACATCCCCCATCGATATGAGATGCAACTGCAAACACCGGAAGGCAAGATAAAAGATGTGGAGCTCAGCACCGTCTCCCTGAAGAGGGGTGATGATATCGCTGTTATGGGTATCATGTGGGACATCACCGACCGAAAGATGGCTGAAAGAGAATTGCTGAAAGCAAAAGAAAAAGCCCAGGAAAGCGACAGGCTCAAATCGGCCTTTTTGGCCAACATGTCGCATGAGATACGCACCCCCATGAACGGCATCGTGGGGTTCACCAGACTGCTAAAAGACAAAGACTTTCCAAAAGAGAAACAGAAAGAATTCCTCTCCATCATCGATTCACGCTCCTCCCACCTGCTGCAGCTGATCAATGACATCATCGACATCTCAAAAATTGAAGCAGGTCAGCTACAGATCAGCAGGAATACCTTCTCCCTTAACCACCTGCTGGATGAACTCAAAGATATGTATGAAAACGAACTGAACAGCCGTCAAAAATCACATATAGAGATCCACGCCCATAAGGGACTCAGCGATCAACAGGCCCGCATCTACTCCGACCAGCTGCGGCTGAGACAAATTCTCACCAACCTGCTGAGCAATTCGGTTAAATTCATCGAATCGGGCCAGATCACCATGGGGTATGAACAAAGCAACACCCAAACCCTCCAGTTCTTTGTGCAGGACACTGGCCCGGGCATTCCCGGAAACAAACAACAGCTGATATTCAACCGTTTCAGGCAGGCCAACGAATCCCACCAGAAAGGCTACGGAGGTACCGGCCTGGGTCTGTCCATCAGCAAAAACCTGGTGGACATGCTGGGAGGAAAAATATGGGTCGAATCCACGGAGGGCCGGGGCGCAACCTTTAAATTCACCCTGTCCTATGAGCCGGTGGCAGGAGAAGTACAGGCACCCGTTAAATCAGATACCAACATAGGGCAATACAAACAAGCTTTTAAAGGACATCACATACTCCTGGTCGAAGACGATCCCGTCAGCCGGCAATTTATCCACGAAATACTGAATCCCACCGGCATAGGCATACATCAGGCCGACAACGCAGAAAAAGGTTACCGCGCTTTCCTGGAAAAACAAAAGGAGGTGTCGCTTGTACTTATGGATCTCAGGCTCCCTGACACAGACGGACTGGAGCTCACCCGCAAGATAAGAAAAAAAGATGGCTCCGTACCCATCATAGCTCAAACAGCATATGCCATGGCGGAAGACAGGAAGAAAAGCATCGAGGCAGGTTGCAACGATTATCTGAGCAAACCCACCCAGGCAGAAACCCTGTTGGAGATTTTGTCGCGGTATCTAATAAACCATCCCCCTTCTGCTTAAATTCATCAACGGACCCGGGGCGTTCCGCTATGGCGGTGAAATGCATTCTTTCCCAAACAATGTAAAATAATCGCCTCCGCTTTTCAGTTTATTTTTGTAATATTGTTTCCCAATCACCATCATTATGAATAAGCCATTGATTATGCTGAAAAAGTTCAAGACACTCCTAAAGGACCACTGGGTTAAGATCCTTTCATCATTGCTGGCCGGACTGCTTATTGGCGGGGGTATCATGTACTCAATAGAACAGCAACAAGAGAACTTCTGGCGGGAGAGATACATCCGGCAAACCCATAAAACCGATTCCCTGCGGGCAGAAATGCAACAACTCAACGACCACCACCATGAGCTGCTCCAAAAAAACAAAAAGATCAGGGACGACCTGGGGGTTACCATACTCTCAAGCATACGCTCCAACTTTTATGACCTGAAAGCGCTGAAATCCGATGATTACAATACACAACTGTATTACAACCAGGAGGAGTACAAATCCAACCTGGTGCCCAAAACCATTGGAGAAAAATGGAACATCGACATTTTCAACCAGCAGTACAAATCGGAGCTGCGAACCCTGATGGATTCCATCTATAAGGCCAAAAACCAGAAAAAACAGTAACACCAATAGCACCATAAACCTTTTGGCATGGAAATGAGCTACGAACTGAAAATATTGTTTCACGTGATCCTTGCCTCCCTGCTGGGCGCCATCATTGGCTATGAAAGGGAAAAAACCGACAAACCGGCTGGCATCAAAACCAACATGATCGTTGGTGGATCGGTCACCCTGCTCGTCTCCATGGGCGAATCCATCACCATCCATTTTCAGCAGCTGGGCCTGTCGGAGGTTATGCAAACCGATCCCACCCGTATCATACAGGCCATCATTGTTGGGGTGAGTTTTATCGGCGCAGGCACGGTCATGCAGGTTCAAAAAGACTATAAGGTGAAATACCTGACCACGGCTGCCTCTATACTATACTCCACCGGTGTCGGGATAAGTGTTGCCCTGCAACAGTACATCCTCGCAGTGGGGCTGACCCTGTTTATACTGATCATCTATTATCCCATCAAATGGATTGAGGACAAATTCATCAAATCGTCGGGAGACCATGAAGACTGAACCTTATTCTGCTACGCCTGGCTACCCGGTTTTTCCGGGGTTTAATTGAACTATCTGCCCAGGCACTTTCCCAAACGAGACAATACATTACCAGCCCATCCATAAACATTCAACAATCAGTCTTTCAACAAAGTCTATGTTATTTTTGTATCTTTAGGGTAAACCAATAGGGAATTTATCCCGTCAGGGCGTGATAAATTCCATTTGGGCAACAAATTAGGGAAGTTCCATTTGACAGGTGATTCAATCAAAGAATTATCAAAGGAAACACCCGGTCCTTTCAGACAAAAATGCAGTATATCAAGGTTTTAAACAAAAAACAAACGTATAAAACACTACCGACATGAGTCAAACACATCAAGAGGTCAGCACCCGCGAACTCGTCTCCCGCATCCAGAGCAACAGCCAGCATCGATTGCTGGACATTCGACCGATAGAGGCATATAACGGCTGGAAACTTCGTGGGGAGCCAAGAGGGGGCCATATAGAAAGTGCCGTGGCTTTTCCCCTTAAATGGACACATTATGAGAACTGGGCGGATTTACTAAAGAGCAAAGGCGTGCTGACGGATATGACGGTAACCCTTTACGCATACGATGATGACAGTTCGAAGGTCATGGCCGACAGGCTGAGGGAAATGGGGTACCGCGACATTGCCATATACAATAGCTTTACAGATGAATGGTCGCCCGACCGGGGCCTTCCTATGGACCGACTGGATCGCTACCAGCAACTCGTTTATCCGGGATGGCTGAAAAAACTGCTCGACGGTGAAAAACCCGAAACCTTTGAGGGCGGGGATTTCGCAGTT
>CAJXLE010000182.1 GCA_913055895.1 uncultured Bacteroidota bacterium | reverse complement strand
ATAAATGGGCGATTCATTAAAGTAGGCACCCATCTTAAGGGTGTCCTTCAAATAACGCACCACTGGTTTATCCTGGGGGTTTCGCGGATGGAGTTCGGGCTGTTCAATGACCCGTCTGAAACCTGCCTGCACATTCCGAAGATGCATCGTCATAGGCTGACTATCGGCAGCATATACCGAATCGAAAGTCAGGTACAAACCAGCCATCAGCCGGTACCATGTGTTACTGTGGCGTTTGTTGTGCATCCGGTCACCATTTGAGAAGTTTAATAAGATATAAAATTCCTCCCAAAAAGTAAAGCATCATTTGACAAACAGCGCGCATTATTTGAGCTGATTGATCATACTGGCCATATAACCGGCTCCAAAACCATTGTCAATGTTGACCACACTCACCCCGCTGGCACAACTCGTGAGCATACCCAACAAAGCCGATAACCCCTGGAAGTTGGCACCATAACCAATGCTGGTGGGAACGGCAATGACCGGTACATCTACCATTCCGCCAACCACGCTGGGAAGAGCTCCCTCCATCCCGGCTATCACGACCACCACCCGGGCGTCGGCAATGTCAGCAATATTTTTCTGTAAACGATGAATGCCAGCTACTCCCACATCATAAAAGCGCCTGACAGGGTTGCCAAAAAAGCCGGCGGTTACGGCAGCCTCTTCCGCTACGGGCATATCTGATGTACCGGCAGTAACAACAGAGACCCTGGTCTGCACCGTCGGTATCTCATTACGCATGAGGGTGATGATGCGAGCCGTCTCGTGGTATTCAACTTCGGGGATGAGCTCACGTACAGCCTCATAAGTCTCCCGACCGGCACGGGTGGCAATGACATTTTTGTCCCCCTCCAGCATGGCACGAAATATATCCTGCACCTGACGTGGTGTTTTGCCCGAGCAATAGATCACCTCGGGATAGCCGGTGCGCACCTGCCGGTGGTTGTCGATCTTGGTGTGACCAATGTCCTGGTAAAAGAAATGCTTGAGTTTCTTGAGTCCTTCATCCACAGATAGATCGTGGCTTTGTATGCTCGCTAACAACGATTCAAGATTTTTTGTATCCATGTGGCTAAGTATTGGTTTTCGGTTCATTAAAACTGCCCATGCGGTATCCTTCCAAATCAAGGGTAACATAGCTGTAGCCCAGCTCTTTTATTTGCCTGACCAACTGATGGTTCGAAGCGGTCTTCAGAAAAGCTTCCAACTGACCGGGCGGAACCTCTATGCGGGCGATGTCGTGGTGTGTCCTGACACGGGCGGCAGGAAAGCCCGCTGCCCTGACCAGCTCCTCGGCTTTTTCAATACGCTCGAGCACATCCTTTGTAATACGGGTGTGAAAGGGAAGCCTGGAGAGCAGACAGGCATAGGCCGGCTTGTCCCAGGTGGGTAGATCCATCTCCCGCGAAAACTCCCGTATATCCTGCTTGGTTAACTGACTGTCGGCCAGGGGGCTGACAACCCCCAGCTCCCTGAGTGCACGGATCCCCGGACGTATATCCTGGTAGTCGTCGATGTTGGTGCCATCGGCTACATGATGGAAACCTTTTTCACCGGCAAAATTTAAAACAGAGGTGAAAAGGTTTTTCTTACACAAATAGCACCTGTTGGGCGGGTTGTCTTTTATCTCATCAAAAACAGGGTGGTTTATCATGTGGTGGCCTACATTGAGCTGGCTGGCAAGCTGAACGGCTTCCTCCTGCTCCCAACCAGCCATGTAAGGTGTTGAGACGGTTACGGCCGTCACATGATGACCCAGCACCCTTTGCGCCACAGCCAGCAGAAAGGTGCTGTCCACTCCTC
Source organism: uncultured Bacteroidota bacterium (assembly GCA_913055895.1). Classification (GTDB taxonomy): domain Bacteria; phylum Bacteroidota; class Bacteroidia; order Bacteroidales; family UBA12077; genus JAGXLC01. The sequence goes on along the minus strand of CAJXLE010000182.1, from coordinate 4,942 downwards.
CTGAAAAAGCTACCATCAAACTACCCAGGTCGCGCAAACGTTGCTCAAGATCGCGGTATTTCTCAATCCTGTTCATAAAGCCTGTTATTCTTTATTCATATCATACTCAATGTGCTTACATACCTGCTGTATGCTTAAACCCTTCTCTCGGGCAATCCTCTTGCAATCTTCGTATTCGGGTTTTTGCCTGATTTCCTGGTTGTCGAGGTAGGCAACCTTAACCCTGACATCCCCGTAACGGGTGCCCCTGGTGATGAGCCTGCGCTCCAGCTCCGCTTTCTCCATATGTACCACCCGCAAGCCAAGCGTTGTGGTCTCCCTGAATAAAATGCGACTTATGGCATCTTGCTTGCCGGGGTCGGCAAGGACGGTCAGATGAGACGCAGGGCGGCTCTTTTTCATCAACACCGGGGTGATGTATACCTCATCGGCTCCCGCCTCAAAAAGTCGCTCCATGATGTGATCGTAATGCTCGGGATTCATATCATCAACATTACAGGTAAGCTCAACCGCCTGGCGCCTCTTATAGCCGGCCGGGCCTTGTTCCTGTTCGATGGTGCCCAAGTAGACGCGCAATATATTGGGTATGGCCAGCTCGCGGTGGCCTGTGCCATATCCCACTTTTTCCACCTGAAGCTGCGAGCGGCTGGTGAATTCATCCACATTGGCAGCCAGGATGGCAGCCCCGGTCGGTGTGGTGGTCTCTTTATCTACCCTGCCGGTGGTCACCGGTATGTCCCTGAGAATCTCAATGGTAGCCGGGGCAGGCACAGGCATGGTGCCATGGGCACATTTGACAAAACCTCCCCCAAGCTCCACAGGTGAGCTTATGATCTTATCCACCTTAAGATAATCCAGGCAAATAGCTGCACCTACAATATCTACAATGGAATCAACTGCCCCCACTTCGTGAAAATGTATCCGGTCAACGGTGGTGCCATGAACCTTGGCTTCGGCTTCGGCTATATATCGAAACATACGCATGCTCCTTTCCTTAACCGGCCGGCTCAAGGAACTGCTCTCCACTATCTGGCGTATGTCCTGAAGATTCCGGTGGACATGGTCATGCGTATGGTGGGGTTCACCCTCATGATCGTGGCTGTGTTCATGACCCTGTTCATGACCGCCATGGTGTTCAGGGGTATGGGGATGATCATGGGTATGTTCATGGTCATGTCGGTGGTCATGGGTATGGTCATGATCGTGGTGCTGGTCGGTAGAAGAAGCACTGCCGTGATCATGGTGGTGGGAGTGGTTGTGGAATAACGTTTTTGAGTGTTGGTCCTGGTGCAAACCACCGTTTTGCTGGTCCACATCCACGCGTGTTCCCGAAATGGCATGGCGCACATCACGCGACACCTTAATGGCATATCCACCCAGGTTCAGCTTACCCAGTTCTGATCGCAGGTATTGCGGATCGACTCCAAGATCTATCAAAGCTGCAAGATTCATATCTCCGCTGATACCTGTAAAGCAATCGTAATACAATACTCTCATAAATCACTATAGTTGAAAGGAATAAAAATAAAAATACCAAAATTAATGCATTTTTTTGAAATTTTCACCCGGCTCCCTTGTTTAATAAAACGGGCTTCCCCAGTTTTGCCCCCTTGTTTTGTAAACAATGAAAACAGGTTAAAAGTTATTCCAACAAGGAAAATATTGTTTGAAGACCTGCGTTTTGCTTTTGACTTTTTCAGGATAAAAATTGTGGGGGTGTAAATAACGGGAAGAACATGCTGAAAAACATAACCTTAAAACACATTGACTTCTAAATAATTAGAACCCGTTTGAATTTCTGCCCAGTTTTGCATATATTTCAAACGTTTTGATTTCTGCAAAGCCGATGCAGTATCTAAAAATAAAATACTGAATTTCAGCTCTCAAAATTATTAAATCTTTGGGAGCATATAATTAAGGTTTAATTACAAAGACCTGAGTGGAAGAAGTATGATCATTTAACACAAATTACCAACCGCTTATAAAAATGGAAAACATTAAACTGGAAGACATACTCAAAATCCTGGAGCAATTCGAGAAGAGCTCCATTGACAGCCTGCGATACAAGACCGGTGAGGAAGAAATCGAGCTTTCCAGACACAAAAACGGAAAGCAGGATGCCACAGGTTTGGAAGGAACCAACATCGACCAGCTAAAAAAACTGGTCGCCCAGGCAGAAGAGAAAGATGTCTCCGGGGCTGACCAACCATCTGGCGAAAAGGATGAGGCCGCGCAGAGTGGCACACAGGATGAAGCCGGCGAACATCTGCATGCGGTTATCTCTCCCATCATCGGCACTTTTTTCACCGCACCGGCTCCCGGCAAACCACCCTTCGTCAGTCCGGGAGACAAGGTTAAAAAAGGAGACGTGCTCTGTATTGTAGAAGCCATGAAAGTGATGAATAAAATAGAATCGGATGTCAGTGGCGAAGTGGTCGATGTCGTTGCCGACGACGGGCAGGCTGTCGAATATGGTACAGAGCTCTTCAAAATCAGGCAGGATTAAAAAGTATAGATTCACCTCAACGGATTTTTTATGTTCAACAAGGTATTGATTGCCAATCGAGGAGAGATTGCTGTGAGGGTGATCAGGGCTTGCAAAGAGATGGGCATCGACACGGTTGCCATTTACTCGGAGGCCGACCGGGATGCCCTGCATGTTAGAATGGCCGAGGAAGCTGTCTGCATAGGTCCCCCCAACGCAGGCCAAAGTTATCTGAACATGAGCAACATCCTGTCGGCTGCTGTCCAAAGGGATGTGGATGCCATCCATCCGGGTTTTGGTTTTTTGTCTGAAAACAGTGAGTTTGCCCACATGTGTGAAGAAGTGGGCATTAAGTTTATAGGTCCCTCCTCCGATTCCATTGCCCGTCTGGGCAACAAGTCACTGGCCAAACAGCTGATGGTCAAACACGGGGTTCCGGTCATTCCCGGGCCCGATCAGGGATTTACCGATCCCGACCTGGCCCTGAAGGAAGGAAAAAAGATTGGGTTCCCCCTGCTGATAAAGGCCGTGGCAGGGGGTGGAGGCCGGGGCATCCGGCTTATCGAAAATGAAAGGGCCTTTGTCCCCAGCTTTCAGGAGGCCTCCCACGAAGCCAACATGGCGTTTGGCGATCCCCACCTTTACCTGGAGAAATATTTCGAAAACCCCAAACACATAGAAATACAAGTCATCGCCGATGAGCATGGCAACTGTATACATCTTGGTGAAAGGGACTGTTCCAGTCAGCGCCGCAAGCAAAAAGTTGTGGAGGAAACCCCATCGCCCGCTATTGATGAAGATAAACGCAAATCCATCGGGAACCGGGTTACACAGGCCCTGAAACAACTCAAATATACCAATGCAGGGACCGTTGAATTTCTCTATGAAAACGGTCATTTCTACTTCATGGAGATGAACACCCGGATACAGGTGGAACATCCCATCACGGAAGTCACCACCTCCACCGACATCATCAAGGAACAGATACGGGTGGCCGCCGGTGAAAAGCTCAGCTGGAAGCAAAACCAGATTCACTGGAAAAACCACGCCATAGAATGCCGCATCAATGCGGAGGACCCCGATCAAAACTTCATGCCCTTTGCCGGCAAGGTTCACAACGTTGTTTTTCCATCCGGACCAGGCATACGTGTCGACTCGGGCATCTTTCCCGGTGCGGAAATACCCCCCTATTACGACTCCATGGTGGCCAAAGTCATTGCCTACGACAACACCCGCAAACAGGCCATAGCCAGGATGATCCGGGCGCTGGAGGAATTCAGTGTAGAGGGCATCAAGACCAACAAGGAGTTTTTGATCCGCATCCTTTCCTCCGATTCCTTCCTCAAAGGCGATTATTCTATAAACTTCATAGAGAACGAACTTTTACAAAAAGCCTAAACAAATAAACCAACATGAGCGGTAAGATACAGGACATCATACAAAATTTTCTGAAAACCAGAAAGGCGCGCTTTCAGGCGTCGGTCCCCGACAACCTTTTTACACAGTGCCCCAGCTGCAAGAAGATGATCTACAGGAAAAAAGTAGACAAAAACCAGGGGGTGTGCCCGGAATGCGGACATCACCTGCGCATCTCCAATGACCAGTGGACCCAGGTTCTTTTCGATCAACAAAGCGTTCAACACTTATTTGATGAGTACAAAACGGTCGATGTGCTGGAATTTCCCGGCTACAAGCAAAAACTTGACAAGCTTTATGAGAAGAACATCAACGAAGGCATCACCACGGGCAAAGCACGTATAGAGGGCATACCCGTGCTTTTCGGGATCATGAACACCGACTTCATCCTTGGTTCCATGGGCTCGGTGCTGGGAGAAAGAATTGCACGGTTGTTTGAAAAAGGAAAATCACAGAAACTACCGGTGATCATTCTCTCCCGTTCCGGCGGAGCCAGGATGCAGGAAGGGGCAGTCTCCCTGATGCAGATGACCAAAACAGCCGCAGCCGCTAAACGCTTCAGCAACGCGGGCAACCTGTTCATCAGCCTGATCACCAATCCCACCACCGGAGGGGTTACAGCCTCCTTTGCCATGCTGGGCGACATCATCATAACCGAGCCCAATGCCCTGATTGTATTTGCTGGCCCGCGTGTGATTGAACAAACCATCAAGCAAAAACTGCCAGAGGGATTTCAAACTTCCGAATTTCTCCAGAAAAGTGGCTTTGTAGATCTTATTTGTGAACGTCATCAAATGAAACAAACCCTGCACAAAATATTGAAACTCCACCAGTACTGATGGAAATAAACAAGGGATAAACAATCCGGTATGTACACCACTACCAAAATAAGCCAACCATGGAATATACCAACAAAATAAAAAAGACCATCAAGAGCCTGGAGCAGATCTCCAAATCACAGGGTGTCGATCTGAACGAAGAGATCAACAGCCTGGAGAAGAAGCTCACCAAGATCCAGCCTGAAAAGTACAGTGAATGGCA
>CAJXLE010000181.1 GCA_913055895.1 uncultured Bacteroidota bacterium | reverse complement strand
CCCTCCTGGTCATACCCAGGATCCCTGAAAAAATCGAGCTGGATGGGCGGCCGGACGAACCGGCCTGGCAGCAGGCCAGGTCACTTCCCGCGGTCCAGCACAAGCCCCGTTTCGGCAAAAAGCCCTCGCAGCAAACCACCTTCCTGATAGGGTATACTAAGGATTATATCTATGCAGGATTCCGCTTGAAGGACGCGGCAGCCCCCTCGGCCCCCTCCTTTAAGCGCGACTATATGGGTGCCGACAGCGACGGGGTGATCCTGATACTGGATACCTTCAACGACAATGAAAGCGGGGTGGCTTTTCTTGTCTCACCTACCGGCCAGCGAACGGATTTTTCCATCTCGCAGGATGCCACCGGCAGCCAACCCATCGACGCCAGCTGGAACACTTTCTGGAATGCAGAGACGCAAAGGACAGAAGAAGGCTGGACGGCTGAGATGCGCATTCCTGTCTCCACCCTGCGGTTTGACAAGAAAAACGGCAAAGTGGTCATGGGCCTTTCCATGCACAGGTTTTTGGCCCGCACACAGGAACACCTGGTCTACCCGCCCATATCACCCAAATGGGGACTGTGGAGCATCTACAAGCCTTCCCAGACCAGGGACGTGGTCTTTAATGAACTGCAGCCTGACACACCCTTGCGCATCACGCCCTACCTGCTGGGAGGACTGGGCCAGGAAAATGTTCTCAACGATTCAGAAACAAAATACGTGCAAAAGACCGACCCAGCCTACGATGCAGGATTAGATGTCAAATACGGCATTACCGGGAATTATACACTTGACCTGACCGTCAACACCGACTTTGCCCAGGCAGAGGCCGACAACCAGCAGGTGAACCTCTCCCGCTTCCCCTTGTTCTTCCCGGAAAAACGCCGGTTCTTCCTGGAGCGGGCCAGCACCTTTTCCTTTGGCCTCGGGGGTGTCAACCGGCTCTTTTACAGCCGGCGCATCGGTATAGCCAACGGCAAGCAGGTGCGCATACTCGGGGGTGCACGGCTGGTGGGTCGCAGCGGACCGTGGGACATAGGTGTGCTCAGCATGCAGACAGCCCGCGAGCCAGATATCATGAGAAACGGCGCCACCCTTCCCTCTGAGAACTTTGGGGTGGTGCGCATCCAACGGGAAGCCATCAACAAAAACTCCAACATAGGGGGCATGCTCACCAGCCGCATCGGAACGGACGGCTCCTACAACATGGCCTACGGACTGGACGGCCTGTTCAACATCCATGAGCAGCAGTACCTGACAGCCAAATGGGCCCAAACCTTTGAGCAGGGCACACCCAACAACGCCTTCTCCCTGGCTCCCGCCCGCATCCACCTGGTGTGGGAAGACCGTTCCTATGAAGGACTGAACTACGATTTCAGGTACGACCGGGCAGGCAGACAGTACCAACCAGGAGCAGGCCTGGAACTGAGGGACAATTACTACCGCCTGGGCGATCGCATCGGCTATGGGTGGGTCCAGGGTGAAGACTCCCCCATACAGCGCCAGAGCATCAACCTGGATGGCAGTGCCTGGTTCCGCAACGACGATGGCTCCCTGCAATCCCTCTACCTTGGCCCCAGGTGGGAGATGACCACCCATAAGGGTCACGGCCTCACCATACAGGCATCCCGCCAGGTGGAGGATGTACAATCCGCCTTTGCCCTATCGGAAGAAACCGAAGTACCGGCAGGCAGGTACGGCTTCACTACCGGTCGCATCAGCTACACCATGCCCCCCGGATGGAAGCTGCGTGCCAACATCACCTTCTCCGGAGGGGGCTATTACGACGGCCACCGCCAAGCCTTCCAGATCGCACCCACCTGGAATGCTTCCCGCTTTGTAAAAATCAACGGATTCTACCAGTATAACCGCATCCGCTTCCCCGGCCGCGGCAATGCCTTTGACGCCCACATCGGACGTCTTCGCGCTGAAATTACACCCAACGTGGAATATTCCCTGTCCACCTTCATCCAATACAACAGCACGCAGAGAACGGTGACAGGCAACCTGCGTTTCCGATACAACCCCCGGCAGGGCAACGACCTGTACCTGGTGTACAATGAAAGCCTCAACAGCAACCGCACTGCCGGCAACGGGCCGCGCCTTCCCCTGAGCAACCAGCGCACCATCCTGGTTAAATATACCTATACGTTCAACTGGTAAAAGATCAAAGAAGGGTGGCAAACATATACATGCCCGCCTTTAGAAAATTAAAGGTGAATGAGAGACCATGAAGTGAAGCCTTATAGTGAAGCCTTATACCAATCCTCCAGTACCCCACACCCCCTCCTGATTTGGCTTTCTAAATTACTTTGAGTTATTTTACCATTTCATTCATAAGGTCATGTTTTTGTTTAAAGCACTACTATTAAGCAACTTAGCATGCCATAACAATCATCTCCCTTTGTCATACCAAGGATGATTTTGTCATGAACGTTTTACATTCATAAACCCAAAAGCCCAATTATGAAAGTACTGCTGATATATTGCAACCGCTTTGCCTACACCCCTACTGAAAAAAGCCTTGATTCAGCCGAGCAGATCACCAAAGGGGCTGAATACGAAAACACCCAGGTGGCCTTCATCCAGGTGGAAGAAGAAGATGCCGGCAATGAAAAAAGCGTGAAGAAAAACCTGCGCAACCTGCTCAAATGGATAGAAAGAAAAAACCAGCCGCAGCACCTGCTGCTTCACTCTTTTGCGCATCTCTCCAACAGCAAGGCCGATGCGGAGTACACGAAGGATTTTCTCAACTACATAGAAGATTGGCTCAAAGAAAGAAACTATTCGGTGTCGCAAACACCTTACGGCTATTTTCTCAACCTCCAGGTTGAAGCCCCCGGATTCTCACTGGCCCGTGTCTATAAGGAGTTTTAATCCCGGAATTCGGGCCGGTAGCCGAGAAAAAATGTCCATCTATTATTAAAAAGGTTCTCCTATTGCCTGATCATCATTTAGGTTCAATCAAAAAATCACTATCTTAGTGTATTAATTGTGTGACTGAATGGATGCGGTATCCATACAAAATATAATCACAAACGGGTTCAGGTAAATGCATTTTCCCATCATACAAGACATCCTGATCATACTGGTCTTTTCAGTGGTGGTGGTATTTTTGCTTCAGCGCCTGCGACTGCCTTCTATACTGGGATTCCTGATAACCGGTATCATCATAGGGCCCGCCGGACTGGGGCTCATCTCAGCAGTGGATGAAGTGGAGATCATCGCAGAGATCGGGGTCATCCTTTTGCTTTTCATGATCGGAATGGAACTCTCCCTAAAAGAGCTGGCCTCCCTGCGCAAAACCGTCCTGGTTGGAGGGACCCTGCAGGTGGGTCTTGCCATTGGCATCGCAGCAGTTCTTAGCCGCATCATTGGGTTCTCATGGAACGAATCGGTATTTATGGGATTTCTCCTGTCCCTCTCCAGCACGGCCATCGTGCTGAAGATCCTGCAGGACCGCAACGAAATCTCGGCTCCCCACGGACGCAATGCCCTGGGCATTCTCATCTTCCAGGACATCATCGTCATCCCCATGATACTGGTGACACCCCTGCTAGCCGGTGAAACCGGCAACATAACCATCACCCTGCTTGAACTGCTGGGCAAATCCCTGCTGATCATCCTGGTCACCCTGGTCAGCGCCCGCTACATCGTTCCCTACCTGCTGCACTTTGTGGCCAAAACCAACAGCAAGGAGCTGTTCCTGCTGGCCACCCTGATGATCTGCTTTGCCGTGACATGGATCACGTCCGAGACCGGCCTGTCCCTGGCGCTTGGTGCCTTCCTGGCCGGACTGATCATCTCGGAATCGCAGTACAGCCACCAGGCCACCAGCCTTATACTGCCCTTTAAGGAGCTCTTCACCAGCTTTTTCTTTGTCTCCATAGGCATGCTTCTGAACGTAACCTTTTTCGCAGAACATGCAGGTCTGGTCTTGCTCATATCACTGGGTGTCTTTGTCCTGAAAGGGACCGTTGGAAGCCTTGCCGCTGCCGTGCTGAGATATCCCCCCAGAACAGCCCTGCTCACCGGCCTGGCCCTCTTCCAGATCGGTGAATTTGCCTTTATCCTTTCCCGGGTGGGAGTGGAAAATGGTGTGCTCAGCCAACAGATGAACCAGTACTTTCTTTCTGTATCCATCATCACCATGCTGATGACACCATTTGTCATGATGTTCTCCGAAGAACTGGCCAAAGTGCTCATCCCGCCTCCCATACAAAAGAGATGGGGCATGTTCCTGGCACGCGGCAAAAAGGCCGCCAACAAGGAAAAAAAGCACCTGAAAAACCACCTGATCATCATAGGATATGGGCTGAATGGACGCAACGTAGCCCGGGCCGCAAACTACATCCAAATACCCTATGCCATCATTGAGCTCAACGCCGAGACTGTCCGCCAGGAAAAAGACAAAGGCGAACACATCCTGTATGGCGATGCCAGCCAGACCCATATACTGGAAACGCTTCACCTGAACCAGGCACGTGTGGTGGTGGTTGCTATCTCCGACCCGGCGGCCAGCAAATACATAGTCTCCAACATCCGGGACATCTGCCAGTCGGTGTACGTGATCGTCAGAACACGTTACATCGACGAAACGGAGGAACTGATCTCCCTGGGGGCAGATGAAGTGATCCCCGAGGAATTCGAAACCTCCCTGGCCATCTTCTCCAGGGTGCTGCAAAACTTCATGGTACCCGTGGATGAGATAGATACCATGGTGCGCTCCATACGATCTGATAACTACAAGCTGCTTCAATCACAACCCAGGTCACCCAAGATGATCAAACCTACCCGGATACCCGATTTTAAGGTCACTTGCGTGCGACTGGAGGCAGACAGTGGCAAGCTTGCCGGAAAAACAATCCAGCAGGCGAACATCCGGAGAAATTACGGGGTGAACATCCTGGCCATCAACAGGAATGAACAGATGATCTACCCGATAGCTCCCGATCAGAAACTGCAACAAAACGACCTGGTATACATCAGCGGCGATCCACAACATATCGATGCCTTTTACAAAGCCGCGAAATAAAAAGCAATCACCTGCATTACAAACCATAAACGCCATGCCCATGAAAATCATCAACCAGCAGAAATGGAACCGGAAAGAGCATTTTGAGTTCTTCTCAAAATATGACGAACCTTTCTTCGGACTCGTGGCGGAGGTGGATTGCACCCAGGCATATCAAACCTCCAAAGAGAACAATGCCTCGTTCTTTGGCCATTATCTTCACAAATCTTTGCTGGCAGCAAACCAGGTTAAGGCCTTCCGATACAGAATCCATGAAGAAGGGGTGGCCGAATATGAGACCATCCATGCCTCACCCACCATTGGAAGGGACGACGGCACCTACGGGTTGGCATTCATTCCTTTTGCCCTGGATTTTCAGACGTTTTGCGACCACCTTTCCCTGCAAAACAGAGGAATAAGAAACTCAAAGGGTTTGGCCATGAACAAGGACACCAGCCGGCAGGATGTGATCCATTTTTCCTCTATACCGTGGATTCGTTTTACCGGCCTGAGCCATCCCAGGGATTATAAATCCGGGGATTCTGTTCCCAAGATCACCTTTGGGAAGACCTATCACCACGGTGAGATCATGATGCTGCCAGTAGCCGTGCATGTCCACCACGGACTGGCAGACGGGCTGCACGTTGCACGTTTCCTGGAAAATCTGCAGGAACTGCTGAACCAACCCCTACATCATGGATAATTCCCTTTCCTGTCAGAGGGGGTTGTCCATGGATGCTGCCACCTACCGCTAAGCAGCCCCAAGAGAGCCACCCATCAGGAACCGGACTTTCTGAACAGGTATTTGTAATCCAGGTAATAGGTCACCTTCAGGGAAAAGCTGTTCTGCGCCTGACGCGACCCAAGGATGTTTTCCAGGTTGCCGAAGAAACTGTGAAATTCATTGGCCCTGACCTGTTCGCGGTCCTGGATGCTGTTCTTCCACACCAGCTTCAGGAAACTGCCCGGGGCAAAATTCCAGGAATACATCAGGTCGACGTTGAACACATTGTAACTGAGGTCTGCATTGTGCCTGTATCCGGGATAAGAAGAAAGACCCCCGTTCTGCTCCAGTGTGTAATATTCCTCGTAATCCACTTTCGACCAGTAATGCCTGACATTTAAGCTCAGCCACGACTTATTGCTGAAGATGTAAGATCCCTCAATGCTATTGGTGTAGGTGATGTTGTCCCTTCTGCCAAAGATGATCTGATCCCTCCCACTGGTTATATCTACAAAGCCCTTCTGGTTGGCGAACTTGTCGTATTCAAAGGTATAGACAAAAAGAAATTTGTCGCCGAGCCTTATTCGGGGACCGATCGAAAAAAAATAGCCGGTCCCGAATTCAGAGCGGTATCCGACACGCATATCTACCGCCAGGGGCTTTCGGTAGTCGGAGGATATCCACGCATCGGCTTCAAAATATTGGGGCCGGTTGAACACCCTGCCCGGCACCCGCGGCTCAAAATAGTCGTTCATCCCCGTAGGCCGGTATTGTATGTTGCTCATGACAAAGAGATAGCCTTTCAGCATCATACGTGAATGGGCAGAGATATTCAGGTGGGTGAATTCGCGGGGCTGGTAAAGGCTGTTGTAATCAATTCCCAGGCGGGCATTCCAGTGCAGAAATGGCCCTTGTGGCTCATATACACCGTATTCCACATCCAGTCCATGGGTCAGCTCATTGTTTCGCCGCAGGTAACCCAGGGCATTGTGTTCGTATGTCTCCGTCATCAAATTGATGTTGTAATCGAACCTGA
>CAJXLE010000180.1 GCA_913055895.1 uncultured Bacteroidota bacterium | reverse complement strand
TGAGTACAAGATGCCCTGAGTTATCTGTGTGTTTTTTGACTGAGATAACTGCATATGCCTCAAGGATATCATCAACCGGATACCCGTTTGTTTTGATATAACTGCATACATCTAATTCTGCATCTGTCATCTGCGCAGTTCTTTTTCTTCCCATTCGTGCATGCCGGCTGCCCTGTCGCGGTGCGCTCCCTCGATTTCTCTAAAGAGACGTTTGATCTTGTTTTTAAATGTTTTTAAGGTCATGGTGGCAGGATTTTAGAAGATGGCGTTTTGATTTATTGTTGACCTTTTCTTATCCATCGTGTTTTTATAGCATTCCCTTTTGAGATGATAATGATTATTATTTGATCATGCGCCCTTCACAAGATCATGTTTAATTCAATATTTTTCATGATAAGGTTCATGGCTTGATCTTTAATCAAACGGAGTGGTGAAATTCTATTCCTATTCCTTTGTCTTTGTAATTTGATTTTTTCTGATAAGATATTGATGGGAAGCTTTTTATTTGATTGTGTTTTATTTTTATTAGCTATATTTGATTTCCACGTCTTTACCGGACTTTTTACTATTTATCCTGAAGATTTTTTGTTCGGCACGAACCCTTTTGTGTGATGGAATAAAAATAAAGGGAATACAATGCAAAAAGGATCATGGCTGCAAAAGTGGCCCGGGAAGGAGAGGAGATGTATCCCAAAAGCAACAGCAGCGTAATGGTTGCCCATTGATCTCCAGGTATGGGCAGATGGTATATTCTCAGGACCGCCCAGGTTTGGCCGGTGGTGTAAATAAAAAAAAACACAATTCCCGGGATATTTATTTCCAGGTAATGCCGGTAAAGAATTTTTTGTATATCCATGGACTTGCCATCGTTATACATCCAACCACCTTTCACTTTCCACTCATTTCACTTTTAACCACATACTTCCAGGAGTTATTTTTCACCCTTAAACGTCTTCCACTTTTAATCGTTTCCACTTTTAATTCCTTCCACCTTCTTTACTTCAACTTTCACCCCCAGGAAGTCGAACAGCTCGGTGACCACATACGGCTGTACAGGTTGCCGAATTCATGGTGGTGGCAGCAAAGGACGCGACAAACACCCCCAGCACCATCAGACCCATGGCTATCAGCTCATGGTAACCATAAGTAGCAAGGCTGCCAGAAGTGGACGCCCTGTTCAATTTATTTTGAGTCTACATAGGTTGTGCACGTGACTTTCATGCATTCTATCTCTTTCATATCTACCTGCCGGGGGGAAAGGCCGTGGTTAAAAGTTTTAATTTTCTCATCTTAATTTATATATTTGCTAACCTTAAAAAATACACACCGGAAAATAAATCACTTATAATCATCACGGATTAAAATCAATAACGGATTAATAACTTAAATCGATTTGGTCAATGAAAATCCTAGTTTGTATAAGCAACGTGCCGGATACAACCACCAAGGTGCGTTTTACCAACGACAACACGCAGCTTGACACCAACGGCATACAATGGGTCATCAACCCCTGGGATGAACTGGCGTTAACCAGGGCCCTGCAGTTAAAGGAAGACAAGAACAACTCCGTGGAGTCGGTCACGGTGATCCACGTGGGTGGAAAGGAATCGGAACCCACCATCCGCAAGGCCCTTGCCATAGGTGCCGACGATGCCATACGCGTGAACGCCGAACCCACCGATGCCTATTTTGTTGCCTCCCAGCTGGCTGAAGTCATCCAGCAGCATGATTTCGACATCATCTTTGCAGGCATTGAATCGAGCGATTACAACGGTGCCGCAGTGGGTGGCATGCTTTCCGAAATGCTCGGCATGCCTTCTATATCGGCCGTTTCATCTTTCGAGCTGGAAAACGACCAGGTCAGGATCATCCGCGAGATAGACGGTGGCAAGGAGACGATGACCTCCCAGCTGCCCCTGGTGGTGGTTGCACAAAAAGGCATAGCCATTGAGCCCCGCATTGCCAACATGCGCGGCATCATGATGGCCAGGAAGAAACCCCTGAACGTGGTGGAGCCTGCTGAAAAAGATTCCATGGTGGATTTTGTTGACTTTGAACTGCCTCAGGCCAAGCCCCCATGTAAGATGGTTGATCCTGAAAACGTACAGGAATTGGTCGACCTGCTGCAAAACGAAGCCAAAGTGATCTGATATACCTCATGCTTTATAACGCTTAATCAGGAATTCAATAAAACAAAGAAAATGGCAATATTAGTTTATACAGAACATTGGGACGGTCAGTTCAAGAAATCTACTTTTGAGTTGGTCTCCTACGCCAGCAAGCTGGCAGAGATGGCCGATGCCCAGACAGTGGCCCTTTCTATCGGCCAGGTGGATGAGGACAACCTCCGACAGCTGGCCGACTATGGTGCCGACAAGATCATCACCGTCAACCAGGCAAACCTCAAATATCTCGACAACCAGGCTTATACCTCGGTTATTCAACAGGTGGCCGACCAGGAAGGTGCCGACATCATGGTGCTGGCCCACAACAATACGGGCAAAGCTCTGGCTCCACGCCTTTCTGCCAGGATGCAGGCTGCCCTGGGTTCGGAAGTGAACCAGCTCCCTGCAGAGCTCGACCCCTTTGTAGTCAATAAGAAAGTTTTCTCAGGCAAAGCTTTTGCCAATGTCAAACTCAAGACCGACAAAAAGGTGCTGACCCTTGCGCAAAACAGCTTTGGCATTTATGAGAATACCCAGGAACCGATCATAGAAAATTTTGAGCCCACCCTCTCCGACGAACAGATCAAGACCCAGGTGACAGATGTGGAGAAACACCGCGACAAGCTGTTGCTGACCGATGCCGAACTGGTGGTCTCGGGTGGCCGTGGCATGAAGTCGCCAGAAAACTGGGATAAGCTCAATGACCTGGCCAACGAGCTGGGAGCAGCCCTGGCCTGTTCACGTCCTGTCTCCGACGAAGGCTGGCGGCCCCATGAAGAGCATACCGGGCAGACAGGTAAGATCATTGCCCCCGACCTGTATATTGCAGCCGGCATCTCGGGTGCCATCCAGCACATAGCAGGTGTGAGTGCCGCCAAATACATCGTGGCCATCAACAACGACCCCGACGCCCCCATCTTTGAGATGGCCGACTATGGCATCGTTGGCGACGCCATGCAGGTGCTTCCCGAACTGACCGAGGCACTCAGAAAAGCAAGATCTTAATCCGTCGTTCAAAGGGGCCTGACCCAACCATACCTCTGCTCATGCCGGGCAGGCCTCCTTTTCTAAAACCATAGCTATGATCAAACAAATTGTTTTTATCATTGCCCTGCTCATCACCCTGGGCGTTTTTACCTATACTTTTTTCCGGGTGCTGGCATATTTCAAGCTCACCCACCAGGACTACCCCGTGAGAAACCTGGGCAGGCGATTTAAAGAGATGATGCGGGTGGCTGTCGGGCAGACCAAAATTTTTCGCCGTCCGGTGATCGGTTTGCTACACGCCCTGGTCTTCTGGGGATTCCTGGTGATACTGATTGGCAGCATCGAAATGGTGGTCGATGGCATCCTGGGCACAGAAAGGATCTTCCGGGCCCTGGGAGTGGTCTATGATGTGATCATCGGTGCCGGCGACGTCTTTGCCCTGATCATTGCCATAGCCGTTGCCGTTTTCCTGGTGAGGCGTCTTTTTCTCCATGTCAGGCGTTTCGCAGGCATTGAGATGGACCACAAGAAGCATGTCGACGCCAATATAGCCCTGAGCCTCATACTGATACTGATGATCTCCCTGCTGGGGCTGAACACTTTTTATGTCCAGCATGCACTGGCAGCGGGCCATGAAATACACGGAGTCTTTCCTGTCAGCCAGCTGCTGGCGCCCCTGTTTGCTTCCATGCCGGCCGACCAGCTGTACCTTTACCATGAGATCAACTGGTGGGTGCACATCCTGGTGATTTTCTTCTTCGCCAACTACCTGCCTTACTCCAAACATTTCCATGTGTACCTGTCTGTACCCAATGTTTTCCTCAGCCGGCTCGATCCGCTGGGCAAACTCTACACCATGGAGAATGTGAAGAAGGAAGTACAGATGATGATGGATCCCAATGCGGCTTTCGAAGAACCCTCCGGAGAAGAGGAAGAAGTTGGCCGCTTCGGGGTGAAAGATGTGGAAGATGTCTCCTGGAAAACCTATTTCGACTCACTGGCCTGTACGCAGTGTGGCCGATGCACCTCGGTCTGCCCGGCCAACATCACGGGAAAGAAGCTGTCGCCGCGTAAGATCATCATGGATGTGCGCGAGCGGATGAAAGAGAAGGGACCGGGCATGCTTAAAGAAGGAAGCGATTATTCCGATGGCAAAGCCCTGCTGCGCGACCACATCACGGAGGAGGAGCTGTGGGCCTGCACCCTTTGCAATGCCTGTGCCCAGGAATGCCCCATCAACATCAACCATCCTTCCCTTATTGTTGAGATGCGCCGTTACCTGGTCATGGAAGAGTCGTCCGGGCCGGGCGACCTGAACGCCATCTTCACCAACATCGAGAACAACGGGGCTCCCTGGCAATATTCGCAGGAAGACAGGCTGCAGTGGGCGGAAGAGCTCTACATCAATGAATAAAAGCCATTTGCTATAACCGATCGATTATGACAAAACGCAAAATAGAAATACCGGTGATGGCCGAACTCCAGGCCAGGGGCGAGCAACCCGAATACCTGGTTTGGATAGGCAGCGCCGGCGCTTATGACGACCGTTACAAAAAAGTATCCCGGGCCCTGGTCAAGGTGCTTACCTACCTGGACATCAGCTATGCGGTGCTGGGAACAGAGGAATCATCGAGCGGCGATGTGGCCCGAAGAGCCGGCAATGAGATGCTCTTCCAGATGCAGGCCATGACCAATGTCGAGCTTATGAACGCTTACGGGGTAAAGAAGATTATCACGGCCGACCCGCACGCCTACAACGCTTTTAAGAATGAGTACCCCGATTTTGGTGGTCATTATGAAGTCTGGCACCACAGCCAGTTCTTCCAGAAGCTGATACGCGAGGGAACCCTGAAGCTCGACGGACAGGCTTTCCGGGATGCCACCATCACCTTCCACGATCCCTGCTACCTGGGCAGGGCCAACGGAGAATATGATGCACCCAGGGATGTGTTGAAAGCAACACCGGCACGGCTTAAAGAGATGCCCCGCAACAGGAGTTTTGCCCTTTGCTGTGGGGCCGGCGGCGGACAGATGTTTAAAGAGGCTGAATCGGGCGATAAGGAGGTTTTTATAGAGCGAACCGAAGAAGCCCTCGACACCCGGGCCGGGGTGATCGCCACCGCCTGTCCCTACTGCATGGTGATGATCACCGACGGGCTGAAATACAAAAACCGCGAAGAGGATGTCAGAAACCTCGATATAGCCGAAATCATTGAACAATCGCTTGAACTATAATCTAAACACGAGACAAAATGGAACAACAACTGAACATAAAAGGATGCCAGTTTCTCACCAAGTCCACCGAGGCCAATGAGATTTTCATCCCGGAAGAGTTCGATGAGGAACAAACGATGATTGCCCAGACCTGCCAGGATTTCCTGGAGACAGAAGTTTTCTGCAACCTCGACCGCATCGACAAGAAAGAGGAAGGCTTGATGCGAAGCATACTGGAGAAATCCGGTGAGCTGGGACTGCTGGGCATCTCCCTGCCCGAGGAGTACGGCGGCTTTGGACAGTCGTTCCTTACCTCGATGTATGCCAACGAAGTGCTGGGAGCCGGCTATTCCTTCTCCGTAGCCTATTCAGCCCACACCGGCATAGGTACCTTGCCCATCGCCTACTATGGCAACCAGGAGCAGAAGGAAAAGTACCTTCCCAAACTGGCTTCAGGCGAGGCCATGGCCGCTTTCTGCCTGACAGAGCCCGGGGCAGGATCAGATGCCAATGCCGGCAAGACCAAAGCTGTGCTGTCGGAAGACGAGAGCCACTACATCCTCAATGGCCAGAAGATGTGGATCACCAACGGCGGTTTTGCCGATGTACAGGTGGTCTTTGCCAAGATCGGCGCCGACCGCATCCTGAGTGCTTTCATCGTCGACGGCGACTCGCCGGGCATTGAGATCAACCCCGAAGAGGAAAAGATGGGCATCAAAGGCTCTTCCACTGTTCAGATCTTCTATAACGATGTGAAAGTACCCGTGGAAAACCTGCTGGGACGCCGGGGCGAAGGCTTCCGCATTGCCCTGTACACCCTTCACATGGGTCGCATCAAGCTGGGGGGCAACGTGATAGGCGCCGCCAAGAGAGCCATCACCCAGTCGGTCAATTACGCCAACGAACGCAAACAGTTTGGCAACCTGATCTCCAACTTCGGTGCCATCAAACACAAGCTGGCCGAACAGGTGATCTACAACTTCACCAATGAATCGGCCGTTTACCGGGCCAGCAAAAATGTCGACGAGGCCATTGAAGCCTACCAACAGGGCGGCATGGAATACGGCAAGTCGCATATGGAAGCTTTCGTCCAGTACGAGGCCGAAGCAGCCCTGCTGAAAGTTTACGGCTCCGAGATGCTCGACTATGTGGTCGATGAGATGGTCCAGATCATGGGCGGCATGGGATTCTCATCTGAGATGCCGGCCGACCGGGCTTACCGCGATTCGCGTATCAACCGGATCTTTGAGGGCACCAACGAGATCAACCGGCTGGTCATCAGCCAGCGGATGTACGAGTAGCGCTCGCCGCCTGTCCAGTCGGACCGAGAGGACAGCCGTCAGTAGAGGTGACAGGCCGCGTAGTGTCCGTCCTCGATCTCCTGGAGTTCCGGCTCCTCGGTGCAGGCGTCGAACGCCTCCGGACACCGCGTCCGGAACTTGCAGCCACTCGGTGGGTCGATCGGGCTCGGGGGCTCCCCTTCGAGGATCTGCTTCTCGCGGTCTCGCCGGTTGGG
>CAJXLE010000179.1 GCA_913055895.1 uncultured Bacteroidota bacterium | reverse complement strand
AGGATGTGTTCAGCGCTTTTCAGTCCATCTCCTTCCCCCCCAACCTCTCTCCCTATGATGAAGACGGTTCATACAACGACGACCCCCCCTTTAACAACCTGCTCAACCCCCTGGCCGGACTGGCACAAAATGAAAACTGGATCAAAAATTTCTATACCAACGGCAGCACCAAACTGCGGTACCAGGTCACACCCAACCTGAAACTCTCCTCTACTTTTGGTGTGGACTACAACAGCAAGGAGACCTATGTGTTTTACAGCGAAAAAAATGCCCTCGGCAGCAACCGGGGCGGATATATTGCCCGGCTGAACAAAAACCGGCTCAAATGGATCTCTTTCAACCAGGCCGACTATCAGCTGACGATACAGGACAACCACAACATTGAATTCCTGGCCGGCTTCCAGATGGAAAACCGCAGCGACCTTGTGCTGAAAGGCACCAACTCGGATCTGCCTTTTGAAAAAATCCAGGAACTGGGGATCTCGGAGACGGAAAGCTCCAAGACACGCAGCAACACCGGAAGTTTTGGCTCGGTCTCCTATTACGGAAGGATGAGCTACAATTACCGCAACAAGTATTACATGAACATGAACTTCCGCAGTGATGCGGCCAGCGTCTTTGGCGGCGACCAGCGGAGGGAGAATTTTGCTTCCGTGGGACTGTCATGGGTTCTGTCCAAAGAATCCTGGATGGAGCAGTTCGACAACCTCGACATGCTCAAGATCAGGGGATCATACGGCAACACCGGCAACTCGCGGATTGGGACCTATGCCGCCCAGGGCCTCTACCAGTATTCCGACCGCTATGGTTACGGCGGGGTGCTGGGAGCCCAACCCCATCAACCCCCCAACAAACATCTGACCTGGGAGAAAAATTACAAGCTCAACATCGGCATCGATATAGGCCTGTTTGAACGGACGGACATCAAGTTCGAACACTACGTCAACACCACCCGGGAGGCCATCACCAACATGAAAGTGCCCATGGAAAGCGGCTTTACCAGCATCCCGGTGAATGCGGCAGACATGCGCAACCAGGGATGGGAGCTGACCCTGCGCAACCAGGTTGTTCAGTCTGAAAACTGGAACTGGACCCTCGACTTCAACATGGCCACCAACAGCAACAAGATCCTGGCCCTGGGCAACAACCAGAACTATGTGCCGGCCTCAAGCTACAACTCAGCCGGACTGATCATAGGCGAGGAAGTCTCCTCCATCCTTGCCCTGCGCTATGCCGGGGTGAACCCCCAAACCGGTGATGCCCAGTATTACCTGAAGGATGGCTCGATCACCACCAACGCCGACAAAGCCAATCAGCCCAAACACCGGGTGATCGTCGGCAAGTCCTCGCCCGACCTCCATGGTGGTCTGAACACCACCGTTCAGTATAAGAACTGGACCCTCACGGGCATGCTCTCCTATGAATGGGGAGGCAACCTGATGCTGCCCTACAATGCTTTCCGGTTTAACTCTGATGGCGCCCAAATCATGATCCACAATCAAAGCGTCAACCAGCTCGACCGTTGGCAGGAGCCGGGCGACCAGACCGATATCCCGGAATTAAGCGTGAACAACCATCCGGTGAAGAACACCACACGCAACCTTTTCGACCGCACCCATATCCATTTCCGGAATGTTTCCCTGTCTTACAAACTGCCCGATGCCCTGGTTGAAAAACTCAAGCTGGATATGCTGCGGATCAACATCAATGTCGACAACCTGGGATACTGGTACAAGAGCGACAGCAATCCCGACCGCAACGGTATAGCTGAATATCGCTACACCTATCCCGTTTCACGAACTTTTACCTTAGGATTGAACGCCAAATTTTAACCCATCATGATGCGAAAAAAACTTCCCATAATTCTCAGCCTGCTGATGCTGTTATCGGCCACTTCCTGCGAAGAATTCCTCAACAGGGATCCGGAAGACAAAATCTCCAACGACGGACTCTTCAAAGACATGACAGGTGTCAAATACGCCCTGGCCGGTGCCTACAACAGCCTGGCCGACAATGATTACTATCGGAAAAACATGATCCTCAATGCAGGACTGAAAGGCGGCAACATCAAGTTCTCCTCCAACATTGTGGAGATGTACATGGACCGCTACCGCGACACTTACAACTTCAACCATTCTGCCAACGACGAACGCACCGCCTACTATTTCTACCGCCACTTATACGAGGTGCTGAACATGGCCAACAACGTCATCTCCAACACCCCGGATGCCAAAGGGGGCACGCCGGCGGAGAAAGATCATGTCCTTGGCGAAGCCCGCACCATAAGGGCCCTGGCCCATTTCGACCTGGTACGGCTGTTTGCCCGGCGGTATGCCCATACCAACAATGCCAGCCACCCCGGCATAGTGGTGGTCAAGCAGACACCCGATGTCTTTGACCAACCGGAGCGATCGGATGTCTACGAAACCTACCGCTTCATCATACAAGACCTGAAGCAGGCGGTCGACCTTCTGGAAAACAGCCAATCCAAAGACAAGGATAGACTGTGGATCTCCTCGGCCACCGCTAAAGCCATCCTGGCCCGGGTATACCTCTACAAAGAAGACTGGAACAATGCCATCAAAATGGCCACACAGGTCATCCAGAACAACAAATACGAGCTGGTACCCCACGGACAGTATGCGGAAAAGCTCACCCAAAACAAGCCCAGCCAGGAGGATATATGGAAGCTGGACAACTCCTACGAGCTGGCCGAAGCCCTGTCCAAATTCATTGGAGTGCCCGGAAATGTTGATAAAACCCAGATGTCCGTGTCCAAAGACCTGCTCAGCCTATATGATGAGAAGGATGTGCGCCGGGAGCTGTTCACCACCTTTGAAAACGACACGGTTACCCGCAAATACCAGGCTGAAAACAATATAGAAAGCAACATCCCCATGATACGCCTGGCCGAGATGTACCTGATCCGGGCGGAAGCCAGTGCCCGTATAGGCGACCAGATTCAGGCACGTTCCGACCTGGATAAGATCAGGAAAAGGGCAAATCCCGATGCTCCCTTCCCCAACCTGAGCGGACAGGAGCTGATCGACCAGATCATCATCGAGAAACGCAAAGAGCTGGCACTGGAAGGCCATTATTTCTATGAGCTCAAACGCCTCGGTCGCGATGTCACGCGTAACGACTGTAATGCAAAGCTCAACCAAAACATCAGTTATCCCAATTACAGATACGTCATGCCCATACCCAAAGATGAGATAGATTACAACAAAAATATGATTCAAAATGAAGGCTATAAGTAGTCCAAACCCTAAAATTTAGATTTTATGACACGTAAAACAGTCACCATTCTTATGATGGTCGCTTTTATAGCGTCCATGGGATTAACCTCCTGTGAGGAGGAAGAAAACCAAACCCTGAAAGTATCGTTCGGTCAAACGGAACTCTCCATCAAAGAAATCAACACTTCAACCCTGGAGGTTCCTGTCAGGCTGAACGCAAAAGCCAGCAGAGACCTGGAGATTCCTTTCCAGGTAAGCGGCAGCGCTGAGCCGGGTGTCCATTATGAGGCCATCGAGGACAAGACTGTGATGATTGAACAGGGAGAAGATTCAACGGTGATCCTGGTTGACCCCATCAATGAGACCAAAATACAGGGTGACAAAACCCTGCAGCTGAAGTTGGGTGCAGGCGATGGTTACATCCTGGAGGAAACCAATACCGCCGAGGTAACCATCATCGACAACAATGAGACCCTCAGCGATGCGCCGGTGGTCAAGTTCACCTCCGACAGCACCATGACCAACGCCTACCTGCGCGACACCATTGAAATGAAAGTGGGTGTGAGCAAAGCCCTCGACAACCAGGTGATGATCCCGGTTAAATTCGACGGCAGCACAGCCGAACAAGGCAAGCACTATGAAGTGGTAGGTCTGAACGACAATAATGAACTCAAGCTGCCGGCCGGTGATGTTTCAGCCAGCTTTGGCATTGCCGTCAAGTACACCGGCAAGATGAACATCGAAAAAATGGTGGAGGTATCCTTTGCCGAACCTTCAGTGACATCCTATAAACTGGGTGACTCAGACATCCACCGGGCTGTCGAGATCATCGATCCCAAAGTAAACAACGTTTGGTTCCTGAACGGCCGTTCCTGGGATGGTGGCAACCAGAAGCTTGTCTTTAAAAAGAATGCCATTGGCGAGATGGCTTTTGATGAAAACTGCCTTCCCAAGCAAAAACTGGTTGAAGGCGTTCACGAACCCTGGGTTCTGCGAAAAGATGCCGACGACACATACACCCCGGCCTTCCCCGGCCACACTGTCAAGCAGCATTCCGACGATCCCAATGCCTGGTCGGGCAACTGGACCTACACCTTCATCATGAGAAGCTGCCCCAACAGCCAGGATCAGCGCTATCCCTACTACTACAATTACCGTTGCAATGCTTATGACCTGACCGATGACGCCCTGATGGCCGAGGATTACCTGGTCGGTTACATGAACAACGGAGTGCGTGTAGACAAATACCTGCGGTTTGCTGCCATGAACAAAGAGGGCACCAAGGGCAAGGTGATCATACCACAACAAACCCTTACCGGCTATGCGGCCAAGGAAGGATACGACTGGGATGGCGAATCCAAAGTAGGTGATCAATGGGGCATGCAGGAAAACTGGAAAATCGACTCCCATCAAACAGAAGGAAACCTCGAAGACAGCGACCACGTCAAAGAGGTTAAAATCGATGTACAGGGCGAAGGTACCTTCAACACCGAGACCAAGGAAATCAAGTTTACCGTACATTTCTCCTCGGAAGATTCCAATCTGAAAAAGGAGAAGGCTACCTTCAAGATTTATCCAACCAGCGACGATGTTCCCAACTAACAACTCATAGTTACCAGGATTGAAAAAAGGGATGACCCGGCGGGGTCATCCCTTTTTTTATCTATGCCGGTAACAAGAGGCTGACCTGGCCCGTGCCTTCCAGCACCACCCAAACGATAAAGACAAGGTAAAAAGCCATCAGCACCCAGTTCTCCCCTTTGGAGAGGGTGAGCCTTGTTCGCAGGAAGGCAAAAAGCAGGATGGTGGCCAGCATCAGGATGCCCATCAGCGGTGCGGCCACCTTGTAGTCGACCACGGTGCTGCCGGCAATCATGACCCCGGCGGGAGCAGCTATCAGCAGGTCGAAGATGTTGCTGCCCAGCACATTTGAAACACTCGGTATGCCCTGGCCCTTGCGGGCAAGCCGTATGCTCACCAGCATGTCGGGCAGGCTGGTGACGATGGCAATGATGGTGATGCCCCACACAAAGCTGGGTATGTCCAGGTAATCACCCAAAAAGATACAGGAGCGCACCAGTCCCTCCACGCCGACCAGCACGAGTGCCAGGCTCATCAGCAGCAACAGCCACTGGCGCCCGGGTTTGATGTCGGGCTTTTCGTGGCCACGGACATCCGATACCTCCTGCTGCTGGATGAAGATGTAGAGCAAATAGACCAGTATCGGGAAGGCTGCCATGGAGCGGGAAATCGTACCGGTCATCTCCCCACCCGGCTCAGGCAGGTAGATTACGGCAAAAGAGAAAGTGATGAACAGCACCGCCACCGAGATGATGTAAAACAGGGCATCGCGGTAGATGAGCTCTTTATCGAGGCGGAGGCTGCCCTGCGAGAAGATGCCTGAGAAGGCAGGTATCACCATGATGTTAAAAATGGCAGAGCCGATAATACTGGAGAGTCCCAGTTCAAAATCCCCGTGCAGCAAAGTCGACAACACCACCCCCGAGAGTTCGGGAAAGCTGCTGCCCACGGCCACCACCACAGCCCCGTGCACGGCAGGTGGTAAACCATAATACAGGCTGATCTTCTCGGAAGAAGACTCCAGGTAACCGCTGCCTTTCCACACCACCACCGTGGAGACAGCTATAACCAGCAGATAGATTACCATTTCGGGCATATATTCAAATCCGTTAGCAGTTTACGCTTGTATACTTAAAGATCCATTTTTTTACCTCCACACGGGCAGCATAAATCCCACCCTCCCAAAAATAGCATTTACCCCCAAAAATCCAATACGAAAAAACCTGCGAAATTGGGCCGAATTGATTCATATCACCCGGGCCGGCAATTCTTATCATCATGATTACAAATACTATGAACAACAAAAGCGTATATTTGATGATTGGACTCTTGGTGTCCATTTTCCAGTTTGCCTTTACACAGACGCCCCATCATAGATGATAAGCTATACACGCTTAACAGCATGCATCATATACATTATCATTCTAACGGCCTGGACAAATCAAATTCATGGCCAAAAAGTCATTCCTGAAAAATACATTACAGAGGCCGACCAGGAGGCATTCACACAGGTTGAAAAAATCAAGGAAAAGGCCCGGCAGATTTCCGGTGAAGCCCAGGACATATACACGCGGCTGGAGAAGATGAAAAAAGACGAAGGAGCGAAAAGTGACAGGGAGTCAATGGACAAAATGAGGGAAAAAGCGTTGAGCAAGGACATAGAGGCGTTTGAAAAAAGGAAAGCGGCCAACCGGCAATTGTACAGGATCTATGACAGACACCTCAACAAGTTTCAACTCACTCCTGAAAATAAAAACACTGTCTTACTCAAAGCCAGCCTGTTCCATGAGAATGCCAGGAAACTGTTTTACAGGGCGTCGGTATTGCGCAATGAAGCTTACAACCACGTGAAAAGCCTGGAAAGCAAGTTCAGCAAAATGGAGAAAGCACAGAACATTGAGCAACTGGGACTTAAAAAAATCAGCAAAGCCCTGCAAATTTTGTATAGGGCAAAGCAAAATGCACTGCTGAAATCTTCCGAATCCGGTGAAAACGAAAAAGTAGTGATCGACAGGGATCTGCTAGGGGCCATCCGCTCTACCCTGAGCCGGCAGGAACAGAAGCACACGCTGTATGACAGGATATACCAACTGAGG
>CAJXLE010000178.1 GCA_913055895.1 uncultured Bacteroidota bacterium | reverse complement strand
CTGCCTGGAAATTTTTAAAGGCAGGGATGCACTGCGGGTTTTCCTCTCTGCTGCTTCCCCCGTCCTGGCCTGTTGCCTGTGCGGCAGACAGGAGAAGTAGCAGGACGGTCCATACAATAAGTTGTCGGTTCATATCCTATTCATTTTTTAGCTCACAACACTGTAGTTACTTTTTTTACTGGCCAGTATCTTCAGTTGTTCAACGAGCGGTTGATTTTTTTCTTCCTCCAGGTCGGGATCTTCGTCCAGAACCTGCATGGCAATGTTTCTGGCATATTGTAGCAGCTGGTTGTCCTGACCCAGGCTGGCTATTTTAAGTTCAAAAGGTATGCCACTTTGTTGGGTACCCTCAATATCGCCGGGACCTCTCAGCTGGAGGTCGGCTTCGGCAATCTCAAACCCATCGGTGGTTCGGACCATGGTTTCAAGTCGTTTCTTGGCCTCGTCCGACAGTTTGTCGGAGGACATGAGCACGCAGTAGGACTGGTACTGTCCCCTGCCTATCCTCCCACGCAGTTGGTGCAGCTGTGACAGGCCGTATCGTTCGGCATTTTCAATGATCATCACCGAAGCGTTGGGCACATCCACGCCCACTTCGATGACGGTGGTGGCCACCATGATGTGTGTCTGGCCCTTGACAAAAAGCTGCATGGATTTGTCTTTTTCTTCCGGCCGCATCTTACCGTGTACCACGCTCACGGCGTATTTGGGTGGGGGGAAGTAGCGCAGGATGTTGTCGTAACCCTCTTCGAGGGCTTTCAGGTCCAGCTTTTCCGATTCGCTGATCAGGGGATAGACGATGAAGATTTGTCGGCCCTGGTGGATCATCTTGCGCATAAAGTCGATCACACGGTAGCGTTTGGACTCATAGAAATGGGCTGTTTTAACCGGTTTGCGACCGGGAGGCAGCTCATCGATCACCGACACGTCGAGATCCCCGTATACGGTCATGGCCAGGGTGCGTGGTATGGGTGTGGCGGTCATAACCAGTATGTGGGGTGGCTGGGTGTTTTTCTTCCACAGCCTGGCACGCTGGGCCACTCCAAAGCGGTGCTGTTCGTCGATCACCACCAGTCCCAGGTTTTTGAACTGCACGGTGTCCTCGATCAGGGCATGGGTGCCTATAAGTATCTCAAGCTCCCCGGTGAGCAGCTGCTCGTGGATCTCTTTTCTCTCTGCGTTGGCAGTGGAACCGGTGAGTAGCCGCACGTTGACGGGCATGGTAGCGAGCAGTTGCCGGATGCTTTTGTAGTGCTGGGTGGCCAGTATTTCTGTCGGGGCCATGATGCAGGACTGGTAGCCATTGTCCAGGGCAATGAGCATGCTCATCAGGGCGATCAGTGTTTTGCCGCTTCCCACATCGCCCTGCAGCAGCCTGTTCATCTGTTGTCCGGAGCCCAGGTCCTTGCGTATCTCCTTGAGAACCCTTTTCTGGGCGTTGGTAAGCTGAAAAGGCAGGTGCTGGTGGTAAAATTCATTGAGGAGCCGGCCCACCTGTTCAAAGACGAAGCCCTGGAATTTACGTATGCGGTGTGTTCTCTGCTGCAGTATGTTGAGCTGCAGGTAGAAGAGTTCCTCGAATTTAAGCCTGTACAGGGCCATTTTCAGTTTTTGCTGATCCTCCGGGAAATGGATATTCAGAAGGGCCTTGTCCAGGGGGTAAAGCTTCAGCTGGTCGCGCAGCCATTCGGGCAGGGTTTCTTCGATCCTGTCACTTGCCTCCTGGATCAGGTTGTTTTGCAGCTTGCGGATGACCTTTGAATTGATGTAATTCTTTTTAAGGCGCTCGGTGGTGTTGTAATGGGCTTCAAAGCCTGTCTGAACCCTGGAATTGTAATTTTCCAGAGATTCCACTTCGGGATGCACCAGGTTGATCTTGCTGTTGAAAAGGGTGGGTTTGCCGAAGATCACATAATCCTTGTTAACCTGGTAGCTCTTGCGTATCCAGTTGATACCCCTGAACCACACCAGTTCAATGACACCCGTCTCATCGGTGAAATGACCAATCAGGCGTCTTTTGTTGGGCTTGCCTGCCAGCTCGAATTTTTTGATCTGTCCTTTTAGCTGGATGCTTGACATCCCCGGCTGTACATCCCTGACATGGTAAAAAGTGGTGCGGTCGACATGTTTATAGGGGAAGTAATACAAGAGATCGCCGTAGGTGGTGATGTTGAGTTCCTCCTTCAATAATCCGGCTCTTTTGGGGCCCACTCCCGGGAGATATTTGATATCTTTGTTGAAGACCGAGGCGCTCATGCATGTAAAATTTTTATAAAAATAATATTCATACCACAGAAAATTCCAATTTATATGCTTTTTTTTCAATCCGCCAGCAGGCTCCTGTATCAATTGCGGGGGTATGTATATTACCTGTTTGTGGCAAGACACCGTTGGGGGTATGGATTGCATTCGCCCTTCATGTTTTGGTTTTATAAGCGGATCTTGTCACCTGGTTGCCGCAGGGAGTTGAGCCGGGTAAGGGCAAGGGTTCGCAGCCTTCTAAAGGATCAGAGAGAGGTGGTATGTGAAAGGGTATATGGTGCAGGTTCCACCCGTTTGTCGGGTGAGAGGGAGAAGTTGGCAAGCATTGTCCGCCATTCATCGGTATCCTACAAGTATGGCAAGGTGCTTTATGCCCTGGCCCGTGAGTTTACCCCCGGCGTCATACTGGAGCTGGGAACCTCTGTAGGGATCAGCACCATGTATCTTTGCGAGGGAGCCCCCGGGGCGCTTCTATACACGGTGGAGGGATGCCGGGAAAAGCTGGATGTCTGCCGTGAAAATGCCCGTTTGCTTGGCGATGACAATGTGCATACCCTGGAAGGTAGTTTTGAAGATGTTTTACCGGGCTTTCTCTCCCGGACAGGACAGCTGGATTTTGTTTTCATCGACGGCAACCACAGAAAGGATTCCACCATTGACCATTTCGAAAAACTGGTGGATCATTTGCACAGCAACAGTGTTGTGGTGATAGACGACATTCACTGGTCGAAAGAGATGTCGCGCGCCTGGCATACCATCACAAACCACAGCCGTGTGAAGGTGAGCATAGACCTTTACCACATGGGGGTGTTGTTTTTCAGGAGGGAATTATCGCGTGAAAGATTTGTGCTGGCCTATTAAAAACTGGGGAATTTTTATATATTCGTAAGAGCTAACTGGAAATATCCCACATGTCGAACATCATTACACTGGAGGCCCTCAGCAAGTTTTATTACGTGGGTGCTGAAACCATTCAGGCGGTGCGCTCGATCGATCTCAGCATCAGCCGCAATGAGTATGTGGCCATCATGGGGCCCTCGGGTTCGGGTAAGTCGACCATGATGAACGTGTTGGGTTGCCTGGATACACCCACTTCGGGGAAATACATCCTGAACAGCCAGGATGTGAGTAAGCTGGGCGACAACCAGCTGGCCGACATTCGGAACAGGGAGATCGGCTTTGTCTTCCAGACTTTCAACCTGCTGCCACGTTACAGCGCACTGGATAATGTGACCCTCCCGCTGGTTTATGCCGGCATGTCGAAAGAGAAAAGACTGGAGCGGGGCAGGGAGGTGTTGACACGCGTGGGACTGGAGGACCGGATGGATCATAAGCCCAATGAGCTTTCGGGCGGGCAGCGCCAGCGTGTTGCCCTGGCCAGGGCCCTGGTCAACCATCCTTCCATCATACTGGCCGACGAGCCCACCGGCAACCTCGACAGCAAAACATCGGAAGACATCCTGAAGCTTTTCGACGAGATACAACAACAGGGCAACACCCTGATCATTGTTACCCATGAGGAGGAGATAGCAAGGCATGCGCATCGCATCATCCGCTTGAGAGACGGGAGTATCGAAGCCGACACGAGGCAAGAAGCTGATGAGGTGCCGGAAGGATGAACAAATCGACAAGGGTATTGTTACAGGCAAAAAATTGTTATGAGAATATACAGCAAGACCGGAGATAAAGGAAAGACGTCCCTGCTTGGGGGAAAGAGAGTTCCAAAATACCACCTGCGCATAGAGGCTTACGGAACCGTTGATGAGCTGATTGCTTATATTGGGTTGATCAGGGACCAGCAGATATCTGAGTTGTTGAAGAATGAGCTCATATGGGTACAGGACCGGCTGATGGTTTGTGCTTCATGGCTGGCCGCCGACTGTGACGACTGCCAGGATAATCTGCCCAAATTGTTTGAGGAAGACATCACAGGCCTGGAAAAGGGCATCGACCGCATGGACCTGGAACTGCCGCCGCTGCAATCATTTGTACTGCCCGGTGGCCACACTACAGTGTCTTATACCCACATTGCGCGAAATGTTTGCCGAAGGGCCGAGCGCCATGTCATCAAGCTTTATGAGGAGAGTGAATTTCCCGAACTGGTAATCAGGTATCTCAATCGATTGTCGGATTATTTGTTTGTTTTGTCCCGAAAATTGTCCAAAGATCTGCATATACATGAAGTGAAATGGCAACCAAAGAAATAATAAAATTTTGCTTTTAACGTAATAATTGTAAATTTGCAGACCTTTGAAAAAACCAATAAAACCGCAATAGATTATGTATTGGACACTTGAGTTAGCATCTAAACTTGAAGATGCACCATGGCCAGCAACTAAGGAAGAACTGATTGATTATGCCATTCGTTCTGGTGCTCCAATGGAAGTAATTGAAAATCTCCAGGAGATTGAAGATGAGGGGGAGGTATATGAGAGCATAGAGGACATCTGGCCAGACTACCCAAGTAAAGACGATTTCTTTTTCAATGAGGATGAATACTAGGGACCTGAGGGAGGGGTTTGTAGCTCCTCCTTCATGTTTTGTGATGCCCGTGGTTTGAGAAATATCTCTTGTTTGTTTTTAGGCCTTTGATTAAGGAGCCATTGAAACCCCGGAAGCTTTTTCTCCTTCAAATCGCCCAGCGGATATAACGTTCCTTCCGGCGACTGTACCAAATTGACCCGTATCACCTGATTGTCTTTCAGGTGAATAAGCAGGTTGCTGCTTACTGCCTTGTTCACTCCCACCGTTTCATCTTTGTTTTTGGTGTAATAAATGGTTTGGCCATTGCCCATTACCTCCACCTTGTACAAATCATTGTTCCTGAAATGGCCGATCATATCCTGCCCGCTGATCTGGTTGAAACGGCCGGTATCTTCCATGCTGATCATGAAAGCTGCCTCTTCCAGGTAAAATTTGCTGATGTTGTTGTTTTTGGTGTGTATCTCAATGTATTTGGCGGTGATCTGTGTGCTGTCGCTCCACACCACGGGGTTGTGGTACATGTGGATGACTGAATCGCGCTGGGTGAACACCAGCGAATCACATTTACCCTGAAGGTTTGATTTGTATATCCTTACATTGTGGTAGGCATTGAAAATCCTGCTTTTGTCTGATGTGTCGCTTTCCATAGTTGCCGTATCCAGGCGCGAGCGAAGGGTGTCGGCATGCAGGTAAAGTGAGTCGGCCTCATCATCTACGGTGATCATATGGGCGCTGTCGGTCATGAAAGCCTTTTCAGGGTTTTCGGTATATTCCGAATAGTTGCCCCTGAGTATCACCTCTTTGGTGCTGTCCATGATTTCGGCATTGCTTCGTATCTCGCCATATCCCAGCGAATCGTCATAGTAAAGGGTGTCGCCGCTTATGATCCGGTCTTCCTTTTTGTAAAGGGCATTCTTGCTAAAGAAAAACTTGTTGGGTATGGTCTTGTACCATCCATTTTCGCAGTAGAGGTAGTTCTTGTCGCTGTGTATACGTGTGGGTCCATGAAAGAATGCCACTTCCGACTCAGTGTTGTACTTGAGTGTGTCGGAATAAACCGTGTAGTCGGGATCTACAATCTTGACACTGTCCTTGAAATGGGCAACGTTGCGGTCGGAATAATAATGACCTTCCAGGCTGGTAATGGTTTTGTCCTGGTTGATGATTTTGCCCCCGTCAAAATAATAGGCATAGTTGCGTTCCGAGTAGAAGTTGAGTGAATCGGTGAAGAGGCTGGCCTGGGGGTCGGTGAGTTTCACATTCTTACGGACTTTGCCAAAGTTGCGGTTTCCGTCGTAGCTGAGAAAATCGCCGTACAGGTGGAGCGTATCTCCCCGGGTGATGTGTACATTGCTGAAAGCGTCGATCTGGTTTTTGTTCACATAGGAATATGCGCTGTCGCAGTACATGGTGAACTCATTGTGGCGAAACTTGACATCACCAATAAAACGACGCACGTTGGCATTCACTTTTTCATTGAACACCAGTGAGTTGGCGTGGAGAATCTCAATCTTTCTGGATTTCTTTGTCTCCTGTGCCACGGAAAAGGCACTCAGCATTACCAGCAGGGTAATGAGCAGGTGCCTTTTCATCATTGCATTGCCGAACCAGGATCTTATCACAAGATTATTTTTCATCTATTAAATTGGCCTTGTGTAACTTACTCCCCTGTGGCGGGATCTTTCATAGGCTTGGCCCGGAAACCATCACCTGCCTTCAGTGCGTCTTGATCTTGCAATCATCAAACGTCTGGTCGATGTGGATGTAGGTTTCCTTTTTCTTTTTCTCGATCCAGTTTTGAACGATCTCTTGCTGCTTCTTTTGTTTGGCCATCTGGCTTAGCCGGCTGAAATCCTCCTCTATGGTGGCCTTATGGCGGTCGGACTTGGATTTGATCCTGACAATCTTGAAAAGTGTCTTGCCCATCTCATCCTGTGCCTCGTAGGGATCGGCTATCTGGCCCACCTTCAGATCTTTCACTGCCTGGTAATCGGCCTGGGGCAGCTGGTCGAGCTCAAACTCATTGCTGGCGTTCTGTGGGTTGACCAGTATGCCACCGTTCATCTTATATTTTTTATCATCGGAATGTTCGACCACTGCTTCTTCGAAGCTTATTTCCCCCTGCCTGATGGCTGTAGCCAGGCTGTCGAGCTTGTTTATCACTTGCTTCTTTTGCTCCGGACTGATGTCGGGTTTGATGAGTATGTGGCGGGTGTTGACTTCGTTGTCGCGCCGTTCAAGGAGTTTGATGATGTGATAACCGTATGCCGACT
>CAJXLE010000177.1 GCA_913055895.1 uncultured Bacteroidota bacterium | reverse complement strand
AAGGCTGCCTCGAAGGCTTATAACAATGCCGCCACCACGGAGATGAGCCAGAAACAGAAGAATGAGATTTTCATAAAGAAGGATTCTGCGCTGGTTCGCTTGAAGTACGACGACATCCTGTGGGTGGAGGCCATGGAGAATTATGTGGTGATCAACTCCTATGACCAGAAGTTTACCATTCACTTTACCATGAAGAGTATCATTCAGCAGCTCCCGGCCGACCGGTTCAAGCGGGTACACCGTTCATACATTGTCAACGTGAGCAACATCGACCGCATCGAGGACAATTATGTGATCATCAAGGGTCAAAAATCACAGAAAAGCATACCCATAGGCAAGGCTTACAAAGAGAAATTCCTCAAGGAGATCAACCTGATCGGCAAATAAAAAACCGTACTACCGCAGTCCCTTTTTTATAAGGTATTTTGTGAAATCCCTGCCTTCGTATCGTGTATCCTCGAAATTGGCAGCCTCTTTGAATTCTATTCCGCTCATTTCAAGGGGTTCGTGAAATTTGGCGTATTCGAAGGTGACATCGTCTTCAAACACCACGTTCTTAAAGGTTGAGCCCTTGGGAAATTTGGTGTATTTGAAAGATGTTTCCTCCCGGAAGCTGCTTTGGGTGAAATCCACATGGGCGTCGAATTCAGAATATTTAAAGTTGGCATAGTCTGAAAATTTTACATGGTTGAGCAGCACTTCCTCCTCAAACTCAGCATATTTGTAGTTGGCCTCATCGTTGTACAGGCATTTCCTGAAGTTCGATTTATCCCTGAATTTGGCATATTTGAAGTTGGCTTCTTCTTCAAACCTGCAGTTTTGAAAATCTGACGGCTCTTTAAACCGGGCATATTTAAACAGGCTTGTCCTTTCAAATTTGCTTCCCGAGAAGTTTGCCATTTTGTCAAAGTGTGAGTATTTGAACAGGGCATCGCCCTGGAAGGTACAGTTTTTAAAGGTTACCTTGTCATGGAACATGGCATTGAACAGCTCATCATCGTCATCGTCCTTGTAGTAGGCTATGACATCTTCTTCAAAAGTGCAATTGGTGAATTTGACAGGTACGTTGATGTGGACATCGTAGGTATTGGTTCCAAACATTGATTCGTCTTTTGTTTCGCGATTGTTCACCTTTACAAAGCCCAGGTGGCCTTTGATGGTGGTATTTTTAATGTCGACGGCCCTGCCATTGTCGATCATGGAGATGATCTTGCCGGCCTCGATGGTTTGTTGACTGATGGCTGTGATGGTCGACAGGGTGATGGTCACAGCCAGAAAGAGGAATTTTCTCATAGGGTATGATTTAAATGTTAAACTTCAATAAGGTAAAGACGCAACAAAATGGAGGCTGCTGCATGGTGAGATGGTCAATGTTTAAAAGCCCGCACCATCACGGTTCATTATGGACCACCATGGATAAGGTGATTTTTAGATATATTGGACAGACAGGGTGCGGAACTTTTGCTATCTTTGAACCGGTATGAATGTTTGGGGTTGCGGCTTTTCAGCACCCTGCTAAACCAGGCTTGAATGATATCACTGGAAGACATACGGTTAGAATTCAGCGGGAATATCCTGTTTGATGAAGTTTCCATCTTCATACGCTCGGGTGAAAAGATTGGGTTGGTAGGCAACAACGGGTCGGGCAAGACTTCCCTGTTGAAGGTTATTACCGGGGACCTTCCCCCGACTTCGGGCCGGGTGAACCGTCCGGGTTCGATACGCATTGGTTACCTGCCCCAGCATATGGAACACCAGGAAAGTGAAACGGTTTATCAGTCCGTCTTTCAGTCGCTAGAACATATCTACGAACTTCACCAGGGCATTGAGGAGGTGAACCGTCAGATTGCCGGGCGAACCGATTACAACAGCGAGGAATATGCCGACTTGCTGAACAGGCTCTCTTCGATGACGGAGAAGTATCATATGCTGGGGGGTGATAAGATAGATTCCGCCATTGAGCGCACCCTTACGGGACTGGGCTTTGACAAGGAAGATCAGCAGGCTCCCATGTACACCTTCAGTGGTGGCTGGAAGATGCGTGTGGAACTGGCCAAAATACTGCTTAATGAGCCCGACCTGTTGCTGTTGGATGAGCCCACGAACCACCTCGACATTGAATCCATACAATGGTTTGAAAATTACCTCAAGCAGTTCCAGGGAGGTGTTGTGCTGATATCGCACGACCGGGCTTTTTTGGATGCCGTCACCAACCGCACGCTGGAGTTGAACCTGGGTAAGCTGTATGATTTCAAGCTTCCTTATTCACAGTATAAAGAAGAGCGACAGAGATTAAAGGAGCAACAGCAAGCTGCCTGGGAGAATCAGCAGAAAAAGATAAAGGAAACCGAGCAGTTCATAGAACGTTTCCGTTATAAGGCCAATAAAGCCTCTTTGGTCCAGTCGCGCATCAAGCAGCTGGAAAAGATGGAGGAGGTGCAGGTGGATCAGGACGATAAGAAAACCATGCACATCCGTTTTCCCGACCCCCCGCGCTCAGGCAGGGAAGTGCTGAAAGCCAACGATGTGGTCAAGTACTATGGCGACAAGCTGGTGCTTGAGCGCGCAGATTTTTTGATAGAGCGTGGAGAAAGGGTGGCTTTCGTGGGGCGCAATGGGGAGGGTAAGACCACCATGGCGAAGGTCCTGCTTCAGGAAACCGATTTCAGCGGTAAGGTTGCTGTTGGTCACAACGTTGAGATAGGATATTATGCCCAAAACCAGGATGAGTTATTGGACGACAACCTGACTGTTTTTCAGACACTCGACCAGGTGGCAGAAGGGGAGGTGCGCAAACAGGTTCGCAGCATCCTCGGGGCTTTTCTTTTCCAGGGCGAAGATGTCGACAAGAAGGTAGGTGTGTTGTCGGGTGGTGAGCGCTCCAGGCTGGCCCTGGCCCGTCTGCTTTTGCATCCCTACAACATGCTTATCCTTGATGAGCCCACCAACCACCTCGACATGCGCTCCAAGGAAGTCCTCAAGCAGGCCCTGGGGAATTTCAAGGGAACGCTGCTGGTGGTTTCCCACGACCGTGACTTTATGGACGGGTTGGTCTCCAAAGTCTATGAGTTCAGAAACCGGGCGCTCAAGGAACATATTGGCGGCATCTACGATTTTCTGCGTAAGAAACAGCTCGCCCGGCTTGATGATTTGAATGCGGCCCCTTCTTCACCCCAGGGAAATACAAGGACATCGGAGAAGTCGCCGGAAGGGGTCAGTAGAAAAAACAACACCCAGGGCCCCGGAAAACCATCACAAAAGGTTGCCGGCAGCGGGAAGGGTTTTGAGGAACGCAAGGCACATAAGAACCAGGTTCGCAAACTGGAGAGACAGGTGAGGGAATCGGAAAAACGGATCGAATCGCTGGAGAAAGAGCAGGAGGACCTGGACCGGTTGTTGGCCAACCCTGAGAACATCGATAACCAGGAGATCTATTCTAAATATGAGCGCCTGCAGAGGGATCACGAAAAAGAGATGATCCATTGGGAGCGGCTTTACGAGAAACTGGAGGCTCTGCGCGAAGATCATTCTTAACGCTATAGCAAGGTATATGACGGACAAGCAAAAAGATTTCATCTATGGCCTTCGGGCTGCCATGGAGGCCGTTGCTTCCGGTCGGCCGGTAGACAAAATACTGATAAGAAAAGGATTGAAAGGTGAGCTTTTTCAGGAGTTTTTCTCCCTGGTCCGTCAGCATGGTCTGCCTTTTCAGTTTGTTCCCTCCCAAAAGCTTGACCGGATCACCAGGAAGAACCACCAGGGTGTGGTGGTCTTTTTGTCGCCAGTGGAGTTCTGCAGCGTGGAAAATCTTGTGCCCATGTTGTTCGAGCAGGGCCGGTCGCCTTTTCTTTTATTGCTGGACGGGCTTACCGATGTTCGTAATTTTGGCGCCATACTGCGTACTGCCGAATGTGCCGGCGTTGACGGGGTGGTCATCCCGGCAGGAAATTTTGCACGCGTTGGTGGAGATACCGCCAGGACTTCATCAGGGGCCCTTTACAGGATACCTGTATGCAGGGCCGCCAGCCTGAAGGAGGCGGTGAAATATCTTGCTAACAGTGGTGTGCAGACCACCGGGGTGACCGAAAAAACCGATCGTCTTTATTACGACATCGACTTTACAGGGCCTTCTGCCCTGGTGATGGGGGCCGAGGATAAGGGCATCACACCATCCCTGCTGGAGCAGCTCGATCATCATGCCCGCATTCCCCTGGCCGGGCAGATTGAATCCCTCAATGTTTCCGTGGCGGCCGGCATCATGGCTTATGAGGTGGTGCGGCAGCGCAGGACCTGAACTCAAATACGGGTTAGTCATCCGGCTGGCTGCCCGAGATCATGCCTCCCGACAAAACCCTGAAATCATCGCCGGAGGGGTTCTGGAAGATCCTCAGGCCGAATTCGGGCACCACAGCCAGGATGTGGTCGAAAATGTCGGCCTGCACTTTTTCGTATTCTTTCCAGTCCTGCTCTTTCGAGAATGCATAAATTTGTACCGGCAGCCCACGGTCGGTGGGTTGCAGGTGTCGCACCATGATGATGTAGGGCGGCTCGCCGGGGTGGATCTTCGGATGTTTCTCCAGGTAGGTCTCCACATATTTTCGGAAGACCCCTATGTTGGTCAGCCTCCTTCTGCTGAGGGTGTCCTCATCGGTTATCCCCTGGGCTATGTTGAATTCATCAATCTCTTGCTGTTTTTCGTTGATGTAGTCCCTGATGAGCTTAAATTTTTTAAAACGCTCCAGCATCTCGTCGGTGCAGAACTCCACGCTTTTGATGTCGATGTGGAGGGCCCTGGCTATGCGCCTGCCTTTGCTCTCATGCATGCCCTTCCAGTTCTGGAAGGATTCGTTGATCAGTGCATGGGTGGGGATGGTGGTGATGGTTTTGTCCCAGTTGCGTACTTTCACGGTGTGAACGGTTATTTCCAGAACAATGCCGTCGGCATCCCTGCTGGGCATGGAGATCCAGTCGCCCGGCTTGACCATCTTGTTAGCTGAGAGCTGTATGCTTGATACAAAGCCAAGGATGGTGTCGCGGAAGACCAGTATCAGTACGGCGGCCAGGGCGCCCAGGCTGGCCAGGATGGCAGTTGGCGACTTGCCGATGAGCAGCGACAGTATCAGGATGCCGCCGACAGAGTGGATGATGATCTTGACCACCTGTATGTAACCTTTGATGGGCCTTTCCCTTGCCATGGGTGTGCCTTCGTAGATGTCGTGAAAAGCACTGAGTAGGGCGTCTAAGGTGATCAGGACGATGAAGATGATGTATATCTGTACGCCTGTTTTCAGTATGTCGTTTATTTCAGGAAAAGACGACAGGGAGATATTGATGGCAAAATAAACAACCAGGGCAGGGGCCAGGTGTGATATGCGGTGCATCACCCTCCTGGCCAGCAGGGCATCGTCCCACTTGGCTTTGCTTTTCCTTACCAGTCGCGTGACAGTGGTGATCAGTATGTGTTTGGTGATGTAGTCGGCCAGATAAGCGAGAAACAATATGGCAATGACCACAACAACTACCACAATGATTTCTGAGAGCTGGCTGCTTAATCCCAGCTGCCGGAGGAGGCCTTCAAGCTCCCTGACGATCGATGCGCCCATGATGGATAATTTTTTCTATATTACACCGCTAAAATACATATAAATTTGTGAGCTATGAAGCACCGGATGGTTATATTGTTTCTTCTGGCCTTTCATCTGGCAGGAGCCCAAACACCTTACCAGGATCATTTTACCGGCGAGGTGCTGCGCCTGGATTTTCTGCTGGCCGGCGGTGCCGATAGCCAGATGGTCTACCTGGATGGAATGAAAAAGGAACAGCCATGGGCCGGTCCCCGGGACTCTCTTGTCCATCCCTTTGGTTACGGCAACTACCAGCTTAGGGTGACCGAGGCTTCCAGTTCGGAGGTGATTTACACAAGGGGTTTTTCCACATTGTTTGAAGAATGGCAGGCCACCCGGCAAGCAAAGGAGCATCCCCGTGCCTTTGCCCATACCATACGCATGCCCTTTCCCCGGGGTAAGGTTTGGGTGCGCCTGTACCGGCGACAGGACGATGCAGCGCCCGTTTGGCAAAGGAAGATTGACCCTTCCAGCTATTTTATAACCAGGGAAAAACCGGCTCAGGCCCACTCGGTGAAGGTGGCGGGTGAGGGCGAACCCTCGCGTTCGGTCGACCTGGCTTTTCTGGCCGAGGGCTACCGCAAAGAGGAGATGGAAAAGTTCGTGGAGGATGTACGGGACATTAGCAATTACATTCTCTCGCGCGAGCCCTTTAAGTCCTACCGCGACCGGTTTAACATTTACGCGGTGAAGGCCGTTTCTGACGAGTCGGGCACCGACGTGCCGGGCGAGCACATTTACAGGAATACCGTGTTCAACAGCAGCTATTATACCTTCGATGTGCCACGTTACCTGACATCATTTGACACACATACCATAAGGGATTACGCAGCCAACGTACCCTATGACCACATTGTGCTGCTGATCAATACAGAACGCTATGGAGGCGGGGGGTTCTACAACCACTATTCGGCCACCACCACCGATCATATGTATTCCAAAAAGGTGGCCATACATGAGTTTGGACATGGCTTTGCCGGGCTGGGAGATGAATACTACAATTCGGAGGTGGCCTACAGCGAATTCTACAACCTGAAAGAGGAGCCCTGGGAACCCAACCTCACCACCCTGGTCGATTTTGAATCCAAGTGGAAAGATATGCTATCGGAAGAAACACCGGTGCCAACACCCCGCAAGCCTGAATACAGTGATAAGGTCGGCGTCTTTGAAGGCGGGGGATATGTTTCAGAAGGTGTCTACAGCCCTTTCATGGATTGCCGGATGAAAAGCAACCGTGCTGAATCTTTTTGTCCCGTCTGCCGGCGAGCCATCGAGAAGATGATACTGTATTATCTGGACGGGCGCTGACGCCCAGCAGATGATTTCTGATGCCCGGGCGGGGATTACTCATGCAAAAAGGTATAGCAACCGGTATGTTTAAGGAGCCTTGCCGGCCGGGATTGTATATGCACATGAGGCAGTGGGAATGGGGTTCAGTGGTGCCGTGGACAGGAAAGGATGTTGTACCGGCTGTCCGCCACGCCAGGATGAATGCTTATGAAG
>CAJXLE010000176.1 GCA_913055895.1 uncultured Bacteroidota bacterium | reverse complement strand
GCGAGGATCACGAGTGTCTCCGGCAGGACAGTAAGAATCAGGCTCTGAACGAAGAGATCCTGATCCTCCGCGACGGCTATGGTATGCTGCAGGAGAATGAGCGTATCATGCAAAAGGTGGGTGACGTATTCAGGAATGATGGCAGTCTGGTGATTTTTCCCGAAGGCAACCATGGTGCCCAGCGAAGGCTGCGACCCCTTAAGAAAGGCATCTGCCGAATAGCCTTCCAGTCGGAGCAGGCCAACAACTTCGGGTTGGGCTTGCAGGTTGTGCCTGTCGGACTCGATTACGACGATTTCTATAAGTTTGGACATACCCTGGTGGTTCGTTTTGGAAGGCCCCTTGCTGTGGATCCATACCAGTCGCTTTATGAGCAGAACCCCTCCCGCGCTTACATAGCTCTGAAAGATGAGATTGCCCGTGAGTTGCGTCGGGTGATGATCCATATCGACGACCGCCGGCACCACAACCTGATCAACCGGCTGCGTGAACTTTATCATCCCCGCATGCTTCGGCGCTTCGGGCCATCCATACGGCGGCGGCCGGAAAAGCTGGAGGCCGACAAACAACTGATCAGGGTTTGCGAAGAGCAGTTTGCCGCCCATCCCCAGACGGCTGGTAAACTGGAGCGACAGGTTAAATATTACCTCAGGGGCCTGAAAGTTTTAAGGCTGCGTCCCTGGCTTTTCAATCGAAAGCGTTACTCGTGGCTCTCCTTGCTGCCGGAGTTCACCATGGCCATTCTTTTGGTTCCTTTATTTTTGTACGGACTGGTCAACAATGCCCTGCCCTTTTTCCTGCCTGTCCTGCCCACACGGAAGGTCAGGGATCCCCAGTTCTGGAGTTCCATCAAGAACGGGCTGGCCCTGGTTGCTTTTCCCCTGTTTTATTTGCTCCAGACCTTGCTGGTGGCTGTTCTCACCCGTGAAGCATGGATGCCGTGGGTATACCTGGTGAGCCTTCCCCTTTCGGGCTTTCTGGCCTACAGGTGGTATGTTTGGTGGAAGAAGCTGACAGCCAGTCTCAGGTACAACCTTCTATGGCTGAAAAAGCCACTATGGATGAACAATCTCCGGGCCACCAGAAAAAGCATCCTGGATGCAGTAGATGACTTCTGGGAGAAATCGGAGCACACATCCACATGAAAATGGGGTTGATCATACGGCAAGATGATGTTGAGAAGGCCTGCTGATGTATGTTAGAAGGAAACTTCCACCGTCTCTTCCACCGGATGCTGTAAGGTTTGGATGGTTAATATGCTTTGCTTCTCGTTCCAGAAATAGCCCTTTTCTTCCCATGGTATCTCCTTTTCCGATGAAACCTTTTTAATCGTGGCCGTGCCGGCATCAACCCTGTTTGGGTTTTCCATCCCGTGTATCCTGATGCGGTATGAACGGTGCGTGGGCGCATCCTGGTAACTGCCGCGGGCCGGATGTATGGTTACCCTGTGGGCATCCTCGTTGTATTCAATGGGGGTGGTGCGTTTCTCATCCCGGGTC
The DNA here is from genome assembly GCA_913055895.1 of uncultured Bacteroidota bacterium. Classification (GTDB taxonomy): domain Bacteria; phylum Bacteroidota; class Bacteroidia; order Bacteroidales; family UBA12077; genus JAGXLC01. The sequence continues at coordinate 5,633 of CAJXLE010000176.1, read as the reverse complement.
CGGTATTTTTCACTCACCCCGTCATCCTCGACGAGCTTGAACGTGCCGTCCCGGCCTGTATAGACATCCAGGATCAGGCGGGATTCGTCCATGGTGAAAGTGCTTTGAGCGTAGGGATAGCGGGGAATGATGCTTCCTTCTTTCACGAAAAGGGGGATTTCCATCAGTTCGGTATGGTATTGAGAGGTTTGTCCGCCTTTCAGGATGTTGTCGTTCCAGTAAATGTACCAGTCCTGACCCGGTGGCAGCCATACGCTGCGGGTGGTATCTCCTTGCGAGCATACGGGGGCCACCAGCATTTCTTCGCCCCACATGTACTGCAGCTCATGCTCCCAGGCTTCTGGATGGTGCTGGTGGGAGAGCACCATGGCCCTGGCCATGGGGGTTCCCTGGCTGTGGGCTTTGTGGGCGTATGTGTAGATGTAGGGCATCATCTGATACCGCATCTTTCCGTATTTCATGGCAGCCTGGCGGCATTTTTCAGAGCGGTCGAGGGGCCATCGTTTGTTCTTGCCCATCCCGTGGGGGCGCCATATGGGTGTGAGGCTTCCCATGGCCATCGACCATTGGATGTACATCGAATCGTCGGGTCCGGGATCCATGAAACCTCCCGCATCGTGGTTGAAATAGGGGAATCCCGACAGGCCGGAAGCCTGCATGCCCCGTATGGTGTTTTTCATCCACTGGCAGGTGGGGTAGATGTCGCCGGTCCAGTGGGTGGCATACCTTTGGGCCCCGGCCATCATGCTTCTCATCCATAGGAAGGGGCGCCTGGATGGGCCGATGCCCGGTGGCCGGTTGTCGTTCTCATTGTCCCATCCCTCCTGCACAACGGCTTTGGCGATGAGAAAGGGGTAGTAATTTTCATTTTCGGCCCAGCTCCTGCCATTGGCCAGTATGACGCTGTCGTTCATCGTATGGAGGTCGTCCGTCTCATCGATCCACAGCCCGTCGCCCGGATAATTGAGCTCGGGGTTGAACGATTGTTCCCAGAAGAGCTCCCATATCCAGTTTCTCACCTGCGGATCGGAATAGTCGGGGGCGCTGTTGCCGTGGGCGACATATTTTTCGGCCTGTGGCAGGTTGTATTCAGGTTTCCACCCTTCACAGTCGGCTATGATGTTGCGGTTCAGGTCGAGGGTCACCGTCACATGGTGACCTGTGGTCCACCGGTTGAACTTTTCGGGGTTGGGAAAGCGGGTGGAGTCCCACTCGAACCAGGAGCCCGACCAGGCACCCGAGCCGGCACGCCATCGGTTGTCGTTGACCATGTGGTCGAAGGGGAAGCCGGCTTCGCGGTGTTCGGTGATCTTTTTTTTCCACCATTCGGCACCCGGGTGGTTGGGTGATCCTTTGTCGGAAAGGTGCAGGCCGAAGATGGAGCGCTGTGGCAGTCGCGGACGGCCGGTGAGTTGGGTGTAGCGGTCGAGCAGCTGTTTGAACTCCGGGCCGTAGATGAAGAAATAGTCCATTTGTCCGCGGAAGCCTTTTGTCTCTATCCGGAAGCCGTAGCGGCCGTCTTTGCCGAAATGGAAAAGGTGGTGGTGGGTGCTGTTCAGGAAGATGCCGTATCCTTTGTCCGACATGTAGAAGGGAACGGTGAGTACGCCCTGGGGACCCCAATGTGTGTGTTTACCCTCCCCGTAGTTGGAGCTGGCTATGCGTCCCTGCAGGTCGAGCGACTCGACATACCCATATGTTTGATGGCCCAGGCCGCAAAAATGTTCTGTCGAATCCCACTGAAAGCGGGTGGCCAGGGTGTCGCCCCTGGAGACCATGCTGCCGGCTTCTTCCAACAGGTGGCGATCACTTGCGGGATGCTTGAAGGAAAAGCGCAGGGGGGATTTGTTGACGGTCACAGCAACTCCTGTGTCTTCTCCCGCCTGCAGGATGAACCGCTCTTCCTGCTCTTCCAGGGTGAAGGTGCCTTTGCGGAGGTGATCCCGGACCATCTCATAGCGGTTGTCGGCAAGAAATGCTTTGCCTGGCTGTGCCCAGGTGATCCGCACGATCTGGTTGGTATAGAACTGGAACCTGAGCTGGTCACCTTTTTGGGATTGGAAAACCACGCCGTGCCTGTTTTTCTCATAAGAGCTGTAATCGCCGGTTTGTCCCCGCGTCAGGGTTGAGGCCAGCGTCACTATTAAAATAAAGAAGAGGGAGGTTCTCAAAATCATATGGGTAAATGCTCAAAAGTTAAATGGCTCAATAGAAAAAGAAGGAAGTAAGGGAATGGAGGAGGTTGAAACCCCTCCATCCCTTATTTCCTGTCTTGTGATGGAACGGACTTAGTTTGAAACCCTATTTACCAACCAGTTCAAATGATTTTTCCATCACATCGGCCGAGCTGGTACCGACAAACACCTTGAATTTACCCGGCTCGGCCTGGTATTCCATGTCGGCGGTATAGAACCGCAGGTCGTCGGAGGATACGTTAAATTGCACCCTTCTCTCCTGTCCGGGCTCGAGGGCTATTTTGCGGAAACCCTTGAGCTCTTTGACAGGGCGGGTTACACTGCCCACCATGTCGCGGGTATAGAGTTGTACGACCTCTTCGCCTTTCCTGTCTCCGGTGTTCTTGATGTTGACCGTGACGGTGAGGGGCTCGCCGAAGCCTATCTTTTCCTTGTCGACCTGCATGTTGGAGTATTCAAATGTTGTATAGCTCAACCCGTAGCCAAAGGGATAAAGCGGTGAGTTGGGCACGTCGAGGTACCGGCTGGTGTAGCCGTCATTGGGATCGTACGGCCGGCCGGTCTTCTTGTGGCTGTAGTAGATGGGTATTTGTCCCACATTTCTCGGAAAGGTGCTGGTGAGCTTGCCCGAGGGGTTGGTCTGGCCCGAGAGGATGTCGGCCACGGCATCGCCTGCCCGGGTGCCCAGGTGCCATGTGTTGAGGATGGCCGGCACGTTCTCATCGATCCAGGGCAGGGTCATGGGGCGGCCTGCCATGACCATCACCACGACGGGCTTGCCGGTGGCCACCATCTCTTTGACCAGGTCGAGCTGAACGCCTGGCAGTCCGATGTCACTGCGGCTGGCAGCTTCGCCGCTCTGGGTGTGTTTTTCACCTACGGCCATCACCACGACGTCGGAGCGTTGGGCGTTGGCCAGTGCCTGGTCGAAACCGCTTTTGTCGTTACCGGTAAAGTCACAGCCTTGGGCGTAGCGTATGGCCGTGTTGGGGAACTCTTTTTCCAGGCCTTTCCTGACGGTGGTGACCAGTGAGTCGGTGCCGGAGGCATGCCAGGCTCCCAGGTGTTCTCTTTGGTTATCGGCCAGGGGTCCGACCAGGGCTATGCTGCCTATGTCTTTGGAGAGGGGCAGTACTTTGCTGCCCCGGTGGGCATCGTTCTTCAGCAGGACCACCGACTCTTTGGCCGACTCCAGGGCGTGTTCCATCATCTCCTGTGAATGGATGATGCGGTCCTCGCGTTCGTTGTCGAGGTACCTGTAGGGATCTTCAAACAGACCCAGGTCGTATTTCATTCCCAGCACCCGGCGTACAGCCTTGTTGAGCTGCTTTTCGGTCACCTTGCCTTCTTCAAGCGACTTTTTCAGGTATTCATGGTAGGAGGCACCCTGCATGTCCATGTCGACGCCAGCGTTGAGGGCCAGTTCAGCGGCATGCTTTTCATCGCGTGCGTAGCCGTGGTCGATCATCTCGGGGATGGAGGTATAGTCGGTCACCACCATGCCCTTGTAGTTCCATTGATCCCGCAGGAGCTCGGTCAGCAGGTAGTGGCTCCCGGTGGCGGGAATGCCGAAGAGCTCGTTGAAGGATGTCATCATGCTGGCCACGTCGGCCTCGACGGCAGCCTTGTAGGGGGGCATATAGACTTCCTTGAACCGTCTTTTCGACATGTCGACGGTGTTGTAGTCCCTGCCGGCTATGGGGGCGCCGTAGGCGGCCATGTGCTTGACACACGCTGCCAGTGTTTGTGAGTCGGAGAGGTCGCCACCCTGGTGTCCCTTCACTTTGGCTTTGGCGATGGCGCTGGCCAGGAAGGGATCTTCACCGGCTCCTTCTGCTATGCGTCCCCACCGTGGGTCCCTGGATATGTCCACCATGGGGTTGAAAGTCCAGGTCACCCCGCTGGCCGAGGCTTCCTTGGAAGCCAGGCGGGCTGTCTTTCGGATCATGGTGGTGTCCCATGAACACGACTCAGCCAGGGGTATGGGGAAGATGGTTTTGAAGCCATGGATCACGTCGTATCCAAAGAGCAGGGGTATGCCCAGGCGTGTTTCTTCCACGGCTATTTTCTGGAGCTTCCTGTTGTAGTCAACGGTCAGGGCGTTAAATACGTTTCCGCACTGGCCCTTGCGGATCATCTCCATGTAGTTGTCGTTCATGGTGGGGCCGGTTTGCGACCATCCCGAGGTGAGAAGGGTCATCTGCCCGATCTTCTCTTCCACAGTCATCTCAGATATCAGCGAATCTATGAACTGTTTCTTTTGCGTGTTGGGGCTTGTCTGTTGCTGGCTGCAGGCAAAAAATACGAAGGCCATGCCCAGTGCCAGGCTTACCCAAAGGGTTTTTCTCAGTGTTTTCATGATCATTGTTGTTGGTTTTGTTGTTTGTGTTTTATTTTTTGTTTTCCGCAATCTTTTGTCTGCTGCGCTCTTCTGTCTGTTATGCTCTTCTGTCTGTTATGATGGTCTTTATGTTCATTTTTTCTGCCCCTCTTTCTTCCCTTTTTCCAGAGATTGCCCTGCAAGGTTGATTGGACGATGCCCGGGTTGGATGAGCCGGTAACAGGAAAATCTCCAATATGACGGGTGATCATTTTTCGGCTCATGTGCAAAGTGTTCATGTGCAAATAGCCGTTCGGGGCAGCGATGCTTCATTATATTAAGGAGTTTTGGCATGTCTTTTTGTATACAGCTCTTTCATGAATAAAAAGTTAATAAGTAAAACCCAGTTTGTCCAGTCCGTTTTGCACCTCCGGGGCCGACATGAAAAGGTCCCACAACAGGCCGGTCCGGTAGTTCTCGATCATGCAGATGATCGGTCCCTGGTCGATGGCGATGTAGGAGTCGGCCCACCAGTTTTTAGTGGGGTTGAAAGCGTCGTGAAAACCGTAAGGTCCCCACAGCCGGTCTCCCAGCTTGTAATAGTAATGCTTGATGGCAGCCATTGATTTCTCCGGGGTGTAGGGCAGGGAGGCGACAGCTGCCGTGGGTGTGATCACCCCCAGGTCGTTGGTGGGCGAGTGGGCGCTGTAGCCCTGGTGGTTGTCGCTGGCTGTGAGTCCCCATGAATCCTTCCCGTAACCGATGTAATTGTTGGGATTGTCCTTGCAATATTCCCAGTGAATCAGGGCATGGTTGCGGTTTTGCTTCCAGTAGTCGGCATAGTCGTCCTCCAGGTTCCTGGGATCGAGTCCCAGGTAGGAGTAGTGGGTGAAAAAGAGGGGACCGCCATAGGCATTGCCCACGGGCAGGGTATGTCCGTAATAGCTGTTGCCGTTTGTGATGCCCCCGCCCCTGGCGTATCCCTGGTGGTAGACTTCAGGCTCGATGGGATGGGTGGGTGAGGAGGCTGCCATGATATAGATGATCTGTGTCTCGTTGTGTCCCCGTATGGGCAGGTCCTTTTCAAATCCGTAGTTGGGCGACCAGTGCCAGTAGAG
>CAJXLE010000175.1 GCA_913055895.1 uncultured Bacteroidota bacterium | reverse complement strand
GTCTTTAGCATTGTAATCAAAGTTGATGTATTCAGCTTTCAGATTAAAGCCACCACCAAAATTACCTACTATATGCCCTGCAAATGCAGTAGAAGTTTCAGCTTCATCCAGTTCACGGTTGTAGATGCCTCCTACCTGAGCAGAAACGCCAATTTCCCAGTCTTCATTCAGATTATATGCGGCTCTGGCGTTGAATTGGTTGAGCTCACGAATATTAACATCATTGCCTGCAAGGGATTGGTAAGTATTGTCAGTAATGTCATAGGAATACCTACCAGGACCGGCTCCATTCCAGTTTACTCCCCCCGATGCAGGTCCCTGGGGTTCAGCTTGTCTAAAGTAAGAGAAAGACAACTTCAACTTATCACTGGGAGTAAGATCAAAATTAATTCCCATGTCATAATCGTCCTCAAGTCCTACATAATAGGGGCCCTGGAACCACCATGAGTGACTGGCCCATGTAGTAATACCAAAGGGTACCTGTGTTACACCCAGTTCCATGTAAAGGTTGTCTGAAAATTCATACCCCAGAAATCCGTGGTGGATGAAATGGCTACCGAAAGTGGGATAAAAACGGTACTCAAAGCTCAGATCAACACCGCCCATGGAACCGTCAACGTTCAGTCGCCAGGTATCCCATGTAAACTCGGGATTACTCTTGGTGTTGTTATAACTGGTGGAAATGAAGTTATACCTGACGGCACCGCCGACGGTAAAACCTTCATCTTCCTCTTCCTGAGCCTGTACGGAATTAGGCATCAAAAAGAATAAGCCTGTTACAGCAATCAATACTGTGGTCAAAAACTTTTTTGTCCTCATAAACTCTATTTTTTTTGGTTAGAAATTAAAGCCTTTTGTTTAAGCCGGGCGCAAATCTAAAAAAAATTTTTCGTGTACGATATTTTTTTTGTTAAATCTGCGTAAACATCAAAAGTATGAAAAAATAATTTACTGTCAAACAATTTTTTACAAACAGAGGCCGGGACTTAAACTCCTTGGTGGCTCTATACTGGGCTCGGCGCCCTTAGCCATCACAAAGCAATTTTGAAATATTTAGGGTATGTATGGATGGCGCCTATTCAAAAACAATTCATTCTATAGAATATTTTGTAATTTTCTGATGATCAATTGTACTACACACCCAAAATAATCGCTCTTTGGCTCTCCAAAGTTTGAATAACAACTGCCTTATGGAAATGTTCAAAATGTTCTATTAAACAAAAAATCATAACGCTTCATACAACCCTTCAAAGCAGATACAAAAGATGAAAACAGAGCGATTTTGCAGGGGGCAATAAAAATTGTAAAAAATGTTGCTCTACAAAGTATCCTTGCCGGAAAAGTTGAAAGCATGCTGTTTTTCATTCTGTAATAGAAAGGTTTGGTATACCTATAGTCTCCTTACAAAAAATGGTCCGCCAGGGTACATATTCGGCTAAAACAACCGAATAAAGGAGAATATGCTGATCTGTTCTCATCTTAATTATTAATGGTTTTATAACTCCCAACTTTCCTTTAAAAAAATATTTTTGTTCAGTTCTCCTTATTTGGATCCAAAAAAAATTTCAATCGTTTGCATTGGACATAAAATGAACAAAAGGAATGGGAAAATCATCATTCCCTGATCTGAAGCAGTTTATATAGTGAGGCAGCTGCAGATTAATGAAACCATCAACAAGACATAAAGAACGCCCGTTAAAGCAAATGAGTCCCTTACTCCCGTGAGTCTACTCCTGTACAGCAGCTACCATTGGACTCGCCATCTCACATCAAAGAAATTTATGAGTGGCAATAAAAAACCCCGCCGTTGCGGGCGGGGCGGTGGAACCACCTGGAATCGAACCAGGGACACACGGATTTTCAGTCCGTTGCTCTACCGACTGAGCTATGGCTCCGTTGTTCCTTTAAAAGCGATTGCAAATGTACGCAAAAATATTTTTTTACAAAATTTTTGCATGCAATTTTTCTTATTTAAATCTCATAAAAATACAGGTGAGACGGGAAAGGACAAAAGAGTCAAAATAATATATGTATGCGGTGCGTTGGAATTTGTAATTTTGTGGATTGATAAAAACCACATCCATGGAATACCATACCCATCGATTGAGCAATGGCATGCGGATCATTCATGCGCCTTCACACTCGGAAGTGGCGCATTGCGGACTGCTGATCAATGCAGGCTCGCGTGACGAGGAGCCTGGAGAGCAGGGCATCGCCCACTTTGTGGAGCACCTGATTTTCAAGGGTACACGGAAAAGGAAGGCTTTCCACATACTCAGCCGCATGGACGATGTGGGGGGCGAGATCAATGCCTACACCAGCAAGGAGGAAACATGCGTACATACCTCGTTCCTAAAAAAAGACTATGAACGCTCCCTGGAACTTCTATCCGACATCACCTTCAATTCGGTTTTCCCGGGGAAGGAAATGTCAAGGGAAAAGGATGTGATCATTGATGAAATCAACTCCTACAAAGACAACCCGGCCGAGAGCATCTACGACGATTACGAAGAACTGGTGTTTGAAGGCCAGCCCCTGGGACGCAACATCCTGGGCACCCCGGAATTGTTGAATAAATTTGACCGTAAGGACATTGAGCGGTTCATCCAGGGCAACTACCTGCCCGAACAGATGGTGATCACCTCCATAGGCGACATATCCTTCGACCGGCTCATTCAGCTGGCCGAGAAACATTTCGGTCACATAGCCCCGGTCTCCCCCACCCGGCAGAGGGAGCCCTTCAACGGGTACACCCCTTCAAGCAGAACCTTGCACAAGAATACCAACCAGGCGCATTGCATCATCGGAAATGTGGCCCACGATTTTTATCATCCCCGGCGCATTGCCATGACCCTCCTGGAAAACCTCATTGCAGGCCCGGGTCTTAACTCTCGCCTTAACATGCTTCTGCGGGAAAAGCTGGGGTATGTGTATCATGTGGAATCCTCCTACAGCCCTTTCTCGGATGTAGGCCTTTTCACCCTTTACCTGGGGGTTGACAAATCGCGGCTGGACAAAACACTGGAACAGGTCTACAGGGAGTTTGAACGCCTGAGAACCCGGCCATTGGGAAAAATACAGCTCAACAAGGCCAAACGCCAGCTCTTTGGTCAGCTGGCCATCAGCAGCGAAAACCCACCGACCCGGATGATTGCCAATGGCAAAAGCTACCTGATGCGGGGCCGGGTGGACTCTCTCCAGGAGCTCCGGCAAAAAATTGAAGCGGTCACTGCCGAAGAACTGATGGATACTGCCCGCGAGGTGCTAAAACCCGACCAGTTAACCACCTTAACCTACCTGTAAGCCTATGCTGGAACTCTCAGAAGAGCTGGAACAATATATCCTTCAGCAGGCAGGGGCCGAAGATGATCTGCTCTACGAGCTCTACCGGGAGACACACAAGAGAGTGCTCCATCCCCGCATGCTCTCGGGCAGGCTGCAGGGCAAAATGCTGGAGATGATCAGCAAGATGGTGCAACCCACGGCTACCCTGGAGATCGGCACTTATACCGGCTATTCGGCCATCTGCCTTGCACGCGGACTGGCTCCAGGTGGCCGACTTGACACCATCGAGGTGAACGATGAGCTCGAGTCGTTTATACGCCACTACTTTGAACGCGCAGGCCTGCAGGAAAAAATATCGCTCCACATCGGTGATGCGCTGGAGGTGCTTCAAAACCTGAGGGGGCCTTACTCCCTGGTTTTCATCGACGGCGACAAGAGGGAATACCCGCAGTACCTTGAACGGTGCCGTGAGCTGCTGGCCCCGGGTGGCATCATCCTGGCCGATAATGTGCTGTGGGACGGCAAAGTGCTGGATGCCGACACCACCGACCGCCACACACAGGGCATCAGGGAATTCAACGAGATGATACGCAGGGACCCCCATCTTGAAAGCCTGATCCTGCCCATGCGCGACGGATTGATGATGACACGGTTGAAAAATTCAGGCTAAAGCAATCAGGTTGAAGGTTTGTGGTTTGATAATCAATCCATCCAACATCCCAAAAAACATCATATTCATCATAAGGTCAGAAACATCATGAGATCAGGCTCTAAGGCAGCTCATTCAGATCAATCTTAAACATCCCCCGCCCATGGGTGGCTGCCACAAGTATGTTGTCACGCGGATGCAGCTTCAGGTCATGCACAAAAGTCGAAGGGAGCCCGCTGCCAAGCACCTGCCATGATGCCCCCCTGTCGGTGCTGATGTACACGCCCATATCGGTTCCGGCATACAAGATGTCTTCATCGCGGTGATCCTCGCGGATGACATTCACCGGTGCCATGGGTATGTTGGAAGATATGTCTTTCCAGTTGCTGCCATAATCATCCGAACGGTAGATATAGGCCTTAAAATCGTCCTCCCTCCTGCCATTGAGCGTGACATATACCCTCGCTTCATTGTGTTGCGAGGCCACCACGCGCGAAACATGTTTGCCTTTCGGCAATCCCTTAATCACTGTGGTCCACAGCTCACCGCCATTTTTAGTCATATGCAGGTTGCCGTCATCCGTCCCGGCATATATCAGGCCCTCTTTAAGGGGGGACTCGTCCAGGGTGCTGATGGTGGCATAATTGATGGCATAGAAACTTTCGCCCTGTTTTTGCGGGTTGTACCGGGAGAGGTCGGGACTGACCTTTTCCCATGATTGACCCCTGTCGGGTGTTTTAAAGACAAACTGCATGCCATGGTAGAGCACATCCTCATCATGTGGCGATATGATGGTCGGTGCCATCCACTGCCCGCGCAGTTCAGGTTCGCCTTCTTCAGCTTCGGTTAGTACCTTCTCTACTTTCCATTCGCCGTTTTCATGGGTACAACGCCGCAGCCTGCCATAAAATGATGAATTGAAAAGGGTGTCGGGATGGTCTTTGTCCACGGCAATATAAGTAGCCTCCCCGCCGGGAATGCGTTCCCACTGCCGGGCCGAGTCCACCCCGGGCCGATGGTCTATGGGGCCGCGAAAAGTGCCGTTGTCCTGGACCGATCCGTACACCCGGAAAGGATCTTCCATGTCGTGATGCACGTTATAAAACTGCACCACCGGCAGGGTTTCATCGTTGTACCAGGTCTCACCCTGGTCGTGCGATATGTTCACGCCCCCGTCGTTGCCGTTGACCAGCAGATCGGAGTTCTCCGGATCGATCCACAGGGCATGGTGGTCGACGTGCAGGCCTTCATCGTGCAACTCTGTATAGGTCCTTCCCCCGTCGGTGGACTTCAGCAGCTCCACCCCCATCACATAGATGGTGTTGGCCTCGTTGGGGTCGACGCGTATTTGACCAAAAACCCATCCATAGGTATGGGTCAGGTCAACTATCAGGCCCGTATCGGGATTCATCTTCTTCCACGACCCGCCCTTATTGCTGCTTCTGTATACCTGGGCACCATAAACTTTACGGGTTTGCGTTCTCCCGTAGGCATCAACGGTGGCCTCTGCAGTGGTGTCCTGGTGGTGGTTGTCAACAAAAGCATATACCACATCGGGGTTGGCTGGTGAGACATCCAGTCCTATGCGGCCGGTCAGCGAATCTTCAGGCAGTCCCTCGCTCAAACGGCGCCATGTAAGACCCCCATCGGTAGTCTTGAAGATGCCATCGCCCGGCCCGGGTACAGGGTCGCTCCACCGTTTGCGGGTCCGGTTCCACATGGCGGCATACAAGGTCTTCGGATCTTCGGGGTCCATCACCAGGTCGATGGCTCCTGTACGGGGATTGATGTAGTAGATCTTTTCCCATGTTTTGCCCCCGTCGGTGGTTTTGAACACGCCACGCTCCTCATTGGGGGTCCATTCATTGCCCGATGCCGCCACCCAGACGGTATCGGGGTTTTCAGGATGTACCACCACCCTGGCAATGGTGGCGGTGGCATTGAGTCCCATATGCTCCCAGGTCTTCCCGGCATCTGTCGATTTGTAAATGCCTGTGCCTGCCATGGAGCTTCTGAAAATGTTGGCTTCACCGGTACCAACCCATACAATGTTGGTGTCGGACGGGGCAATGGCAACATCGCCGATGCTCGTGGATGCTGATTCTTCAAAGATGGCATTCCACGATTTGCCCTGATCGCTGCTTTTCCACACTCCGCCCGAGGCAGCGGCGGCATAAATGGTTTGGTTGGTCCCGGAAGGTACTGCCACATCGGTGATGCGCCCGCTCATCCACCGCGGACCAAAAAACGTCCAGTCCAGGTCGCCGAAGGAGGACTCACGCTCCATCTGCCGATGCCTGTCGTAGGCTTTCAAACGTGCCCGGCCCTGCCTTGAACTGCCAGGTTTAGGTTCAAATCCGCCACAGCCTTGCAGATAAAAAACCGCTGTAAGAACTACAAGATAAAGTCTGAAAAGGGGGTAAACATTTTTAGATGAAAACATAACATGAAATTTGATATAAAATTATGGATGATTATATCATTGCATCATGATGTCAATGACAACAACAATCACCCCAAACCAATCTTCTGGTCAATTTCCTTCATGGCGTTAAGCGACAACTCGATGAATTCATCCAGCGGAATACCAACCTGCTCGCATTCGCGGATGGTGTCGCGGTTCACTGAGGCAGCAAAGGCCTTCTCTTTCATCCTTTTTCTTATGGACTTGGGCTTGACGCTGCTGATTTTCTTATCGGGATAAACCAATGCCGTGGCATAGATGAGACCTGTGATGGTTTCGCCGGCCGCCAGAGCATGCTGAAACTCATTAGTCCGCTCCTTGCCCGTGGCTTCTTCATTGTGCATCTTAATGGCGTCCAGGACATCTTCGCCCATTCCCTGTTCCCTGAGAATGGGCACAGCTTCAAGGGCATGGCGCTCGGGATTCTTGTCGGTGATCTCCGCATCTATGTCGTGGAGCAATCCGGCTATGCCCCATTTCTCTTCATCCCGCCCGAGCTTTCTTGCCATGGCACGCATCACTGCTTCCGATGCATAGCAATGGTACAACATTTTTTCATCCTGCACATATTGGTGAAGCAAATCCTCTGCCTGTTTGCGATCCATAAGTTTTTAAGTTTTAGACGTTCAACATTACAGGCAAATATAAGGAAATCCTTGAAGAAATGCGTAAATGAAGAAATGCGTAAATGCGTAAATGCGTGAATGAGTGAATGCGTGAATGAGTGAATGCGTGAATGAGTAAATGAGTGAATGCGTGAATGAGTGAATGAGTGAATGAGTGAATGAGTGAATGAGTGAATGATAAGATGATTAAATGAGTGAATGAGTGAATGAGTAGATGGGTGAA
>CAJXLE010000174.1 GCA_913055895.1 uncultured Bacteroidota bacterium | reverse complement strand
TGGTTTATTCACAGCCCAGGAGAATCCCCGTGCAGGGTTTACTCTCTCTCCCAATGCAACTTTTTGATCGATGCATGGACAGGCCTTGTCAGTGACTTATTCACCGCATCTTCTGATGGATCGCCAGGGGCGATGAACCGTAAAAAGCGATCAGCTGATAAGTCCACCCGATAAGAAACATTATTGAACAAATACCTTATGTACATCTGATTCGTTTTATATGAAACTAAATTGAACCGCAGGCCAATCAAACGGGAAAGATTGTAACAGCCCATAGAAAATTATCCACCCTTTTATGCAACTTTTTGCCAGTCATTTGGTATAATCATTGTAATTCCAGCAAAAGAGAAGGATATAATAAGAAAAGGGTGAAAAGAGTTGTTTTGGGTATGGGTTTTGTACTACCAATACACATGAAAAAAGATTTGGTGAAGGCGCAAAAGTTGATTCTCAAATATAATTTTTAAATTAGTGCCCAAGGTTGGTGTTGTAAATTATACAGGGGGGCCAGGTGATGAGTACGACAACAAAGACACAGCAAATATCCAATAAAGAAGACCGATACATACAGGACCAGTTTGGCCTGTTGATGGACAGTTGTGCGCGGTCCATGGAACAGGAAGACCTGGACCTGGTGCGCAGGGCTTTTGACCACGCATACCGCCGACACGATGGTGTACAACGCAAATCGGGTGAACCCTATATCATCCATCCCATTGCCGTGGCCCGGATCGTCTATGAGGAAATCGGACTGGAAGCCGAATCGGTGGCTTCCGCATTGTTGCATGATGTGGTTGAAGACACCCCCTCCACCATCAATGAGATCAAGGAAGAGTTCGGAGAGCGCATTGGCGTGATCATCGACGGACTTACCAAAATCGCAGAGGTTTTTGACCGCGAAAAATCACTGCAGGCTGAAAACTTCCGTAAGATACTGATGACCCTCACCGACGATGTGCGGGTGATCATCATCAAACTGGCCGACAGGCTGCACAACATGCGCACCCTCGACTCCCTGCCCCCCAACAAGCAGATAAAGATCTCGGGCGAAACCATCTACTTTTATGCCCCCCTGGCCCACCGCCTGGGACTCTATTCCATCAAAAACGAACTCGAGGACCTTAGCCTCAAATACCGCCACCCCGCCACTTACCAGGAAATACAGGACCAACTGGAGGCTACCAAGAAAGAACGCAAGAAAGAAATCGAGGAATTCACAGCTCCCATACACAAAAAACTTCAAGGCAATGGCATTGACTATCATATTATAGCCAAGCCCAAAACCATCTATTCGCTGTGGAACATCATGCAGCAGGAGAACATCACTTTCCAGGAATTAGATGACATACTCAACATAAGGATTGTGATCCATCCCACCAACGAAAAGCCCGAAAAAGCTCAGTGCTGGGATGTTTACTCACTGCTGACCGACATATACGTTCCCAAGCCAGAGCGCATCCGCGACTGGATCAGCTCACCCAAATCCAATGGTTATGAAGCCCTGCACGTGACGGTGATGGGACCCAAAGGCCACTGGATGGAAGTGCAGATACGCACCAAGCGTATGGACGAATTTGCCAAGAAGGGATTCGCAGCCCGGTGGAAATACAAAAACCAAAACGAACGCAACGACGAACTCGATAAATGGCTCTCTAAGATCAAAGAACACCTGGACAGCCCCAAACCCGACACCCTGGAATTTCTCGATGAGTTTCGTCTCAACCTGTTCGCCTCGGAAATATTTGTCTTTACCCCCAAGGGCGACACCAAGACGCTGCCCCAAAATGCCACTGCGCTGGATTTTGCCTATGAAGTGCACACAGAGGTAGGCAACAAGGCCATTGGAGCCAAAGTCAACCACCAGCTCGTCCCCCTCAGCCATGAACTGCAAAACGGCGACCAGGTGGAAATACTCACCTCAGAAAATCAAAAAATCCAGCAGGAGTGGCTTAACTACGCCCGCACGGCCAAAGCGAAAGCTGCCATCACCAACGCCATCAAAGCCGAAACAAAAAACAGGATCTATAAAGGCAAAAGTGAGCTGAAAAAGGAACTCTCAAAAAGAGGGTTGAAACCCAACTCCAACCTCTTGCGCAAACTTATCGAAGCCTATGAGGTGACCTCCAAGGAGGAGCTCTACAGCAAAATAGGCAGCGGCATCATTTCCCTGGAAGGCATCGACAAAATCATCAAAAAACACTCGCGAAGCAAATTTATCCGCTACTGGGGTCTACAACTCTCGCGCACGGCACAGAAAACCCTCCCTAAACAAGGCGACTCGCCGGGCAAACCCAAAAACCAGTTCGATTACAAATCCCCCTTCATCATCCGCGAAGATGTCGATGAAAACCAGCTGCCCTACCAGGTGGCCAGCTGCTGTCATCCCATCCCCGGCGACGACGTAGTAGGCTATAAAGATCCCAAATCTGATGTCATCATCGTCCGCAAAGCCAAATGCCCCAACGCCATCAAACTCATGTCGAGCCAGGGTCAATACATCGTGCCGGCTCAATGGACCACCCACAAATTCCTCTCCTTCCTGGCCAAACTCAGCATCAAAGGCATTGACCGCATCGGCATCGCCAAAGACGTCACCTCCCTCATATCCAACGAACTGAATGCCAACATCCGCAAAATTTCCTTCGAATCCTACGACGGTGTCTTTAACGGATACATTGAACTCTACGTTCACAATGTATCCGATTTGAACAACCTGATACTGAACATTAGTAAAATTAAAGGTGTAGATTCAGTAAAGAGATTTGAAGATGTTTAGGACTATTTTTTTTTAAAATAATTCTAAATAATTATTTTGTATTCCAAATTTTATTCTAACTTTATACTTGAATCAAACGTTCAGTGCTATGGTATGCAGTGAAACCAAAGACACCGTCAAAAGAATTTTCACTAGTTACCTTGAAAAACGTGGACATAGAAAAACCCCGGAAAGGTATGCCATACTGGATGAGGTGTATTCCAGGGACAACCACTTTGATATAGAGACCCTGTATATCAGCATGAAAAATAAGAACTACAGGGTCAGCAGGGCAACCCTTTACAACACCATTGAATTGCTTCTGGAAAGCAACCTGGTAGTCAAGCACCAGTTTGGCAAGAATATTGCACAGTTTGAAAAAGCCTACCAGTGTAAACAACACGATCACCTGATCTGTCAGGAGTGTGGTAAAGTCATAGAGTTCTGTGATCCACGTATTCAGGAGATACAGGATACCATATCCGACCTGATGGATTTCGATATTGACTACCACTCCCTCTATTTCTATGGGTTGTGTAAAGATTGCAAGGGCAAAAAGCTCAACCGCAAAGAATGACGCGGTCGGATATTGAAAAAAACATACAAATCCCCTTTTTATCAGAGGGGATTTTTTTATTTTTAGGTTCTGCTAGAAAAAAAAATAACAAAATAAACCACTATGAACCTAAATGTATTACTTGGGCTGCAATGGGGCGATGAAGGCAAAGGAAAGATTGTGGATGTTTTTGCCTCCAGGTATGATGTTGTAGCCAGATTTCAGGGAGGTCCCAACGCCGGCCATTCCCTTGAGTTTGACAATGTCAAGCACATCCTCCACAACATCCCCTCGGGTGTGTTTCATAAAAACATACAAAACATCATCGGCAACGGGGTGGTGATCGATCCGGTGATCTTCCGCAAGGAGATTGATGAATTGAAAGAAAAAGGCATCAACATCAACAGCAACCTTTCTATATCACGTAAAGCCCACCTGATTCTTCCAACCCATCGCATCCTGGACGCAGCCTCCGAATCGGCCAAAGGTAAATCAAAGATAGGCTCCACGCTCAAAGGTATTGGTCCCACGTACATGGATAAAACCGGTCGCAACGGCCTGCGGGTGGGAGACACCGAAGGCAATGACTTTCATGATAAATACCGCTTCCTGAAAAACAAACACCTGGACCTGCTCGCCCAGTATGATTTCGATTACGAACTTGAAGAAAAAGAGAAAGAATGGTTTGAAGCCATCAAAACCCTGAAAGAATTCGCATTTGTCGACAGCGAGCATACCATCAACCACCTGATGCAGCAAGGCAAGTCGGTGTTGGCCGAAGGTGCCCAGGGGACCCTGCTCGACATCGACTTCGGCTCCTATCCCTATGTTACCTCCTCCAACACCGTTTGCGCCGGTGCTTGTATTGGCCTTGGGGTTTCCCCCAGGAATGTAGGCGAAGTGTATGGAGTATTCAAGGCTTACTGTACCCGGGTAGGCAGTGGACCCTTCCCCACTGAACTAAACAACAGCGAAGGAGAAAAACTTCAGAAGCAGGGGAACGAATATGGTGCCACCACCGGCAGGCCCCGGCGTTGCGGATGGCTCGACATGCCCGCCCTTAAATATGCCGTCATGCTCAATGGCGTTACCCAGCTGATCATGACCAAGGCCGATGTGCTCAGCAGTTTCGACAACATCAAGGTTTGTACTGCCTACAGGATGAAGGACGGCTCCCTTATCGAACATTTCCCTTACAACCAGTATGACATTGCCGAGCCTGTTTATAAGGAGATAAAGGGCTGGGACCAGGACATAAGCCAGGTCAAACGCTTCGATGACCTGCCCGGTGCCTTTAAGGAGTATGTCCGCTTCATTGAAGAGCAAACGGGAGTGCCCGTGCACATCATATCTACAGGTCCGGAACGCAAGAGCTGGATCGAAAAAAACTGATTCTTTTGCCGTTACCGCTGCCGGACAAATTCCATATTAGAGAACTCATCCGGGCCCTGGACTAAAGCCCCCTGGCCCCGGGGCGATGAATAAATATGAAAAACAGCAGAAAAACAAAGGATAAGAACTGCCAGGAGGACAGAAGCTAACCCGGACAAGCGGACAGAAAGTACCTTGGACAAGCGAAAAGAAGGTAACTCGGAATAAAAAAACACAATGCAAGTAAAAAGAGCGCGTATCATATGATGCGCGCTCTTTTTTATGGGTGGCCTTGTGCTTTAGACTTAGTCCATCTTGTTGGGTTTCTCCAGTCCGTAACCGGAAACTTTGTCATCGCGCTTAAGCAGGAAGGCAAAGAGTATTCCCAGTACCCCAAGTCCCGAGAGCATCAGCATGGGATTGGTGTAGTCCAGGGGCTTGACAACCTCGGCACAGTAAGTACCCTCGTCGAACTCGTAATAGTCATAGTTGGCCTGCTGCGCCACTCCTGCTCCCATTGATGCCTTGTAGACACCTTTTTTGTCGGTGGTCAGGTTTTGCTTCTCCTGGTAGATCAACTCACCGTTTTTGCGGTTGTATATGGTAATGAGGGCATCAAAACCTTCTTCTGCAAAAGGCTCTCCATCTACACGATAAGTATTGCTGTACCCGCGGTCACCTTCACTCCAGGCGAGCGTATCCTTGGCAATGGTAGTGCTGTCTTTCTCCAGGTTCTGAATGCGTATACCCAGGTCGTACTGCTCCACAGCCACATAATCAAAGCTGGCGATGCTCAGACGGTCGTACTCACCCAGCTGCACTTCAAACCGGCCATCATCGTCGGTCTCAACTTTGTGGATGGCTTTCCACAGAATATCACCGGTACAGCTGTCCTTGTGGACAATGTACTTGACATTGAACCGGCTGTTGCGCTCCAGCTCATCCGAGCTGTTGCGGTATACCTCCTCGTATACCTGTTTTTTCTGGAGGGTGACAAAATCATCTTTGGTCAGTTCTGTGGCATAATCGGGATTGGATGAGTCCAGGACCACCCCGATGAGTATGGGCACACCCCAAAGACCAATATTTTGCACCGAGAACATAAAACCATAGGCTGTGCCGATCTTGTTCTCCTTAACAATCTTTGCCACCGCCGGCCACATGGCAGCGGGAACAAGGGCAAAGGCCACTCCCAGGATAAAGATGGGAACAAAAGGAGTAATCATGGTTTTGGCAAACATGAGGTGCGCTGCAATCAGCAGCACAGAGCCCAGGTACATCAGGGTGGCGCTTTTTCCCTTATAATCGGCTATCCATCCAAAAATCGGGGTCAGCAGAATGGTGCCATACATCAGGATCGATGAGATGTTGCCGCTGATCTGCCGGGGCAGGTTGAACTTGTTCATCAGCAGGTCGGGGGCATACTTGACAAAAGGAAAAACAGCCGAATAGAAGGTAACACACAACAGGGTGATGAAGATGAAAGTCCGGTTGGTCACCAGGAATTTCAGGTCGCTCCAGCGAAACTCATCCTCGGCGTCTTTGGGCAGGGTTTCTTTGATCTGGCGATCGATCTTCAAATCCATGAACATATAGATGATGAAGGTCAGCAGACCGATCCACAGAAGCATGGCGCCAAACCAAATGGCATTGGTCCACTGCACTTCGGCAAGTGAGGGACTCAGGTTCAGGGCAAGTGCGGTTCCCAGACGTCCAATGGCGACATTCAGACCAAGGGCAAGAGCTATTTCCTTACCCTTGAACCATTTGACAATGGCCTTGGAGAGAACCACAATGCTGGTTTCCGCCCCCAATCCAAACAGGAAGAACCCCAGGTACATCATCTTCAGGGCAGGTGAGACGGAAGGCCAAAAAGAAGTCATAAACTCATAACCAATACCACCGCTTAAATAGGCTTCAGAAGCTCCATAAGCCGTGAGCGTCGTTCCGATGGCCATGAAAAGAACGAAAACAAAACCGGTGATGCGAATGCCGATCTTATCCAGTATGATGCCACCAAGCACAGCCATAGCCAGGAAAACATTGGGAACCGAATAGGCCGAGATGAAAGTGCCGTAGTCGGAGGAAGAAAAACCCAGGTTCTCCTGCATCAAATCTTTCAGCGGGGATAATGCGTCATAAAAATAGTAATTGAAAAACATCACTGCACTTGTCAGCAACAGGACCAGCCAACGTGCAAACGGGGAATCTTTGAGCGTTTTTTTCGTCATTATTCGCGTTTTTTGGGTTTATCAGAATTAGGTGCCCCAAATCTAAAATTTTTCCCCAACTTCTCAAATGATAAAAAGGATGCTGGATAAAATAAAAAATGGGCTCCGGAGAGCCCATTCACGTATTGTGATAATCCCAAATATGATTGAAATGGCAAGCCCGTTATTTTTGGGCATATATCCAGGCCGATGATTCAAAGTCCTCTCGCAACTGCTTGAGGGTGGAAAGCGCCTGGTTCCAGGAGTTGGCGGGTTCCACTCCAACCATATGGAAACCATATTTGTTTTTCAGTAAGGTGGTCTGAAAACCCCGCTCTTGAACATAACGGTTATATGACTCCAGGTATTTCTTGTTTTTGAAACTTCCCAGGATAACATAATACTGGTAACCATCGCCACTGGTGGCTTGTGCAGGACTGCTCCTTTTGATAGAGTCGATCAGCTGCCTTTGCTCCTTTT
>CAJXLE010000173.1 GCA_913055895.1 uncultured Bacteroidota bacterium | reverse complement strand
TGGTGGGCCAGCTGGTACCCCGGTGCAGAACCGGGAGGCGGCGGTTATGTGGCCCAGCGTATGATGAGTACCAAAAATGAAAGACATGCCACGGGTGCTACCCTTTTCTTTCAAATCGCTCATTATGCCATCCGCCCCTGGCCCTGGATACTGGTGGCCCTGGCCACGCTGGTGCTTTATCCCGGACTGGGAGAAGGGGAGGAGCGACTTGGCTATGTCATGGCCATAAGGGATTACCTGCCTCCCGGACTGACAGGTCTGTTGCTGGTGGCCATGCTTGCAGCCTATATGAGTACCATCTCCACCCAGCTCAACTGGGGAGCCAGCTTTATTGTGAATGATTTTTACAAGCGTTTTCTTTATAAATTGGATGACGCCGCCGAAGACAACACCCAAAAAACAGGCGAGCGCCATTATGTGTTGGTGAGCAGGGTGGTTACCATTCTCATCATGTTGATATCCCTTTATGTCACCACCATTGTGACCTCCATAACCCAGGTGTGGCATTTCCTGCTTGAATGCGGAGCAGGATTGGGTCTGGTGCTCATCCTGCGTTGGTACTGGCAACGGGTCAATGCCTGGAGCGAAATTACCGCTACCATCGTACCTTTTATTGTCTTTGCCGTGGCCAAATATGGATATGGACTGGTGTTTCCGGAGAGTTTTTTCATTACCGTGGGTATTACCACTGCAGCCTGGTTGCTGGTGACTTTCTTCACGCCCCGCACCCGCTATGAAGTGTTGCGCAATTTTTACAGCAGGGTTCAGCCTCCCGGCATGTGGACCGTGGATGCGGACACCACCCGGGAAAAAAATAAGCGCATTCCCCGTTTGATCGCCTGTTGGCTTTCGTCTATCCTGTTCACCTATTCCGTATTGTTTATGATCGGCAAGATCATATTTATGGAATGGCTCCGGAGCGGAATGTGGTTTGCCCTGGCCCTGATCGGCTTTTTTGTTTTCCGCGGCAGCATCAAAAAACTTTATACCAAGTCCACCCCCAGGCCTTAGAGCTAAGCTAAACGCTAGGCTATGGCTAACTACCAGCGCTTAGTAGTAATTGGGCCCTTCTTTTACTGTGGTACAAACATACGAGCGCTGGGGGTGGACTTGGGGCTAAAAAAGAAGATGTGCTTTGATATCTCGTGAGATTTTTATTAATTAGCAAAAGATAAATCGCTATTCATGCTCAGACTACGACAGCCCCCATATGCTATGTGGATGATCATGCTTCTGCTGATCACAGGGGGGTGTAAAAGGGGAGGCCAAAGCGAGACTTCCGGCCAGGATGAGATGATGGAGCAGGAGATAGACACCTCGAGTCTCTTACTGAAATACAACGACAACCTTTTCTCATTGCCCTCCCCCTATCAGGCTGCCTATATCATCCGAGAGCATGACGTGCCTTTTGACAAATCTTTGCTCAACGATCCCCAAAGCTATACCCAGTACACCACCAGCTTCAAAAAAGCACTGAACATTGGTGTTTATGGAACCGACCTGGGCTATCTGAACATTTTCGACGGGGAACAGGAGTCACTGGCTTATTTCAATGTGATGAAAAAACTGGCCAATGATCTGGGCCTGCAAAATGCCTTATCGGCCGGAGAATTTGAGAAGCTCAGGGAAAGCCTGGTTGCAGGGGATTCAATGTTGTATTACCTGAGCCGCTCATATAGTAAGTTTGATGCCCACCTGAAAGAACACAACCGCAAAAAGACCGGGGCTCTCATACTGGCCGGTGGTTGGATAGAGAGCAACTACATCCTGTCGCAAACGGTTTTGCAATCGCAGAAAAGGCCACTGGTCAACCGCCTGGGAGAGCAAAAACATGCCCTCGACAACCTGATTGATTTGTTGTCATCATACTATTACGAGGCGGAAAAGTACACCGAACTTATTGATGAACTCGTGGACATCGCCTATGAGTTTGACGGGGTCATCTACAATTATTATTACAAAGAACCAGTGGTAAAAGAGAAACAAAAACTCACGATCATCCGTAGTAATTCAAACGTGGTCATCTCGGAATACCACCTGCGCACGATAGCTGAAAAATTGCGCAAATTAAGAAACAAGGTCATTTCATGATGCAGATTTTCCGCAAAGCATTCCTGATCTCCCTTCTGCTTGGCTTTATTTCTTTGTCCCTGGCAGCCCAGGATGTTTCGAACAACAGCCTGGACAGTTGCGAGAAGCTGATGAGCCAGGGTTATGTGCCCGATGGCCAGGATTATAAAGCAAGGCTCAACAAAAACAACCGGGCCCGTTTCCACACCATTTTTTATTCCGGCAACCGCTATTGCCTGGCAGCCTGCAGCAATATCACCGACAAGCCGCTGGTCATGAAAGTCTACGATTCCGAGCGCAATCTTTTGTTTGACAACAGGAAGCATGGATACACACCTATGTGGCATTTGGATTTTGCCTCTACCGTGTCGTGTGTGGTAGAGATAGAAGTGGAAGCTGAAAAGCACTGCGATAAGTTGGTTAAGTTGTTGATAGGATTTAAGAAGCCCCATCCCACCCAAGAAAGGCTTGAGCAATGAGTGAACCCATCCTGAAAGCCCTGATGCAGCTTTTTGCCATTATCGCCTATCCCACCAGTTCAGGTGGCGATCGCAGGAAGATTGTCGAATATTTTCTCAAGCGGCAGATCAACCAGCAGGCTGCCCAGGAATATTTGCGTATTTTCGATCACTACTTTGCCGTCCACCATGAGAAGCTAAAGGAGAAAAGCAAGCGCAAAAAACGCACCTCGTCAAGTTCGGTCAGGGTATTGAAAATATGCACGGAGATCAACGAAGAACTCACGCAAAAACAGAAGAACGTGGTACTGGTGCGTCTGCTCGAGTTTGTCAAGTCGGGCGGGGAGGTCACCGAACAGCAGATGGCTTTTATCACTACAGTGGCAGAGACTTTCCACATACCCCATGACGAGTATGAGCTGATACGCAGTTTTGTGCTTAAGCCTTTCCAGGAGCTTCCCGACAGCAAGAACATCCTTATCATTGACAACGCCAGTGAAATATCCAGCAGCAGCATACGCCATATTCAATCGCACAACCTGGAGGGGGAGCTGCGGGTGATCGAACTGGATTCGGCAGGTATGTATTTCATACGCTATATAGGGGAAAGTGAGATATACCTGAATGGTCAGTTGCTGGAGCAGGATAAGGTGTATGTGATGAATGTGGGGGCTTCCATCCGCAGCTCCAAGATCCAGCCCATATATTACGGCGACATCATCACACGCTTCAACATTGACCGGATCGAGTCGAGGATCACCTTTGAAGCCCGCAACATTGAGTTTCACTTTAGGTCGGGTGATATTGGGCTGAGGCCCATGAGCTTTTACGGGGAGTCGGCCAAACTTATCGGGATCATGGGAGCCAGCGGAGCCGGCAAATCGACCCTGCTCAATGTGCTGAACGGATCTTACCGACCCACCAGCGGCCAGGTGCTGGTCAACGGCATCAACGTTCACCAGGAGGAGGAAAAGGTGGAGGGCCTCATTGGCTATGTCTCACAGGATGATTTGCTGATAGAGGAGCTGACGGTTTTCCAGAACCTTTATTTCAATGCCCGCCTGTGTTTTGCCCACTACAGCAAGCAGGAACTGGTGCAGGTTGTCAACGATACCCTGGAGGACCTGGGCCTCTATGACATCAGGGACATGACCGTGGGCAGTCCGTTGAATAAGAAAATTAGCGGTGGACAGCGCAAAAGACTGAACATTGCACTGGAGTTGATCAGGGAACCGGCCGTACTCTTCCTGGACGAGCCTACCTCGGGACTCTCATCCCGGGACTCGGAGAACATCCTCGACCTGATGAAAGAGCTGACCCTGAAAGGCAAGGTCGTTTTTGCCGTGATCCACCAGCCCTCGTCCGACATCTTTAAGATGTTCGACAAGCTCTTGATACTCGACCAGGGAGGGTACCTGATTTACGACGGAGAGCCCATCGAGTCGCTGATATATTTTAAATCCAGCATTCAGCATGCCAACTGGAACGAAAGCGAGTGCCCGGTATGCGGCAACGTCAACCCGGAACAGATCTTTAACATAGTGGAAACCAAAGTGCTGGACGAATACGGCAATTTTACCAACGAACGCAAAATCTCTCCCCCTGAATGGCAGGAGAAGTTTGTGCATTCCGAGACCCGTAAACAACAGCCGGCACCTGAGCCGGGAGGCAAACTGCCCAGCATCCATTTTAAAGTTCCCAACCGGATAAAGCAATTCTCCATATTCCTTCAGCGGGATGTGCTGGCCAAACTGGCCAACATGCAATACCTTTTTATCAATCTTTTTGAGGCCCCCCTGCTGGCTTTCATACTTGCCTATATCGTCAAATATTACGACATCAACAGCCAGTATGGATATACCCTGGCCTCCAATTCAAACCTGCCCGTATACATCTTTATGGCTGTGATTGTGGCTATGTTCATCGGGCTGACAGTAAGCTCGGAGGAAATCATAAAGGACCGAAAGATTCTCAAACGGGAGGCTTTCCTGAACCTGAGCTGGAGCAGCTATCTCTTCTCCAAGATCGGGGTGCAGTTTTTCATCTCGGCTATCCAGGCCTGGCTTTTTGTATTGATCGGCAATTCAATCATGGAGATACAGGGCATGTACTTTGAATACTGGCTGATCCTTTTCAGTGCCTGGTGTTTCTCCAATATGTTGGGCCTATTGATATCAGACAGTTTCAATACTGTGATCACCATTTACATCCTTATTCCCTTCCTGATCATTCCCCAGCTCATTCTCAGCGGGGTGATCGTCAAATACGAGAAGCTGAATCCAAGCATCTCCAATCCCAAATCGATACCTTTTTACGGAGAAATCATCACTGCCAGGTGGGCCTACGAAGCCCTTGCCGTCTATCAGTTCAAAAACAATAAATACGAGAAGCCTCTCTATCCTTACGACAAGACCATGAGCAAGGCCGACTTCAAGAAGAATTACTGGATCACCACCCTGCAGAATAAAATGTCGTATTGCCGCCGCCATCTTGAAGAGGGCGACCAAAAGGAGCAGGTGCGCAACAACCTGGCACTGCTCAGGCATGAGATATCGCAGGAGATGAAAACCCCCTCCTCCCGTTTGGTTCGCTTTGAACGGCTGGATCAGCTTTATCCCTCCAAAATGGATAAGCAAGACTTTCAGGCCCTGCATGACTACCTCTCGTTGCTGAAGCGTTATTACATTAAACTCTACAACAAAGCCAGCAGCAAGAAGGATCAGATCATGTCTGATATGCAGGAATCACCTGAGGGCAAGCAACAGCTTTTGCGGATCAGGCGGAACCATTACAATGAAAAACTCGAGGATTTTGTGCGCAACAGCAATGAAATACATCGAATCATTGAATATGAAGGTGAACTGGTTCAAAAGATCGACCCCATTTTCAAGGATCCCAAACATCCATTCATAAAGGCCCATTTCTATGCCCCCAGAAAACAACTATTTGGTAACTACCACAGCACTTTCATGGTCAATACCCTTGTCATATGGTTCATGAGTGTGCTGTTGTATTTGATCCTGTATTTCCGCCTTCTCAGGAAACTTCTGGATTACTTAGAAAACAAACGCTATCCTTTCATCCGGAAATCTTCCTGAGGTCTTTTTTTAACCCCTGTCTCACAAATCAGGGATAACTTCTTTTGTATTAGATATCATCCTGGCTAAGAAAAATTATCTCCCCGGAGCGCGAGGGCTTGATTGTGATGCATCTTTCTTTTTGGTCAGAAGAAGCGGCCGTGATCGGACAATCATTACTATCAAAACGGGAAGTTGTAAGGTAACTTACAATAGATCAGGACATAAGAAAATATACCAGCGAGGGTGATCATTAAAACCCAAAAACAGAGTGTTTCTTTGATGATGGATTTGTTGAATAATATGGCTGAACCGGAGTTTGCTTAAAATAAGGTTACACCCCCATAAAAAAAGCCACGCTGAAAATTTCTAGCGCGGCTTTTTTTGGGGGGTGAATTCGTTGATTTGGCTGATGCGGTGGGTTGTTGAATCCCGCCGCAACGGTGATGGCCTGTTTAATCGACGATTTCAATCATCTTAAAGGGAACACGAATAATGGACTCATAATCTTCACCGGATTCCAGCATGTCTTCATCATCCTCTTCATAGTACCAGTTGATGACCACCTCATTGCGTGCTTTCTTCAGGGTTTCCAGTTTTTTAAAAATGTCAAGGATACACTTCGATGAGCTGGTATTGAAATATTCCAACTGAACGTTGACGGTGGTTTTTTTATTAGGATTTTTGGCATACTCGTCCAACCATTCGATAATGGGTCTGTAAAATTCTATGGAATTCTCAGGTATCGAACGACCCTTGATCTCAATCACCCCATTTTCCGGATTGAGCTTCACTTCAGGGGTTTTGGTAGTACCTTCAATAGATATTGATTCCATACAGGTTTGTCCTTTTATTTTTTTGTTTCTTAATATCCGTTTTGTTATACGTAAATATCGAGGTTGAAAAAGGAATAGTCTTCATTGTATTCCCTAAACTGATAGTCCAGCTGCCCATCGGTTCTCTTGGCCATATCGATCAGGCCAAGTCCGACCCCTCCCTTCTTGGTGAAATCCTGGTTGTTTAAGATCTGTTTGTACAGGTTTTTCAGTTCTTCCTTTGACATGGACATCACCCTTTCCAAGCGGTCCTGCAGGGGTTGAATCTTGTCGTTCCTGATAAAATTGCCTGTAGAAACCTTGTAGCGCTCTCCTTCTTTGGTGATGACAAAAATACCAAAGTGTACATCAAATTTGCCGTTGGTTGAATCGGGGAGGTCGTCGATGTGGTGGTAAAGGTTCTGAAGGCTTTCGACCAGTACGTTGTAAAGTTTCTTTTTGATGCTTTTTCTTATGATCAGGTCTTCAAGCTTGGCATCTATAACTTCCAGTACATTGGTAATCAGTTCAGAGGATATGCTCCCCTTGTAGGCCAGTATCACCTCACCCGAATTCATTCTGGAATAATACTGGTCGATGTCAAAATGCATAGAAGCCTTCGAATTAATTTGGGTTTTTTGACTACCTTTTAAGCAAATATAGGAATTTTGAGCTACAAATCATCCAACCGGAAAATTTTTTTACACGAGCAGGTGCCAAAGATACATAAAAAATGGTTCAGGGTTTATTTTTTTTCAGGCTGCCTTTGTAGATGGCGTACTTTTGGAATTTGCATTCCAGGGGGCCGTTGTAGAGGGTGTATTTTTTTGAGGGGTGAAGGCCTACATTTTTAAGGGCTTTGAGGTGGTTGCTAAAGATCCATACGTGGTAACCATCAAAATGTTTTTTCAGAAGGTCGCCTGTTTCTTTATAAAAAGAGAGGATGTCATGCTCCTTCATTTTCTGGTCGGCGGCG
>CAJXLE010000172.1 GCA_913055895.1 uncultured Bacteroidota bacterium | reverse complement strand
AAAAATATTTGGAGGTTTTTAATATTCTATCATTCTTTTCATCAACTATATAAATATAATCCCCTTTCTCCGCTATGCCGGCGGGATTATTGACGTAATATTTAGGAATGTTGTAAGGATAATATTCAACCATGTTCCCCCGCATCACCCGGAGGTTATCAATATTCGCTTCCAGGTAATGTCCATCCGGGTTAGTATCAGCCCCTATTATCAGATCTTTTTTGGCATAACTGGCCAAAGGAAAAATATCCTCTTTGCTCATGGGATCCTCTTCCACAGAAGAGGAAGTTAATCTCTTCCCGTCCACATATAAATTGAACCGGGAACTATGGCAGTTATCCGCTACTAAGGCGACATTATACCAAGTGAAGGGTTCCGGTTCCCAATCCTTATGTATACTAAAATTTGAGGTTTCCGCCTCCCCGGTCTTATGTTGAGATATAAAAGATAAAGTGGAAGTACCCTCTCTTTTGATCCATTTCAATTTATAACTACTCCGCTTGGAAAGAATGGTCTGGGAGTGATCCAAGGAAGTGAATCTTATCCAAAAATCGAACACAAAGGGATCCTCATGGAATCTCCAGTCGGCATGATCCGGCAATATTAACTTTCTGTTTCCGTTGAATTTCAAGGAATAATCTCCGAATATATGGTCCATACCATCCCGGAAATCGAATTTTTCTTGCTCGCTGTCATAATTGACATGCCCCACGGAACTGCTGGCGATCACTTTATGGTTGTGATATCCATCCGAAATAATATATGCCTTGGAAGTGGTCCCGGTGGCGCTTATACTTCCATGTTCATAATGAAGTTCTTTTTCCCCGCTCAAGAAGAGCCTTTTGTAATACCTTCTATTAATATCGGTGGTATCCTGCCATATGGAATTATCGATCCCGGTTTTAATAATTCTATTCATCAATGGATCGGTTATGTACAGATTTCTTTGATCACCTATTTTTTCCCCTTGCTCATCAGTAGGATATCCTCCCACTGTCACTCCGGCGGATCAAAGCCTCCAATGCCTCCTTCCTGGCTTATATTGAAGTGCCCAGCGCCGTACTCTTTGGTGTTTTCCTATTCCACGAGGTGCTCACCTGGAATGAGATCCTGGGAGGTGTCATGATCATTGCGGCTTCACTGATGCTCAAGAGATGACAGATGGGGGGATCCAAAAACTTTTTAATGGATCAAAAAATTAAGGGCCGTCCCTGCTCAGGACAGCCCTTTTCAATATCATCTGCCTCTTGCTCACCTTTGTATGGCCCGATGTTTTCGCTTATGGTAGCCAACGAGGCATTCATCCCGGAGTTGATCTGCTCAAATTCAACCATTTTTCACTTGACATACTGTGTTGGTTTGGCTTCCTGACACTCCCATGCTGAAGTGCATCTCCTGTCTCATCCTTACAGATAGATTCCTTCTCCCACACCGATGGGCAGCTCCAGGTAAAACCATACGAATACCAAAACCACCCACATCACAAAAAGAATGAGGGCATAGGGTATCAGCAGGGAGATGACCGTTCCGATGCCCATGTTCTTATTGTATTTATGTATCCAGCCCAATAAAAGCGGGAAGTATGGATATATCGGGGAAATGCTGTTGGTGATCGAATCGCCCACACGGTACATCAATTGGACAAAAGCCGGATTAAAATCGAGCTGGGCAAGCATGGGGATGAACACCGGGGCGAAAATGGCCCATTTAGCCGAGCCACTGCCCATGAAAATGTTAATTGCTGCCACCAGCGTCATGAACAGGGTGAACATAAATGGCCCGGTTAATCCGGTAGCTTGTAAAAACTGGGCCCCCGAGATGGCAATGATGGAGTCGAGCTGCGACCAGTTAAACAGGTTGATGAATTGCGCCACAACAAGCATCAAAACAATATAGCCCGACATGTCTTTCATCCCGTTCTCCATGAATTTGAGCACATCGTTGGACTTTTTTATGGTGCCCGTTGCCTTTCCAAAGAAATAACCGGGAATGGCAAAAAAGAAAAACAGGATGGGAATAAGGCCTCTTAAAAAGGGCGAGGGCACGATGCCGCCTGTTTCAGGATCCCGCAATGGAGCTCCCTGGGGGATCACCAGTAAGGCGATCAGGATGATGTATATGGATAAGGCTATTCCTGCATGCCGAAGCCCTTTTCTTTCCTGTTCGTTTGTGATGTTCGCGTCTGCAGAAGATTCTGCTTCCGGATCGTAGGGTATTTTCTTGCACCGGGGAATGGTGAATCTTGTTACAATAAAAGCCCCAACACCGCCCAGCAGGATGGTCGAGACAATCATGAAGTACCAGTTGGCCGTGGCACTGACCTCTCCAACACCTGCCATTTGTTCGGTTATTGAAGAGCTGATGCCCGCCAGCAGCACATCCGTGCCAGCGATGAATAAATTGGCTGTAAAGCCGGCCGTCGCCCCGGCATATCCTGCCACCAGTCCGGCTATGGGATTCACCCGCATTTGTGAGAAAATCAGGGCAGCGATGGGGGGAATGATGACCACCCCGGCATCGGAACCGATGTTGCCGCAGGCGCCAATGATGAATATGACCGGGAAAACAATTTTATTGGGTACGGCAAAGACCACTTTGCGCATGGCTGCAGCCAGCAATCCGCTGCGCTCGGCAACGGAAACGCCCATCAGCATGACCAGTACCAGTCCGAAGGGTGCAAAATGCGCAAAATTTGTCACCATCTCCTGGACAAAACGCCTCAACCCTTCGCCGGATAGTAAGTTTTTTGCTTGTATCACCTCACCGGTGGAGGGGTCTGTTGCGCTCACCCCCAAGAAGGAAGTGATACCGCTTAATACGACGATAAAAATGCAGATCCATACAAAAATCCAGAATGGATGGGGGAGTTTGTTCCCTAATTTTTCTATCCATCGTATGATTCCTGATGATCCTGTATTTTCAGAGGAAGAAGCGTTGTTATTTGTCGCTTCTTCGTTCGTTTGATGTTTGTCTTTTTTCTTCATCTGCCTGGAATGATAGGGTTGAAAACTAACCTAGAAGCTGAGGGGTAAAAAAGAAGGCTGCTTACACAGCCTTCTTTTTGCTATTTTGACAGGAAGGGCATCTATTTGGAGATCATGATCTCGTTTAGCTTGTCAAGCATCTTGGATACCCGCTTGTCTTCCTTGTAAGGTTCAATATTACCACTGATCACGTTCAGCGATTGGTCAATCTGTGTGTTGGCCTCTTGAAATTCGCTTTTGAGCTTTTGTTTTTCACTTTCTGAAGCCTTACGGTATTTCTGCTCCATGGAAAGGATTTGGTCGCGGATGTCTTTCATGTTTTGATTCAACTCTCTCATAAGAACAAAAGCCTCTTCAGCATTGCTGATATCAGCTGAGCGTTCTTCGATCTGTTGGATGGTCTTGACCTCTTCCTGGAACATGGCTCCCTGCTGCTTATCTTCCGACTGACAGCCTGAAAACATCAGGATGCTTACGAGCAGGCTTGCTATGAATGTTGTTCGGGTTTTCATAATGGTATATTTTTTTAATTTCTATTGTTGTTGATCGGATGATTTGGTAACGTTTTCAAGTATTCGGATGACCGAGAAGATAAAGATGCCTGAGATCAGTGTCAGGGCAACGAGCAATGCGAAGAACTGCCAGAGCGCTACTATATCCCAGAGTTTACCTACCAGACCGGCAAGAAGGTTACCAATGGCGGTAGCGCCAAGCCAGCCGCCCTGTGCCAGTCCGCTGAAACGGGGCGGAGCCACTTTTGCGACAAAAGATATGCCGATGGGGCTCAGGAACAATTCAGCGATGGTTAGAACAAAATAGGTGCCGATGAGCCAGTAGGGGCTTAAACCGGTTACCGACTGCAGGTGGAATGCGGCCATCATCATCACCACGAAGCCAAGGGCTGTGATGAACATGCCGGTTCCGATCTTCCTGGGTGAAGAGGGTTCTTTGCCTCTTTTACGCAACCAGTTGAAGAAACCTACGATGATGGGAGTGAGCACGACAATAAAAATGGGATTGAAAGATTGGAAAATTTCTGGCTCTATGTTTTTGGTTTCCCCAAAACCGGAGTAGAAGCTGTAGGCAATAGCCGCGCCGCCTACAAATACGGCCGCACTTATAATTTTTGTCTTCAGCGAAGAAGATTTGCGGAACATAAAGATCAACCCGCCTATAGCAGCCAAGATTGGAATAAAGGTACGCAGGTCGAAGAACATGTAGTTGAAGGCACTCACCTCACTCACCGTATAGTCGCGGGCAAAAATGGTCAGGGTAAAGCCATTTTGGTGGAAAGCCATCCAGAAAAAGGCCACGGTAATGAAGACCAGGCTGAGAGCTACCAGGCGTTTCTTCTCTTCTTCTTTGGACATGGTAACCGTTGTGTCTTCCTTTCCTTCTCTTTCTGCCTTCTCTTTAGCCTGTTTTACGGTAAGATCGGCATGTTTGTAGTACTTCTTGAAACCAACAAAAACCACCAGCGAGATGATCATGGCTACGGCAGCAATGGCAAAGGCAGTACTGTATCCTACCGATAAGGTGGAGGTATAGGTGCTTGCAAATTCCGAGAGGGAACCGCCGAAACCCATTTGGCTTTTAAATGCCGCAATTTTGTCGGTATAATGCAGCGCTCCGGCGAAATGATTCTGGACCGTACCGATCATTTGATCGAGAAAAGGATGGGCTTTCTCATTCAGATTGGCCAGGTGGGGCATGCTGTTTTCGTAAAGGAAACCTTTTTTGCCAAGTATATATTTGACAGCGCCTGTGGCAGCGTATGGAGCCAGGAATGCCCCTATGTTGATACCCATGTAAAAGATGTTAAAGGCGTTGTCGCGTTTGGGGGCATATTCGGGGTAGTCATAAAGTTTGCCAACCAATGCCTGGAGGTTGCCTTTAAACAACCCTGTACCCAGAGAAATGACAAACAACGATATCACGATTATGACCAGCTCATATTGCATGGCAAACATACCCTGGGCATAACCCGGTATCGTCAATATGATCTTCCCGATGAAAGCAATGAGGATACCCCAGGTTATGGTGCGTCCGTACCCCCATCTGTCAGCTATTATACCACCCAGGATAGGCAGGAAATAAATACCAAAGAGGAATCCTCCGTAGTAATCTCCTGCTGACCCTGCACTGAGACCGAACCTGGCTTGCAGGTATAACACAAATATTGCCAGCATGGTGTAATAGCTGAACCTTTCCCCCATATTGGCGAAAAAAGCTACTAGCAGTCCTTTCGGATGTCCTTTTAACATAATTTATAGTTTTTTTAAAGTTTAAAATATTGAATCCGATATGTAAAAAACCGAGAAACAAATATAAAAATCTTTTGTCAGTCACCAATTTTCCATATGATGAAGTTGTTAACCTTTAAAGCTCCTTTCATACGGGAATAATCGGGCGTTGAACAGGCACGGCAACCGATCTTATGCTGTATTTTTCACAGCATATTTTGAAAAGCAACTTTGGTATGTAAGGCCGATAAGCTGTTTGACCGAGCCAGCATGACGAGGGAGGGCAGGGATATGGGTCTCTTTCTTTGGCCCTTTTCAACAAAAGGGAGACGGCTTTGCCGGCCGCAGGGTAGCTATTCCATTGTAACCGACCCGGTGGAAAAGCTACCAAAGGTAACAATCAATGAAGCTTTCACCCTGTATGAAGTGGTGAGTTGTGTTCCGTTGAGGTCAGAGTAGACCGGTATTTCGGGGACAACGGAGATGTTGATTTGTTGGTTGGGCATGTAAGTGACGGAGGGCATCAGGTGGTACCATGTACCACCAGTATTGGAGATAACCGAGCCATTGATGTGATTTTTCTTCATATGTCTTGCCTTCACAAGCAGGGATGCATTAAAGATGTGGGAACCCAAAAGGAATTGGTCGCTTAAACCGCCCACCAGCTGCCATTCATTGCCCAGCTGGTAAGTTGTTTCATCCAGGTAATCGGTGTTTTTTCCCGTTAATCTATAAAAGAATTTGGCCGTAAGCGTGGTGCCTGGCATATTGTTTAACCTGCGGTTGAAAGAACCAAAAAACAACCAGTCGGTGGAGCCCGTTCCCGGCTGCATGTCGATGTTATAGGTTATACCCTCCCGACTTTCAAGATCTGCCGGACCAGTCGGCAGTTTGGATCCCAGGCCAACCTGGTAGGTGTTTTGTCTGTTGCTAAAAGGCAGCCGGTACTGAGAAACAATTATCAGGTCGCCTAATCCCTGGGTATAGGAGTAATCATTGCCGGCTTGGGTAACAATCCATCTTTCCTGTCTGACAAACGGGTAGAGAGCTCCAACCGCCAGGTCATCGGTTATATTGTATCCCCCTCTGAGCATCAGGGTATATATATTTCTTTCTCTGGTGTCGTCGTTAAGGTTTTGACTTCCATCCCTCAGGGTTTTGAGTATGTTGAGGTCACCGGTCAATCCCAACTGCCAGGCACCCGCGGGATTGTTTTTCAGCGAGACGTTCCCGCCAATAGGTATTCCTCCCGAACAGCATGTTTGGGCATTCATGTCCAGGCTGAGGGCTGACAGGCACAGGATGAGGATGAAAAATCTGGTCATAGGGGGTCATTTTTAGGTTGACAAACTTTCTGCTTCCAAAACCGGGCTATCCCGAGTCTGCAATCAATCTTTTTGACCATCGCCATAGATCACAGCCTCCTGGAAGAAAGCGCTCCAAATGAACCAAAATCCGATGAACGAATGGGTTCTTTTCAGTTTCTTGCCCTTAAGGGGGCCTGACACTGCCTCTCCGAAGATGTTCCACTGGCTGCCACTGGAATCTGCCATAACTACAGGATGTGCATTTTGTACAGGTTGAAACCTGATGTTTTTTACCTGTTCGTCCATGGTTTCTCTCTGATAAGCCACCAGGAAATTGTCGGGCTGTGATCCGATAACAACATGATCACGATTTACAAAATGGTCATGGATAACACGGATGGAGTCATTAAAGCTTTGGAACCGGTATGCTTTCACGGTGTTGTATCCTATAAGGCCGAGCACCCGCTCCTTGGTGAAAAGTCGCTCATCCATATCGTCAATCGGGAACAACAACCGGGAAGCCTGTTTATAATTGCCATATGGATACTCCTGGTAAGATCGGTCAAAACCAGTTTGTGTGGACAGCACTTTGGAGTCGGGATACATCTTCTTCCAGGTTTGCCAGGTTGTCTCAACCAATTGAAAGGTTTCAGGTTTTTTCCTGACATGTTTGCCATGGACGGACTGATTCAATATTTGCGACCAGTAGGAGCCTGTCGCACGGTCGTAAGGGATGAGGTTGTTTTTGTACAACAATCCCGACACGCCAAAGGTGGTTGTCTGGCCATCGATCTCTCTGTTCCAGGAAATACCGGTTCCGGTAAGGGGACAGTAAGTCACTGCGATGTCCAGGTCTCCTACCCGGGCATTGACAATTTCATG
>CAJXLE010000171.1 GCA_913055895.1 uncultured Bacteroidota bacterium | reverse complement strand
AACACCGACTGAACAAAGCCATTGGTGAGCTGGATGAGCAGTACGATAAGTTCCGCCTCTCCGATGCCCTGATGAACCTCTACCGCCTGTTCTGGGATGATTTCTCCTCATGGTACCTGGAGCTGGTCAAGCCCGGCTACCAGCAACCCATCGATGCGCAAACCCAAAACGCCACCATCGGTTTCTTCGAGAAACTCATGGAACTGCTGCATCCCATCATGCCCTTCATCACCGAGGAGATATGGCAGCTGATGCGACAACGCAAAGACGATGAAAGCATCGTGATAGCCCCCATGCCAGAGGCCGGGCAGTGGGATGATCAGTTGCTCGATGCCTTTGAGAAAGTCAAGCAGATCATCACCTCGGTGCGCAGCATCCGCAAAGACAAAGAAATACCCAATAAGGAGCCCCTGGCCCTGAAAGTTAATGGCGACCATGACGACCGTTACGACCCCATCGTCAAAAAGCTGGCCAACGTCGAAAGCATAGAACATGTAAGTGGCAAGATGGAGAATACCCTCTCCTTCATGGTTCGCACCACCGAATATTACATCCCTATGGAAGATCTGGTCGACACCGAAGAAGAGATCCGCAAGCTGGAGGAGGAGTTGGAGTATACGCGGGGCTTTCTCAATTCCGTGATGAAAAAGCTGAACAATGAGAAATTTGTTCAGAATGCACCGCAGAAGGTGGTGGATACGGAAAAGAAAAAGAAAGAGGACGCCGAACAGAAAATCAAAACCCTGGAGGAGCGAATAAAGGGGTTGAAAGGATGAAAAAAACCGGCAATATTTGCTTTTGAACACGGGTTTCATTTCTGGCCGCCATATTTATCAGCCAGTGCTTTCAAACATTGAAACACCCCGGATGGTGCCGTGTAGAGGAGCCATGCTTTCAGCTCTTTTATAACATATAAGTTTTTTTGGGAATATCGATCTTTTATGCTTAATTAGCAAACGTGTGGAAGGCAGAGGCCTGGGACCTTACCCGGCAGGTATTTGTGAACATCGTTTTGCAACATAGAAACAGAAACATATGAAACGCTCCCCCAGCCGGGTTGTTTCATCTGACCAAATAAAATACCAATCTTATGAAAGACTCGAACATCCTGATGAATCCCAACGAACTGGTAAAGTTCCTGAAAAAGCCCGCCTGCGAATTTACCCGGAAAGACCTGATCAATTTCATGGAAGAGTATGAGATTGAGATGGTTAACTTTCGCTACGTAGCTGAGGACGGCAAACTGAAAACCCTCAATTTCATCATCTCCAGCAAGGAGTACCTGGAAACCATCCTGACCAATGGCGAACGGGTAGACGGTTCCAGTCTTTTCTCTTTTATTGAAGCCGGCTCCAGCGATCTGTACGTCATCCCCCGCTACAAAACCGCCTTTGTCAATCCGTTTTCCGAGGTGCCCGCCGTCGATATCCTTTGCTCTTTCTACAACAGCGATGGCAAACCGCTGGAGAGTGCTCCCGAAAATATTCTCCGCAAGGCCCACAGGAAATTTAAGGATGTCACCGGTTATACCATCAAAGCCCTTGGGGAGCTGGAATACTACGTGAACAGTTTCAAAGAGGAGCATTTCCAGGCATCTGATCAACGCGGATATCATGCCTCCAGACCTTTTGCCAAGTTTGAGGAGCTGCGCACAGAAGCCCTGCGCCTGGTTGCCCAGGCCGGGGGTCAGGTCAAATACGGCCATTCCGAGGTGGGCAACTTCACCTCGGAAACCGAGATGTTTGAGCAGCATGAGATAGAATTCCTGCCCACCGAAGTGGAGGATGCTGTCGACCAAATGGTGGTGGCCAAATGGATACTGCGCATGCTGGCCAGGGAAAGGGGCATTGAGATCAGCTTTGCACCCAAAATCACCGTTGGTAAGGCAGGAAGTGGTCTCCATATTCATATGCTGCTCGAGAAGGACGGTAAAAACATCATGAATGCAAAAGACGGACTGAGCGATACGGCCCGCAAAATGATTGCCGGTATCCTGGACGTCTCGG
Source organism: uncultured Bacteroidota bacterium (assembly GCA_913055895.1). Taxonomy (GTDB): domain Bacteria; phylum Bacteroidota; class Bacteroidia; order Bacteroidales; family UBA12077; genus JAGXLC01. The sequence continues at coordinate 5,415 of CAJXLE010000171.1, read as the reverse complement.
ATGCCCTGACAGCCTTTGGCAATACCATACCCACCTCATACCTGCGCCTGGTGCCCCACCAGGAGGCACCTACCAACATATGCTGGGGCGACCGCAACCGTTCGGCCCTGGTCAGGGTGCCACTGGGATGGAAAATGGAGCACAACATGATCCGCGATGCCAACCCCCAGGAATGCACGGAGGAGAAACCTGCCAACGACAAACAAACCGTCGAGTTTCGTGCTCCCGACGGCTCGGCCGACCTCTACCACCTGGTGGCCGGACTGGTAGTGGCCACCCTGCATGGCATGGAGATGGACAATGCCCTCGAAAAAGCTGAAGAGCTCTATGTGGACGTCAACATTTTCGATGAAGCCCACAAAGACCAGCTCAACAAACTGGAAAAACTACCCGCTTCATGTAACGAATCGGCCGAAAGACTGGAAAAGAAGCGCGATATATTTGAGAAATACGGTATTTTCCCCAAAGGTACCCTGGACAATTTCATCAGCAAACTGAAAGCATACGACGACAAAGAGCTCAGCGAAAAGCTTTACGGCAAGGAAGAAGAGATACGCCAGCTGGTGATCAAATACATACATACCCAGTAAAAGGCCGGGAGATTGGGCTGTTTCTTTTGAATAAGAATTAAAAACATTGCTTTGCAGGAGAAGCAATGTTTTTTTTGGTGCGCCATGCTTCTAGCGGCAATGTTGTTCGCAGAAAAGGTTTTTTTCAAGAACAAGTTGTACGTGGAAATTTTCTGGATCATTCTATTTCCGGGAAGTTGCTTTTGGGTTAAATCGGCACTTTCTTGAATATCCGGTTGGCCTGCATCGATTTTTTGCCGAAGAAATGAACAATGAGGAAAAGCAACAGGATGCCGGCGGGGAAGGTGATGTAGCCGGGTACACCATATGCCGATGGAATGGTTCCCACGGCCACGGCTGTGCCCCCCACGGTGAGGGCGTAGGGCAGCTGGGTGCGCACGTGGTCGATGTGGTTGCAGGAGCTCGCCAGTGAACTGAGTATGGTGGTGTCGGAGATGGGAGAGCAGTGGTCGCCCAGGACCGAGCCGGCCAGTACACAGGAAACCACATTATAGAACAGGCTTAGGGAGATGGCATGATCGAGACCTGCTTTCTGGGCAATCAGCCAGGATGCCGGCAGGATCAGGGGGTACAGTATGGCCATGGTGCCCCACGATGAACCGGTTGAAAAAGCCACCAGGGCAGCCAGGATGAATGTCAGGGCCGGCACCAGGAAGGGCGCCAGGTTGATGGCTACCAGGCTTCTGGAGATAAAATCGGCTGTGTGCAGGTGCTGGGTTAAAAGGGCCAGCGACCATGCCAGTACCAGTATGATGATGGCCGTGAGCATGGTTTTGAACCCGTTGATCAGCGTGTCGACGGTATGCTTCAGACTGAGTATTTTCTGGGAAACTGTTAGTATGACGGCTACAATCACCCCCATGATCGACGACCACAACAGGGCTTTGAAAGAGTCGGAATTGCCGATGATCACCGAAAGCTTTTTTGAAAAAGCCGTCCCCTCATCATTCCATACCTGCGGATCCCAGCCGGTGAAAAGCAGGCCGGCAAAAGTTCCGAAAATGACTATGGCTACAGGGATGACAGCATTGAAGCCCTTTGGACGTATGTGTTCGGGCGGTTCTATCTCGCTGGCCTGTCCCGAGCTGCCCGACTCATCCTGCCAGGAGGTTATCTTGCCCTGCCTGGCCCTTTTCTCCGCCTTGTACATGGGACCGTAATCGCGTCCCTTGTATGTGAGCAGCAGGATGAATATCAGGGCAAAGATGGGGTAGAAAGAATAAGCCAGTGAATTGATGAAAACATTGTAGGGGCTTTGTTCCAGTCCCAGTGTATTGATCCCGTCCTGTATGTAACTCAGCTCAGCACCAATCCAGGTGGTGACAAAAGCCACTGCTGCAATGGGGGCAGCGGTGGAATCAACAATGTAGGCCAGCTTTTCACGGGAGATCTTCAACCGGTCGGTGACAGGCCGCATGGTGTTTCCCACCACCAGGGTGTTGGCATAATCATCGAAAAAGATGGCCACACCCAAAAGCCAGGTTACAAACTGCCCGGAACGTGCATTTTTAGCCAGGCGCGAGAGGATGTTCACCACGCCCTTCATGCCCCCGTTCTTGGTTATGATTCCCACCATGCCGCCAATCAGCATGGAAAAGACAATGATGCTCAGATGTTCTGTGTCGCCCAGCGAATGCAATACATAGGTGTCGGGGATGGCAAAGATGCCCTCAAAAAAGGCGGTGAACCAGTCCGCTCCCTGGTGGGCAAATATGGTGGTGGTGCCAATCAACAGACCTATAAAAAGGGCTGAATAAACTTCCTTGAAGATCAGTGCAAAGAGTATGGCCACCAGAGGCGGTATTATCGAGAACCATTGGGGAATGGGATCAATATGGGTGGTGTAGCTATAACCGCCATAGGTTACGGTCAAATCGGTCTCCTTGCTGAATTTTCTTGAGAAATGCACCTTGCCGCGAACTACTTGAACGGTGTATGTTGTATCGTTCACCCCTACATCAATCTTTTTCCCCTCATGTTGTTTTCTGAACGCAGGATCCTTGAAGGTAAGGGTGAACTCATGCGAGATGTTGCGTATGATGATGTCGGTGTGTTCGATGGATACATCCGTGGGTTGGATGTTCTGTGAAGATGATGGGGCCTCTTGACCTGAGCCGAAAACATGAGTGGAGCTGATAAAAACCAGAGAAAAGAACAGCAGCAGGGCAGGGAATACTTTATCTCTCATGCGCAACCAATTTTATCAGGTGATCTAATGTAATTAAAATATTTTATTTCGTTATTAATATATTGGATGAAATGTCGTAGAAGTGTTTGAACCAACTGGATTTTGTGTTTGGTACCTTTCATTTTTCCGGCATTGACTTTTTTGGGGGACTGGATGAATAAAAATTGATGCTGTAATGGGTTTATAGTCAAAGCTATGTAAAAGGCCGGTCACCATAATTTTAACCCGCTATTTTTGAATTTGACTCAATTTTGTTGTAATTTGTTTATTGATAAATTGATCTTTTATGCAGCTTCACTACGACTTTTTTAAGGTGGAAAATGAAAACATGGCTCCCAGACAGGGCCGCATCCTTATATCCGAACCGCTGCTTAACGACTCCTATTTTAAACGTTCGGTGGTTCTGCTGACCGAACATTCCGAGAACGGTTCTGTCGGTTTTGTCTTGAACAAACCCATTGATCTGACCATCCAGGACGTCATCAAAGACTTTCCCCAGTTCGACACCAAGCTTTATGTAGGGGGACCCGTGGGTAAGGATACCGTTCATTATATCCACACCCTGGGTGAGTTGCTTCCCGAGTCCGTGCATGTAAAAGATAACATATACTGGGGCGGAGACTTTAACAGGCTTAAAGAACTTATATCTGAGGGAATGGTGCAGCCATCCCAGATACGCTTTTTCCTGGGTTACTCCGGCTGGAGTCCCAAACAGCTGGAGGGTGAAATAGAAAACAATGCCTGGCTGATCTCCGAAGTGGACGGCAACTGGATCATGTCGCCCGACAAGGATATGTGGAAGGAAGTGTTGAACAGCATGGGCAACCACTATAAGATCTGGACCAACTGTCCGGAAAATCCCGCCCTGAACTAATCAATAGCAGTTTCTTTGTTCAGGCGTGCGGTGAGTTTGCGTGCAGTCTTCTTGAAATACCGTTTCTTGCGGATGCCGCTCACCCACCGTATGCCTTCGGTTGCATTGGCAAAAAAAACTTCTTCTGCTTTCAGGAAATCATCCAAAAACAACGGCTGGCGCTCGTCCACCTCCAGCCCTTCCCGCTCTGCATATTCAATGACCTTCTTTCTCATCACCTCGTCCCCACAGCCTGATGCCAGTGGCGGGGTAAGGAGTACGCTGCCGGATACCATAAAAACGCTGGAACCAATGCCGCTGGTGATCTCATCGCGCGCATTGATCAAAAGGCATTCGTCAAGCTTCTTTTCCTTTTGATAAAGTCCTGCCATGACATAGAGCATGCCGTTGTTGGTTTTTATGTTCGAAAGGGGCGTGAGCGGTACCTTCAGCTCAGCATACAAATCCACCATCAACCCTTTCTCATTAAGCGCATACCCCTCATTGGCCAGTCCCTCTGTTGCGATCAGGTAGGATGCGCCTTCTTCTTCGGATAGATGAATCTCCCCGCTGTTGCGGAAGAAAGTAATGGTGACACCGGCTCCCTTCAGGTGGCGGTTGGAGTGTAACAGCCGGGCTATTTCCTTTTCAATCCCTCCGCTTCTGATCTTAGGAGGCACCACCATTTTGAGTCTCTCCATGGCCCGGACCAGGTGGTCCATATGCTCCCGGAAGAACTGCACCTGCTTGCCGTTGGCATGCATGGTTTCATAAAGGGCATCACCATATTGAAAAGCCCTGCTCTGATGGTGAATAACCGGTTCGTCCGCCCGGTGGTGCTGGCCGTTGAGGTTGATGAATTGTTGCATAGAAGACAGAGCCGTTGCGTTCAGAAGAGTTGGTTGAAAAAAACCTTGATCAGCCCGGGTTCCAGTAGGATTGGATAAAGGAAGCCAAATACCGCGCCTACAAAGTGGGCGTCGTGATTGACCCGGTCGCCGCCCCTCCTGCGCATGTACTGGCTGTAGACCAGGTACAGGATACCAAAGAGGATGGCCGGGATGGGTATGACGCCCATCAGCAGGAGGGTGTTCGTTGGAGAAAAGAAAATATAGGCAAACACCACGGCGGAGACAGCCCCCGAAGCCCCAATGGCGTTGTAGTTGTAATTGTCCTTGTGTTTCCGGATGGTTGTCAGCGTAGCGATCGCCATGCCAGCAAAGTAGAGTATAAGAAAGTGCAGCGTGCTGTCGCCAATCATACCCCGGCTTTCCAGCAGGCTGAAACGCTGCTCCACCGCCTCCCCGAAAGAGAACAACACAATCATGTTGACGAAAAGATGGATCATGTCGGCATGCAGGAAACCATGGCTCACCACCCGGTACCATTGTTTTTGATGATAAACCTGGTAGGCGTTGAGCTGCATCTTTTCAAACAATCCCCGGTTGCTGAAGGCCAACAGCGAGACGGCTACGGTAATGCCAATGATCAATAGGGTCATGGTGTTTGGTTTTAGTGTAGTATTTTGAATACCAGCTCCTTAAGGAGGTCTTCCTGCGATGCGCTCACATTGTTCATCCCCTTCGACCTCATGTCATATTCCCGCAAATAACTGATGATGCGCGCTGCTTTCTGGTAGCTGTATTTTTTGGTGGCTTTCTCATATTGCCATACGGAGTTGGGATAGGCCTTCAGCCTGGTGGCCACCTGGTATTTATTCTTTCGTTCCCCCTGGGTGAGAAAATGGTATCCCAACACCTTGGAAAAGAAAAAGTACATCGATC
>CAJXLE010000170.1 GCA_913055895.1 uncultured Bacteroidota bacterium | reverse complement strand
GGACTGAAGCCGGGCAGGGATGTGGCAGGTCTTATCAACAGCGCCCTGAAGAAGATTGGTTTCGACAAGGTTTTTGACGGGACATTTGCCTCGGAGATATATGTCATGGAGGAGGCTGCTGAGCTGTCCGACCGGCTTGACAAGGATGAGTCACTGCCCATGATCAGCAGCTCCTGTCCGGCCTGGGTGAAGGATGCCGAACAAACCTATCCCGACCTGCTTCCCCATCTCTCTACTGTCAAATCGCCCGAGCAGATAGCCGGCAGCATCATCAAGCGTTTTTTCCTGAAAAGCAGCGACCGTGGCCAGAACGACATCTTTTCGGTGGCCATCACACCCTGTCCCGCCAAGAAATTTGAAGCCCAGCGACAGGAGATGACCCACCGGGGTATCTCCGATATCGACGCAGTGATGACCACCCGCGAGCTGGCCCGCCTGATCAAACTCTATGGGGTCGACATGCATACCATCGAACCGGAAAAAGCCGATGCCCCGTTTGACAAGGACAGCTCATCGGCTCGTCTCACCGCTTCGCTGGGCGGAACCAGTGAGGCGGTCCTGAGAACCCTCTACTACAGGATCACCGGCAAGGATATGAAGAATCCCAAGATCAGTAAGATGCGCGGCACCAAAAACATCAAGTCCTTCAATTTCCAGGCCGACGAAAGGAAACTGCAGGTAGGTGCCATCAGTCCCCTGGGTGATCTACGGGATTTGATGGAGGAGATGCGCAGCGAAAAGACAGGTTACCATTATATGGAAGTGATGGCATGTGAGGGAGGATGTGTTAACGGTGGCGGACAGCCCTTCTTCCATTCGCCCCGGGTATTGCGCAGCCGGATGAAAGCACTCCACAACCAGGATGATAAAATGGAGACCAGGCAGATACATCGAAGCAGGGAGATAGAAAAATTTTATGAGGAGTACCTGGACCGGCCCAACGGTGAGAAGGCCAGGGAGCTGTTGCATACCCGTTTCTCGGACCGTGATGTGTTGTTGTGATAACCGGCATACAGATATCGGCATACAGAACGTTTATACCCTGGTAAAAGCCGGGAATTGGAGCAATGCAACCCTACTGAAGATAATATTATCCGTGTGACTATGGAAAAACGATCGAACAGGGAAAGGGACCTGATCTACACCATCCGCAACAAGTGCCGGGTGTGTTATACATGTGTCAGGGAGTGCCCGGCCAAGGCCATCAAGATTGTCAACGGCCAGGCCGAGGTGATCAAGGACCGTTGCGTAGCCTGCGGCAACTGCATCAAGGTATGCAGCCAGGGAGCCAAGGTTTACCTTGACACCAAGGGTGCCGTTTATCAGATGCTCGAGGGGCAGGAGCGAAAGAAGGTGGCCATCATCGCACCCAGCTTTCCTGCCGAATTTGAGGAGTATGACGACCACCGGGATTTTGTCGGCATGGTGCGTTCGCTTGGTTTTGACGTGGTATCCGAAGTTTCCTTCGGAGCCGACCTGGTGGCTAAAAAGTACAATGAACTGATTCTCAGTAATGGTGAAAGGCGGTTCATATCTTCTGACTGCCCGGCCAGTACAGCCTATATTGCAAGGTATCATCCTTCGCTGGTGGACAACCTGGCGCCCATAGCATCTCCCATGGTAGCCATGAGCCGGGTGATGAAACATAAATACGGCGACAACATCGACCTGGTTTTTATTGGTCCCTGCATTGCCAAAAAAGCCGAAAGCGATGAGGTGGATGAGATGATCACTTTCATGGAGTTGCGAGAGATGTTTGAGGAGTCCGGTATCGACCCGCAGCAGGTGGAACCCGCCGAGTTTGATCCGCCACTGAGCGGGCGGGGCGCCATCTTTCCCGTAAGCCGCGGGCTTTTGCAAACAGCCGGCATCAAGGATGATGTTTTCGATGGCAACATCATCGTGGCCGAGGGGCGCAACGATTTCCAGGAGGCCATCAAGGAGTTTGAGCACGGGGCTATTGATACACGACACCTGGAGCTGCTGTGCTGTGAGGGCTGTATCATGGGACCGGGAACATCCAAGAAGAACCGCCGTCAGTATTCCCGCAGGTTGTTGGTGCACAACTACGTACAGCATAAAATCGATCATTTCGACAAGCAGGGGTGGAAGGAGAACATAGAAGCCTACCGCGACCTGGACCTCACTGTCGGGTTTGAACCCAACGACAGGCGCATCTCCTCACCATCGAAGGAAGAGATAGACAGGGTTTTGCGGTCGATGGGCAAATATGAGGACAAGGACCATCTGAACTGCGGGGCTTGTGGTTACGACACTTGCGAGGAGCATGCCATAGCTATTGTGAAGGGACTGGCAGAAAACGAGATGTGCCTTCCCTACACCATAGAGAAGCTGCACAATTCGGTCAAAGAGCTGGCTGTCTCCAACGAGAAGCTGGTCTCTATGCAGGAGACCCTCCGGCAGACAGAAAAGATGGCCAGCATGGGACAGTTGTCCGCCGGCATTGCCCACGAGCTGAACAACCCCCTTGGTGTGGTGATCATGTATGCCAACATCCTGCTGGAAGAGGTTTCCAAAGATTCCGATCTGTATTCCGATTTGAAGCTGATCGTTGAACAAACCAACCGTTGCAAACAAATTGTCGGTGGTTTGCTTAACTTTGCCCGCAAGAACCAGGTGAGCCGCGATGAGGTGGATCCGGTCAAGCTGGTCCAGCAAAGTTTCGATGCGGTCATCGTGCCCGAGAACATCCAGGTGAACATACGATCCGACGGGCTGAGTGAGCAAAAGGCTTACCTGGACCAGGAGCAGATGACCCAGATCTTCACCAACCTGGTAAAAAACGGCATCGATGCCATGCCCGAAGGAGGCACGCTGGATATCAAAATCAAGGAAGAAGGTGAAAACATTGTCTTCATCCTTTCCGATACGGGCAAGGGCATCAAGAAGGCAGACCAGGAGAAGATTTTTGAGCCCTTCTATACCACTAAAGGTATTGGTAAGGGAACAGGACTTGGACTGGCCACAGCCTATGGCATTGTTAAGATGCACCAGGGTAAGATCAACCTCGATTCCAACGCCGACCCCAATGAAGGGCCCACCGGCACCACATTCACCATATCCATACCCAATAAACCAGAAAAATAAAGGTTATGAGCGACAAGAAGAAAATACTGCTGGCCGACGATGATGTGGATTATCTGTTTCAGACGAAGCTTCACCTGAAACAGGCAGGCTATGAAGTCATACAGGCAGAAAGTCAGCGTGAGGCCGAAGAGGTCCTTCAGTCGGTAAAACCCGACCTGGCCATTTACGACCTGATGATGGAGACGGAGGACAGCGGATTCATCTTGTGTTATAAGACAAGGCAAAAATACCCCGATGTGCCTATCATTATTGCCACTGCAGTGGCTTCGGAAACCGGTGTTTCTTTCGGCTTGAACACGGAAGAGGAACAACGCTGGATCAAGGCCGATTTGTATCTTGAGAAGGGAATCCGCAAGGAGCAACTGCACAAGGAGATTGATAAACTATTGAATTCCTGAGCTATGAAAAAACTGGATGTGCTGGTGGTTGATGATGAGCCCGGCATCTGTTCGGGAGTCCAACGGATACTGCAGCGTTTTACAGTGAGCTATCCCTTCATGGATGAAGACCGGGGTTTCAAAATCCATGAAGCCTATACAGGAGAAGATGCCATCGACTTCATCAAGCAATCCCCGCCCGACATCGTGCTGCTCGACAACAAGCTGCCGGGCATACAGGGTACCGAGGTGCTGGAGTACATCAACAAGAACAACCGCGACATCATCGTGATGATCATCACCTCCTATGCATCGTTGGAGCTGGCCGTAAAAGCCACCGACCAGGGGGCCTATGATTTCATCCCCAAGCCTTTTACCCCCCAGGAGTTGAAATCGGCCATGGAGAATGTGACCAAGAACATTTTCCTGCGCTCGATGACCAAGCGGCTCAACAAAGAAGGCAAGGAAGTGCGTTTCCAGTTTTTGTCGGTGCTCTCCCATGAGCTCAAATCGCCCCTGAATGCTGTGGAAGGTTACCTTCAGCTGATGCAGGAGCGCCAGGCCGGTCATGACATCTCCGGGTACGACCAGGTCATCGAGCGTTCGCTGCAGCGCATCAAGGGCATGCGTACACTTATCATGGACCTGCTGGATCTCACCAAGATCCAGTCGGATGAGAAGGACAAGAAATACGAGGAGGTCAACCTCACCGAGACCGCCCGCGGAGCCATCGAATCCATTAATCCTTATGCCATCCAGAAGGATGTGACGGTTCAGTTGCATGGTGAAGAAGAGGTAAGGGTTTATGTCGATCCCAATGATATGGAGATCGTATTGAACAATCTCATCTCCAATGCCGTCAAATATAATTACGATGGCGGGCAGGTGGACATCACCATCGGCCGGGATGAGGATGGCGTGCGCATCCAGGTGAGCGACACGGGGATTGGAATGAAAAAGGAGGATACCGAAAAGCTTTTTCAAGAGTTTGTCCGCATCAAGAATGATCAAACCAAAAACATCACCGGCAGCGGGCTGGGATTGTCCATCGTCAGGAAAGTTGTAGACCTCTACGGGGGTCGCATCGATGTTGACAGCCAACCGGAGAAGGGAAGCACCTTCACGGTTTTTTTACCCATTAAAACGTACAAATCAGAAACGACGACATTATGAAACGTCCATGACAAAATCATCATTAATATCACAAAAGGAAATGATTATCTTGTCATGGTAAGTTACATAAGGCCAATTAATATGTAAAAAATAATCTTATGAAAAGTCTACCGGAAAAGACCATTGAGCGACTCAGCGTTTACAGGCGCACCTTGTTGAATTGCCTTTCCAGGGGCAAAGAGTTCATCTACTCCCATGAGCTGGCCCAGCTTCATAACATCACAGCCGTGCAGGTAAGAAGGGACCTGATGCTGATCGGCTATTCCACTACTCTGAAGAAGGGATACGACGTAAAAGCACTGGTAGATCTTATTGGCGAGATACTGGATGCTGAGGCAGGACTGAACGTTGCTGTGGTGGGCATTGGAAACCTGGGACGGGCCATCACAGCCTATTTCAAGGGCAAGCGCTCCAAGTTGCAGATTGTGGCAGCTTTTGATACCGACACGGAGAAGATCAACCGGGTGATCTCGGGGGTGAAGTGCTATTCGATGAACGACCTGCAAAGCATCATCAATGAAAAAAATATATCCATTGGCATTCTCACCGTACCGCCCGATCATGCCTCCAAGGTGGCCGAAGCCCTGGTGGTGGGAGGTATCAAAGGCATCCTGAACTACACCTCCGTGCCGGTGAATGTCTCTTCCGACATCGTCCTTGAGAACTACGACATGACCACTTCCCTGGAGAAAGTGGCCTACTATGTCAAACAACATTCTGCCGAGTCGGGGGTGGAGTCGTCCTGAAAAAATTGTTTACATTTGCGCCCTGAAGATTGGAACAGGGTAGGCTATGAAGATACACAAAAATTTTGATGAACTGGGGCATATAAAGAACCCCGTGGTGACGACAGGTTCTTTTGACGGGGTTCACATAGGTCACAAAACCATATTGAAGAGGCTTCGCAAGATAGCCGATGAGATAGATGGGGAGACGGTGCTGATCACCTTCCATCCCCATCCGAGAAAAGTTCTTTATCCCGATACTGCAGGCAAGTCCCTGAAACTGATCAGCACACAGCGGGAAAAGATTGAACTGCTCAAACAAACGGGGCTCGATCACCTGGTTGTTGTCCGTTTCACCCTGGAGTTCAGTAAGATTTCCTCCCACAATTTTGTTGAGAACATCCTGGTGGGTAAGTTGAATGCCCGGCGCATCATAGTGGGATTCAACCACCATTTCGGTCACAACCGGGAGGGTGATTATGATTATCTCTATAAACTGGCCCAGCATCACAATTTCCAGGTGGAAGAGATCCCGGAGCAAGATGTGGAGAATGAAACGGTGAGCTCCACCACCATCCGCAAGGCCCTGCATGAGGGCAGGATACAGCGGGCCAATGCTTACCTGGATCACTTCTATATCATGATGGGCCCCTTGAAAGACGGCCATCCTGTTTGTCGCGACATAGGCTTCCCCACTTATACCCTGGTGATGGAGGAGGATGTGAAACTGGTGCCACCTGAAGGGGTGTATGCCATAAGCCTTATATACGGCTCACTTAAGTATAAGGGCATGCTCAATGTCAAGCAATTTGAAGGCCGCGACAGGGTGAACGTGGAGGTGCATCTTTTTGATCACGATCACGAGGCAGAGCTACGGGATGAAATTGTGAAGGTACAGTTTCACAAGCGGATGCGTGAAGAACTGGACCTGGGCGACCCCGATGCCTTGCATCGCCAGCTGGAGCTTGACAAATCGGAGATAGAGCAATTGATATACTGAACAACTTTCCCCCAAAGCAGATTCCTTACCTGACTTCCCCCATGCTTTTTGGTTTAGTTTTTTGCCTTTTTAAAAAATTTCTTTTATTTATGCTACAACATTCGAAAAAACCATTTCGATTTGAGACATTATAACGATTTAGAAATTATACAGGGGATTCGGGCAAAAGACAATAAGATCCTGAATTACTTGTATGATACGTATTTCGGTATGATATACGAAATGGTTTCCAAGAATAGTGGCAATGAAGACGATGCCCGCGACACCCTCCAGGAAGCCATCCTGTTGACCTATAAAAAGATACGCAACGGCTCCCTGGAGCTCACCACCACCTTTGCATCCTATTTCTTCACTGTCTGCTGGCATATCTGGATGAGGGAATTGCGGAACAGGCAGACCGAGATGAACAACCTCATGGAATATTACTACCTGGAGCAGGGTGCCGACAATCAACTGACAAAACAATACGAGCAACAACGTAAATACAGGCTTTACCAGGAGCATTTCCAGCGCCTGGGCAAAGAGTGCCAGAAATTGCTGAAACTTTTTCTCAGGAAATATCCAATTAAGGAGATTGCCAGGATCATGGGGCATAAGAGTGAAAAAGCCGCCAAAAAGAAGAAATATATCTGCAAGGAGCGATTGGTCAACTCGATCAAAAACGACAAAAGATTCGGGGAATATCATGGAAGAAAATGACGGACGGATGGTTTGCAAGTATTTGTGTCAAAGCATGCCTTCAGATGAAATGCAGGAACTGGAGCATCGATTGAAGGAGGATGCAGCACTTCAACAGGAGTTGGTCTTTTATAAAGAGCTGAAGGAGGCTTTGTCGGATGATGATTTGATGACCTACAGGTCGCAGATAAGCGACCTGTTTGAAAAGAGAAGGCAGAAGGGTACCAAAGGGAGTCCCGGGCTTTGGTACAGGCGTCGTACGCCGGCCATGGCCCTGGCGGCAGGTTTCACATTGCTTCTGGCTGTTGTGAGTCTGGTGTACATGACCCGTGGTGTTTCAGGGAACCAGGGACAGAAGGTTTTTAAGGAGCATTACCATCCTTACCCGGCTGTGGTGCAGACCCGTTCAGCAGTTGATGAAGAAAACGACTTGCGGCGGGAGGCTTTCCTTTTGTATGAAGAACAGCAGTGGCCTGCT
>CAJXLE010000169.1 GCA_913055895.1 uncultured Bacteroidota bacterium | reverse complement strand
AGAGAAGCTTCCGGGAGCATCTGTGAAGAGAGCTCATACAGGTTGATGCCGTTAAAGTTACCGGAAGTCATCAGCAGCAGGTTGGTGTTTTCCATGCCAAGATGGAGCAGGTCGTCTTTGAGTTGCCCTACATCGGTGTATACCCGGAGGCGGTCCAGCGCAAAAGCTTCCCTGATCTCTGCCGGTTCTATCATCTCCAGGTCCTTGTGCCTGATGGTCTCTGGGTTGTAATAGACCACCGGCAGGTCGGCCTGGTCCATGGTGTGGGCGTACTGACCGATAAAATTCTTGTTCAGGCTGCTGAAGGTGTGGAGCTCCATGCATGCCACCAGCTGCCTGTGGGGGAAACGTTTTCTAACGGCCGAGATGGTGGCTTTTAGTTTAGACGGGGCATGGGCAAAATCGATAAAGATGGTGCTCCTGTCGCTTTCAGCCAGCACCTGGAGCCTGCGTGATGCCCCTTTGAAGGATTGTATGGCCTGGTAGAAAGTTTCGCTTTTCACGCCCAGGGCACGCACCACCTGCAGGGCTGCCATGGCGTTGGCCGCGTTGTGTCCGCCTATCAGCTGGAAAGGTGTCTCCCGGCCCTCACCGGTGAGCAGTTTGGTGCCGTCATGGCTGCGGGGATGCTCTCCGTAGGCTACCTTCCTGATGTCTTTACGGGCCTGCCTGGCTACATCCACCGTCTGGCTGTCACCGTTGAAATAGATGAGGGTTCCTTTTTGCTTGATCTTCCTGGTGAAAGCATGGAACTGTTCCAGGTAATCTTCAAAGGTGGGAAAGACGTTGATGTGGTCCCATGATATGCCGCTGATAACAGCTATATGGGGTTGATAAAGGAGGAATTTGGGTCTTGGGTCGATGGGGGAAGAAAGGTATTCATCGCCTTCAAGAACGGCTATTTTGGCTTCTCGGCTCAGCCCCACCATGGTGTCGAAACCTTCAATGCGGGCTCCAACCATATAGTCGAACCGGATGCCGGCATGGCGCAGCACATGCATCACCATGGAGGTGATGGTGGTCTTGCCGTGGCTGCCTCCTATAACTACCCGCTTTTTGTTTTTTGTCTGCTCATAGAGATATTCGGGGAACGACCATATCTTAAGGTTGAGCTGACGGGCTTTCTCCAGTTCGGGGTTGTCGCTGCGTGCATGCATACCCAGTATCACAGCATCCAGCCCTTTGTGTATTTTTTCGGGATGCCAGCCGGTTGCCGATGGCAGCAGCTGATGTTTCTTCAGGTTGTTCCTGGCCGGGTCGAAGACCTGGTCGTCGGAGCCGCTCACCTCATATCCTTTCTTTTTCAGGGCAATGGCCAGGTTGTGCATCACACTGCCCCCAATGGCGATAAAATGAACTTTCATTTTTTGATGCTGTTAGATATTTTTGCAAAGAAATAAAAAATCAACAAAGATTGTTTATGGAATTATATCCTGTTCACATCAGCAATTTTAAAGTGGACGGTGGCGTGATGTTTGGTGTGGTTCCCAAAGCCATCTGGCAAAAACGCTATCCTGCCGACGAGAACAATTTGGTCAACCTGGCCCTGCGATCGCTGCTGGTGAAGGAGGGCGACCGGCTTCTTTTTATCGATACCGGATGGGGCGATAAGCAGGATGAAAAATTTTTTAGCCACCTCCACCTCAATGGTGGCGATGGTCTGGAAGGGGGCTTGTCACAATGGGGTTTTCAGCCGGAGGATGTCACCGACGTGGTGCTGACCCACCTGCATGCCGACCATTGCGGGGGCACCATCCGGCGTCCGGCCGAAGGTCATGGCTATGAGCCTGTCTTCCCCAATGCTACCGTATGGGTAAGCAGGGATCAGTGGAACTGGGCCATCAATCCCAACTTGCGCGAAAAAGATGCCTTCCTGCAGGAGAACATACTGCCTATACAGGAAAGCGGCCGGCTCAGGCTCGTGACAGGAAAGCAGGAAATCATACCCGGTTTTGAAGTGCACATGGTGAACGGACATACGCCGGGTCAGATGATTCCCGTCATCGACACCGGCCAGGGGCGTATCATCTATGCTGCCGACCTGGTGCCTACACTGGCCCATATTCCTTTGCTTTTCAATATGGCCTACGACCTTTTTCAGCTGGATACCATCGAGGAAAAGAAAAAATTCCTGGAAGACGCCCACGAAAACGGCGACATCCTGTTTTTTGAGCACGATGTGTATTACCAGTGTTGCAACCTGAAGGCCACGGAAAAAGGGATAAGGCCCGACCAGGTCTTTACCCTGGAGGCTTACCGCAGCGGACAAGCCCCGGCATAATTTTGCAGTGCAATCCGGACCTGGTGTTGTAGAACCTGCTACCTGCGTTGCGCAGTCAAGCCCTTTGTCCGTTCAGAGATACTGAGCGATCTATGATGGCCCTGCACAAACCTGTGGGGCATAAGACAGGTGTTTTATCGGATGGCTCTCGTTTGGCGGAAAAGGTCCATACCGCCCCTTAAGGTTAAGCATTTTCCTGCTGGTCTTCCTGCTGCCCCTGGTCTTCCTGCTGCTCATCGTGGACTTTGAAAAAGCGTTTCTGGAACACCAGTATGGAGATCACCCCGGCGGTGATGGCTGAGTCGGCAATGTTAAAGACGGGCCTGAAAAAGATGAATTGCTGGCCGCCCCAAAAGGGAAACCATTCCGGGTAGTATCCCTTGATGATGGGAAAGTAAAGCATGTCGACCACCTTGCCATGCAAGAGCGAGGAATAGCCACCCCCTTCAGGCAAAAAGCCCGCCACCTGGTGGAAGCTTCCATTAAACAGCACACCATAGAAGACACTGTCGATGATGTTGCCGATGGCCCCACCCATGATCAGGGCCACACTCACCACCAGCCCCACAGGGCTGTTGTATTTGATCAGGTGGCTCAGGTACCAGCCTATGCCGATGACTGCTGCAATGCGGAAAAGTGTCAGGAAAACCTTGCCGTTGTCTCCCCAAAATTCCAGCCCAAATGCCATTCCCTTGTTTTCTGTGAAATGTATGATGAACCAGTTGCCAAACACCTGGTGTTCTTCTCCCAGCATCATGGTGGTCTTGATCCATACTTTCAGTATCTGGTCGGCTACCAGCACCACCAGGATGATCAGCAAGGCTTTGTTGGTTTTTGACATATGGCTAAAGGAATAAAATTTCAGAAATGGCAAAAATAAAAATGATTGGCCAAAAAATGGCCAATCATTGACAAAATATTTACAGCCGGGAGGTTATCCCTGTTGTTGCTGCTTGGCTTCTATACTAAGTGTTGCATGGGGAACCGCACGAAGCCTTTCCTTGGCGATCAGCTTTCCGGTTACCCGGCAAACACCGTATGTTTTGTTTTCTATTCGGATCAAAGCCGCTTTTAAATGCTGAATGAATTTTAACTGCCTTTGAGCAAGTTTTCCGGCTTCCTCTCTTGACAGTGTAGTAGCACCCTCTTCCAGCACCTTGAAGGTGGGGGAAGTGTCTTCAGTGTCATTGCTTTCACTGTGGGTGATGGCTGACTTTAAAAGGTCATAATCTTTTTGGGCTTTTTCAAGCTTTTTGAGAATAATGTCCTTGAATTCAGCCAATTCTGCGTCGGTATACCTGGTCTTTTCAGCCATATCACATGGTTTTAGTAATGAAAGCTAAATATAGCAAATTTTTCAGGATCTTCTTCCAATCTTTTTAATATTTATTAACGTTTTTACGTCCTGATCTATTTCAATTTCGTCGCCATTATTGTTGATGTTATCGACCAGTTCAATGGAGTCGGCAAGAGTTTGATTGCCAATATATTCCTTGTGTTTTTCTATGGCATCCTTGATCTGGTCGTGGCTTTGTATACGAATTTCTATCTTGTCGGTTACCTCAAAGTTTTTATCCTTACGCATGTTTTGAATCCGGTTGACAAATTCACGGGCGATGCCCTCCTGCTTCAGCTCGTCGGTGATGGTGATGTCCAGGGCTACTGTAAGCTCGCCGTCGCTGGTCACCAGCCATCCGGGTATGTCTTCTGAAGTGATTTCCACATCGTCGGGCGTGAGATCGACCTGCTGGTCGCCCACCTGCAGGGTGTAGCTGCCTTCCTTCTCCAGGTGAACGATGTCTTTCTGCTCCATCTTGTTCATCTCTGCAGAGATTTGTTTCATCAGTTTGCCGTACCGGGGTCCCAGCTTTTTGAAGTTGGGCTTGATCTTTTTGACCAGTATGTCGGAAGTGTCGCTGATGTATTCAACGTTTTTGACGTTCACCTCGCGCAGGACCAGGTCCCTGACGGCTTCGAACTGTTCCCTGAATCCAGGGTTGAGCACCGGCAACAGGATCCTGTTCAGGGGCTGGCGCACCTTGATGTTGACTTTCCTTCTCAGGGAAAGGATCATGGAGGTGATGCCCTGGGCAATGTCCATGCGGTTTTCCAGGTCCTTGTCGATCTTTCCCTCGTCGTAAGTGGGGAAATGGGACAGGTGTACCGATTCCTGGTCGTGCTGTCCGGTTGCCCTGTTCAGGTCCTTGAACAGTTTATCGGCAAAGAAGGGGGAGATGGGCGCCATCAGCTGGGCAACGGTGTCGAGACACTTATAGAGCGTTTGATAGGCCGAGATCTTGTCGGCGTCGTATCCGCCGCCCCAGAAACGTTTCCTGTTCAGGCGCACGTACCAGTTGCTCAGGTTTTCGGTGACAAAATGTTGCACGGCCCTTCCTGCCCGGGTGGGCTCATAATCTTCGTAGTAGCTGGTAACATCTTTGACCAGCGAGTTCAGTACCGAGAGTATCCACCGGTCGATCTCGGGCCTTTCTTTCAGCGGGATCTCCTTTTCGCTGTAGCTGAAGCCATCGATATTGGCATACAGGGCAAAGAAGGAATAGGTGTTGAACAGGGTGCCGAAGAATTTGCGTTTGACCTCTTCCAGTCCATCCATGTCGAACTTGAGGTTGTCCCATGGCTGGGCGTTGGTAATCATGTACCACCGGAGCGGGTCGGACCCGTGGTTTTCGATGGCATCGAAGGGATCGATCACGTTGCCCAGGCGTTTGGACATCTTGTTGCCGTCCTTGTCCAGGACCAGCCCGTTGGAGATGATGTTGCGGAAGGCCACGCTGTCAAAAAGCATCACGGCAATGGTGTGCAGGGTAAAGAACCATCCGCGGGTCTGGTCAACCCCCTCTGCAATATAGTCGGCCGGGAAGAGCTGGTCGAAATGCTCTTTGTTCTCAAAGGGGTAATGGTGCTGGGCATAGGGCATGGCCCCGCTGTCGAACCATACGTCGATGAGGGCCGGCTCGCGGTGCATCTTTTTGCCCGAAGGCGAGACCAGCACGATCTCATCGACAAAAGGCCGGTGCAGGTCGAAAAGGTCGTAGTTCTCTTTTGAATGGTCGCCGGGCTGGAAGTCTTTCATAGGATTTTCCTCCATGAACCCGGCTTCAATGGCTTTGTCTATCTCATTCTTAAGCTCCTCCACCGAACCGATGCATATGCGTTCTTTGCGGTCGTCGGTCGACCATATGGGCAGGGGTGTGCCCCAGTAACGGGAGCGTGAGAGGTTCCAGTCGACCAGGTTCTCCAGCCACTTGCCGAACCGTCCTGTGCCGGTGGCCTCGGGCTTCCAGTTGATGGTGCGGTTGTACTCCAGCAGCTTGCCCTTTTCGGAGGTGGTTTGGATGAACCAGGAGTCGAGGGGGTAATACAGGATCGGTTTGTCGGTCCGCCAGCAGTGTGGGTAGGAGTGCTCGTACTTCTCGATCTTGAAAGCTTTGTTCTCCTTTTTCAGTTTGACGGCGATGTCCACATCCACAGGTGTGTCGTCATCGCCGGCGTTGGGGTTGTAGTCGTTTTTGACGTAGCGGTGGCTGAATTCGCCCATGCCGTCGATGAACTTGCCCTGCTTGTCGACCAGGGTGAGCGAGCCGATGCCATAATCGTGAGACACCTTAAAGTCGTCGGCACCAAAGCTGGGAGCCAGGTGTACAATGCCCGTTCCCTCTTCGGTGGTGACAAAATCGCCGGTCACCACAAAGAAGGCATCGCCGTTTTCGGGCTGATGGTAGGGCATCAGCTGTTCATAGCGCAGGCCGGCCAGGGCCGAGCCGTCAAACTCATCCACCACCTGGTAGGGTACTTGCTTGTCGCCCGGCTGGTACTCGTCCAGCTTCAGTTCGGCATGCTTTTCCGGGAAATATTTGTGGAGCAGCTCTTTGGCCAGTACCACGGTGATGGGCTCACCGGTGTACTGGTTGAAGGTACGAACCGACACGTAGCGGATGTCCTTGCCCACACCCAGTGCCGTGTTGGACGGCAGGGTCCAGGGGGTGGTGGTCCAGGCCAGGAAGTAAACATCGGTGTCGGTCTTGCTGAAGAGGAATTCGGACTGGTCGTTGTGGACCACTTTGAACTGGGCCACCATGGAAGTGTCCTTCACCGGCTTGTAACATCCCGGCATGTTCAGCTCGTGGGTGCTCAATCCTGTCCCGGCAGCAGGCGAATAGGGCTGGATGGTATAACCCTTGTACAAATAACCCTTTTCGTAGAACTGCTTAAGCAAATACCACAGGGTTTCAATGTATTTGTTGTCGTAAGTGATGTAGGGATCGTCCATGTTGATCCAGTAGCCCATGCGGCGGGTAAGGTCCTCCCACACATCTTTGTATTTCATTACCTCCTTGCGGCAGGTTTCATTGTATTCCTTGACCGAGATCTTCTCTCCAATATCGTCCTTGGTGATGCCCAGTTTTTTCTCCACGCCGATCTCTACCGGCAGGCCGTGGGTGTCCCATCCGGCCTTCCTGCGCACCAGATAGCCCTGCATGGTTTTATACCGGCAAAAGATGTCCTTGATGGTTCTCGACATCACGTGATGAATACCCGGCACGCCATTGGCAGACGGGGGACCCTCATAAAAAACAAATGTCTCATTGTCCTCACGCGATTCCAGGCTCTTCTCAAAGGTCTTGTGCTTCTCCCATTCCTCTAGCTGTTCTTTATTGACCTGCGATAAGTTCAGGTTGTCATATTCTTTGAACTGTCCACTCATCGACGTATAATTTTGCTGGTTAAAATTCTACAAATATAGCAGTTCTGATGAGAAAATGATAAAGGGAACAAAAATAAACTTCATCAGGCAGGCATGCAAGTAGTGGCCTCCGGGCAGTGGGTTCTTTCTTCCCGAAAGGAATTTTCAGCAAAAAGTTTGGCCCTGTAAGATCCGGCAGGCAAAGTGGAATCGTTGGTGTGGAATGCTCCTACTGTGTGTTCTTGCGGTTCATCTCCGCATCTATGTATTTGTCGATGATGCTGGTGTCCTCCACAACATCGACCCGCTCAATCTGGTTGCGTGCCGTGTTGTACCATACCTCAACCATGAACTCCCCCAGGCTGTAAAGGTTGACATAGTAGTTGTTGTTGCGCCGGCGGCTGATCTGCTTGCCCTCGTTCAATGCCCTGGCAGCTTTTTCCCCTTCGGAAAGCCTGGCAAACTGTGTTTTGGAGATACCCATCCTTCAAAGATTGACATTGATGAACAATAGTTTAAGACGTAACAACCCAACAAGATATTTTGTTTTTATGGTTGGAAGGTATTTTTCTTTAAAGTGCATGGCATGCGATATCATATATTTGCAGGAGGGTCATTCTGAAATCTTATGGGGCTCCAC
>CAJXLE010000168.1 GCA_913055895.1 uncultured Bacteroidota bacterium | reverse complement strand
GCCGACGGTCCGCGGCGGGTGAGTTTCCCGGAAGGGGTGAAAGAGGCGGTCATCGGTATAGGCAGAGACAACATGGCCAAGACCTATCAGTCGGGCGATGAAAACATGGTCGACATCACCCAGGATGGTTCAGGCAACAAAGCCGTTGTGGACCAGGGGCTCTGGGACCAAAGGTACAGTCCTGGTGTACACGGCAGCCTGAATGAAGCCACCATCATGCAGACCGGTAGTGGTCATACAGCCAATGTTCTGCAAAACGGCAGCAGCAACTCGGCTACCATCAACCAAAGCAACTAATCAGCTGTTATGAAAAGGGAAAGGAGGCCCTTCTTTCCCTTTTCTTTCCTACCGGAAAAATCATCAATCCTTTTTGGGGACTGATCATTAAAAGATTATGATATGAGAAAACATGTAAAACCATATGCCATCTTGATGATTTTTTCCTTGTTGTGGTTTGCTGTTGCCCTGAACACGGCTTACGGCCAGGAGGATGAAAGCCATAGGCAAAAGATGGAGCAACAAGTGCTCAACAGTCTGAATGAAGGCAATACTTACCAATTCGATCAAAACAGCAATTCAATCGAACTGTCTGAAAACTTCAGACGTGTGGATAAAAACAACGAGCAATACAGCAGGCTCTCCTCCGAAGAAAACCAGAACTACATCCAACTGCAGATGAATGGCTCGAACAACCAGGTAGATGCCACACAAAGACAAGGAAATGGCAATTACATGAGCCTGGAAGTAGATGGAAACTCCAATAAGGGAGATTACCTTCAGCAAGGTAGCGACAACATCATCTATGACCGGATCGATGGCAACAATATCTCTCGTGTAATTGAGCAAAAAGGCAATGGCTTGGGCATCTACAACCAGGGAATGCAAACCATACCCATGAAGATCCGTCAAACGGGTCAGGGCACCAAGCTTTTGATTGAAGGCCGGTAACAGGCTGGTCCAATCCAAAAAACAAAGCGCTCTTTTGGGGTTGAACAACCCATAGGGCGCTTTTTTTATTTCGATGAGCTCAGGATCTCATGAGGCCTCATCCAGAAGCCCGTATTGAAATTTATGGTAACAACTAAGACCCCATCTCCCAATTGGGGCAAAAAGTTTAACCTGTCTCTGTCTTGGCAAATTGAACATCTTAACCGGATATTTTCAGGGCGATCATGAACTGATGATCGATCCTATAGCTTGCCAGTGGTTTGGGACTGTGAATCAGGTTTTTTACATACCCGACTCCATGTTCACAATTGGAAAAAATAAAAATCAATTTCCCGGATTCAATTGGAATAAATTGTTTTTTAAGGAAGATCCTCCTAATTTTGCAAAGAACAAATAACCAAAAATGTTTTTTATGAGAAAATTTCAATTGATTATCAGTATTTTATTGATTACTGTACTGGCGGTTGCCTCCTTATCATGCATGAATTCATCCGAAAAGGACAAAAAAGAGGAGATTGTAATATACAGTGGAAATTGGGCTGAAACCATCGCCATGACCAAGGTCACCGAGCTGGCCCTGGAGGAGGTGGGTATCCCAACAAAGATGATCCTCATAGAACCGGGACCGATATATGCATCTCTTTCCAAGGGAGATGGCGACATATTCCTGGAATCCTGGCTGCCCCAGACCCATGGCGAATACTGGGAAAAGTACGGTGACAAACTCGACAAAGCCGGTGTATCCTTTGATTATGCTTCCACTGGCCTGGTTGTGCCCGAATATGTGGACATCAACTCGATTACCGAGCTGAATGCCAATAAAGAAAAGTTTAACGGCAAAATCATTGGAATCGGCAGTGGAGCCGGAATACACAAGGACACCGAAAGGGCCATTGAAGCTTACAATCTTAAATATCAGCAAATTACATCCAGCGGTCCGGCCATGATGGCCAGCCTGGAGAAAGCCGTCACCCAGGAAGAATGGGTTGTTGTGACGGGATGGAAACCCCACCACAAATGGGCCATGTACGATCTGAAATACCTGGAGGACCCCAAAAAGGTGTATCCCACTGAAAAAGCCTATATCATTACCCGCAAGGGCTTTACCAAAGAGAAGCCCGGTTTCAAAGAGTTTCTGGGCAACTTTTACCTTGACGAGGATGTGCTGGCCGACCTGATGATGACCTTTGAGGAAATGGACGACGAAGACAAGGCCGCAAAAAAATGGTACAACGAAAACAAGGAGTTGATCCGTTCATGGATGCCCGATGAATGGAAAAAATAAAGAAGGGTACAGAAGGTCCCGGGTTACATTCTGCCCGGGACTTTGTGCATGTTCATCTTGTATTTGACATTTTGCTCTTCTGCCACTTATCCCGCCGGAGAACGCCTCATTCAATTATATTTTGATCCATGTGCGGTCAAATGGAACTTATCCCACCCAGGCATGAACATTTCGCAACCATCACACAAATCATGCATGGGCATCGTGCAACTTAACCTTATAAGGCAGGAAGGTTTCATGGGAGGTGTCGGCGACCTATAACATCTACCACCCCCTGATCAATTTCCGCACCGGCCAGTAAAGATGCATGCGTTTCAAGGTGTAACTCATTTGTTTCTTCCAGTTCGGATTAAAAGGCTGGCGGAGCAAATCGGGCCACATATGGCGGATAAGCATTCTGTGAAAAGCGTTGGTGTGAACATCCCGGTACCTGGAGGGCACCCCCAACATCAGAGTAAGCAGCAGCCTGGAGTTAAAGGGTCCCATCTCCTCCTGCGCCAGATCCTTGTCCCGCTGCCAGTATGTGCCCCAATTTCCGTACCTCTCCTCCCAGTTGAACAAATCCAGCACAGAATAGCCGTATTTGTCGGCGAACGGGACCACTTGCTCCAACCAACGCCCGTAATTTTCAACAACAAAGGGAAGCTGTTTATACCCCAGTATCCGGGCAAGCAACCCTGGTGTGACCGGTTTTCGGTAGGCCGTAAAAAAATTGCGTGTCACATCGCTCAGGGTGGTGGGTATATTCAACTTATCCCGGTGCTTTCTGTAAAAAGAATGGTATATCGCCGGCAGATTGGCCTCACATGCAAATTCACTGTTCCTGAAGTATATTTCTCTGAAATTTCGGTCCACACCCCGGGGAAAGGTGAGCACATGGAACCTGCCTCCTACATGAGCGAAGATTTTCCCGGGGATGCGGATATCCTGGTGATCTTCCTCCATACCCGGAAAACGGTGTACGTAGTAGTACACCTTGTCATGTATGCTTCTGGATGCAGCCATGAGCAACCGGGAATCATTCCCTGCGGTCACCGCCATCATCAGTCGATGGCGGTGGCTGAAATTTTCCATATATCCTTTCAGAACCTCTGAGACACGTTGGATGCCTTCCTGAAGCGACACTGTTGGAAGCTTTTCAGATGGAAAAAACCGCACAGGGGTTCTGCTCTTCAAATCAAGGTAATGATTGGGCAGCAAACCCTTTATGGAATCGTACCTGGTGGTGCCGAGCAGGTTCACCCTGGCAGGTCCCAGCATAGGCTGGTGCTCGTAAAAAGCCTTTTTGTCTTCATCCCTGGTCGTCTTTGCTTGAAAATAACGGGCGATCAACCTCGGTTGGCTCCCAAGGCAAAAATATTTTTTGCCAAAATAATAATAGACTTTCCTTTTGGAAGCGCAATCATGAAAAATGCGGATCTCATCACCTTGCTGATGTATCAGTGCGAATCTCCCTGCATACCGGTAACTGGCAGCCAGAACATCCTCAAAACAATCATACCTGATCAAACGGTCAAGAATGTCCCCGTTCGACAGAAAATCGGCCGTATAGTCAAAAAGTGATCCAAGCAAAACAAGGCTCTTGTTTCCTTTCTGCCTTCGCGTAAAGGTAAGGGCCGGATGCCGGTAAAGCCTGAAATCATTTACGGTGTGCAAATGAAAGTGTGGCAAATCGCGAATTTCTTTATTGGTCAGAAAGAATTGCCGGCAATAAAGCAGATGATTGAAACTTTTCATGGGCTGAGGTTGTTTGAGATGATGAAGCGATGCCCACCGGCAAAATTTTTCCAACCACCCTTATTCACCTGCTATGCCGGGATCCTGAGGCTAAGAAGATTTAAACAATAAGTTACACATTTCCAGCAAAAATTTCAACCGATGCCCTCCAGGAGGTCAGATTTTCTTATCCGGAATAATTCAACCATGCTGCCCATCCCCGATGGGTGCCTCACACAGCCTGTAGAAAAAGCTCGGGCTAACCGGAATAAAAGGGGCGGTCATCCTTCTTACATTCAATTATTTCTGGACAATGGCCGCAAAAGATTTCAGAATCCTGAAGATCAAGCTGGTGTTGATGGGAGAGAAATTTCATCGCTGTGCGAATGGATAGGTAGGTTTCTCCTTTACGAGGGTGGCCATAACCTTTATAGATCCTTGCTGGCCACCTAGGGCAAAGGTTGGTTTTCGCTGTTGTGAACCAGGATTTTTTGTCCGAAGCGAGCCCCCTTTCCATAAAACTCCACGTAGTAATATCCCCCGGGAAGACCACTGACATCCAACCTTCCCCTGTCGCGGGTCACTTTATCCTGCTTGACCACCCTTCCGCTGACATCCAGCACCCTGAGAACCTCAACTTCTTTGCTCATACCTTCCTTTTCATAGACCAGGTAATCGGAGGCCGGAATGGGATAAATCATGGGGTTTTTATTCTCCGAAGATGAAACATTTGTTGCAAGACCATCCGAACCCATGTCGTAGAGCTCCTGTATCTCGCTGCTATCCAAGGGACTGCTGTATATCCTTATATCATCAATTTCACCTCCAAAGTACTGGGTGGTTCTGTCCCAGTAACCTTTACCCAGCCAGAGCTTCTCATGGGCCATGGCATCGGCAAAAAACTGTGAATAGGAAGCATTGCCGAAATTGTAACGACGGTCTTTCATCTCCTCACCATTGAGATAGCCGGTATTGTAATCCTCACCAACTACAACCACCAGGTGCTGCCATTGATTGACGGGTATGGGCCTGTTGGAATCGTAGCAAAAAGAGGGATAGGTACAGCCGTTCTTCCAGATGGTGAAGTAAAGGTTTTCGGATGCCATATGCACGGGACTGTGGCCGAGCTCGATGATCAAACCCTTGTTGGCCGCATCGAAAAAATCACACTGCTCTTCTGCCCCGTAATATAAAATGGGGGCGATGCCATAATCGGTGGGTATAAAATCGGCCTTAAACCACAGGGAGATGGTTCCTTTTCCAAGCCTCGACAAAGCTTGCGGCGGCTCTTCGCCGTCTCCGGGGATGCGGGCATAGTCCTGTTTACCGTTAAACGACAGGGCTTTCCCGATTATTCCATCCACCAGTTCAGCGCCATAGTTGGTACCATGGTAGCCATTTCCCGATTCATCCAGGATGGTATCCCCCTTCATGGCATCGAAGCTCCAGTGGGCCACCAGGCCGTCCTGCTGCTGAGCACTGGCCTGGCTCCAGGCCAGTGCCAGCAACATAACAAACAAGAACAATCTGCGGATGCTTTTCATGATTTCCCTCCTTTTCTGTAAAGCACAACAATTTAGAAATGCAGCACTTTACAGGGTAGTCGGCCCCGGAACCCATTCCTTACATATAAGTTCAATAAAATGAAGCGACCATGACTAAATAATCATTAATGAAATTTTTATCTGCTCAGGACCACTTTCCGGCTTATTCTTTTGTTGTCTCTTTGTATCACCAAAAGGTATATACCGGGAGAAAGGTTGCGGGTGTTCAGCATGATTGCCGAGCTGTTGGCCAACTGCCTTCTGACCAGCCGGCCCTTGGAATCGTAAAGACTAAGTTTGCCCCCTGTCATGCCTCCGGGAACCTCCATGCGAAGGGCATTGGTGAACGGGTTGGGGTAAACCTGCAGGGAGTTGCCTTCATCCGGTGTGGGTGCATTGTCAGTGGACTCAGAAGGCCTGAACTCCACGATGCGGTCGTCGCCGGGCCGTGGATCGCCCCTGCCGTCGCGGTTGCTCACGGCAACAAATACCCGCCCGTCGGGAGCCACAGCAACATCGCGCAACCTTCCAAACCACTGATCAAACCAAACCTGTTCTTCCACCACCTCTTTTCCATCGGCGCTCAGTTTAAGCTGTACCAGTTCCGATTCCTTCAGGGTGGTCATCAGCAGGCTGTTGGTCCATTCGGGGATGGCCTCATGGGGGTAAAAGCCGGTGCCGGCAACAGCCAGTGTAGGTGTCCACGCAGCAATGGGTTCTTTCACATTGTTATCCTCGCAAAAGGTGGTCTCGGAAGCCTCATCGCAATAGCCCATCACATCGGGCCAACCATAGTTCCGTCCTTTCTCTATGATGTTCATCTCATCATCGCTGGCCGGTCCGTGTTCCGAACTGTAGATGATGCCTGCGGGAGAGATCACCAATCCCTGGGGGTTGCGGTGACCCCAGGTATAGATGTAGCTGTCCGGAAAAGGGTTGCCCTCGGGGATGCTGCCATCCAGGTTCATGCGCAGTATTTTGCCGTTGAGCGAATTCAGGTCCTGGGAATACGCCGTGTTGCCGGCATCTCCTGTGGTAAAATACAGGCGATCCAGGCTGTCGATCACCAGGCGTGCCCCGTTGTGAATGGAGCTGCCGTCTATTCCCTCGAGCAGCACGGCGGGGGAAGACAGGGAACCCTGGTCATACGTATACCGCACCAGCCGCTCGCGGATGGAAGAGCCCGAGAGGTAGTTGTATACCAGGTAGACGTAGGGGGTGTTTTGAAAATCGGGATGCAACGCCATGCCGAGCAACCCGGATTCTCCCTGTTCATGAACCTGGTCGATATCTATCAGGGTCTGACGCTCCCCCGTTTGCGGGTCCAGGCGGCTTACACGACCATATCGCTCGGTCATCCAGATGTGGTCGTCCGGCCCCCATAGGATCTCCCAGGGGGTGTCCAGGCCGGTGGCCACCGACTGGGTGTCGACCTGGGTGGAGCCAATGGTGATTTGCGATTGAACTGTCATGGGCAACGCCGCCCACAAAGCAAGCAATAAAAATGGGGTAAAAATTTTCATAGATCACGGTTTTTAGTTTATACAACAAACTAAAAACCAAAATGTTAACAGCAGCCGACATCACACCTTTTGGCTTTAATCAGCGTTGCTTTAGGCAGTTTACCATTCCCCGGATGAAGAAGGACAGGTTTCTGTGACCATGGTAAAAAACGCTCCGATACTCCCATGGCTTATGATCGGGTATCAACAGATTTCCCTGTTGGCTTTTAATTATCCAATTAAAACTCCATGATCGGATAAACACTCAAAGCTTTCTCAATCAGCCTTCAGGCTTTCCTGGTATCCGCC
This sequence comes from uncultured Bacteroidota bacterium, assembly GCA_913055895.1. Taxonomy (GTDB): domain Bacteria; phylum Bacteroidota; class Bacteroidia; order Bacteroidales; family UBA12077; genus JAGXLC01. The sequence continues at coordinate 360 of CAJXLE010000168.1, read as the reverse complement.
GGTAAACCCGGCCTCAAAATCCCTGACATTTTCTTCCCAGTTCAGGATCAACTCCAGGAGCAAGACGGCGAACACTCCCAGGAAAAAGAATTTGACATCTCTTTTGGTAATTTTCTTCATGGCGATGTATTTTCAAGTGAAAGACTGGCTATATTAAAAATACAACTTTTCTCCCATAAATAAAACTGCCTGAGGGAGTAAATGAAATTCTGATCAGCAACAAAGGAAGCAATCCCTTAGGGTTGCTCCAGCTCGTCCAGAAGATGTTGGATTCTTTCCTGATCTATATCCCTGCCCTCCAGCCGGAGCTGCTCATCCATTACAACCATCTCCGGAATATCCTTCACATCAAAAACAGAA
>CAJXLE010000167.1 GCA_913055895.1 uncultured Bacteroidota bacterium | reverse complement strand
TAAGCTCCGCCACGCTCCCTTCAGGCTCCTGGCCGTGGCCCAGCACCTGGAGACCCCCAGGCTCGGGTATCGCCGACCCGCCGATAATGAGTTGATCTACACCTATTACCAGGGAACAGACCAGACGGGAGGTTTTTTCGACCAGGTGATGCGCCACATGATATTTGGCGTTGAGTTCATCCCGCTGGAACATTTTTATCTGCGGGCAGGGTATAACTACAGGCGGCGCCAGGAGATGAAGATAGGCTCAAAAGTTAGCACTGTTGGCTTTTCCTGGGGTTTTGGCCTGAAGATTTTTAACCTGTACCTGAATTATGGCAGGGGCACCTACCACCTGACCGGTGGAACCCATCACTTTTCCGTTCGTGCTGATTTGAATGCTTTTTAACCGATGAAAAAGAACAGACAAGATACATTGATTGTCGCTGTTGATGGTTATTCTTCAACAGGTAAAAGCACCCTGGCCCGTGATATTGCCCGGCATTATGGCATCAAGTATATCGACAGCGGGGCCATGTACCGGGCAGTAACTCTTTACGCACTGCGCCATGGATTGTATGATCCGGAAACAGAGCGGTTGGATGAAGGGGGTTTGAAGCAAGCCCTGGAAAAGATGGACATCGACTTTTTTGTTGATCAAAGCTCCAGGGACCAGTCGCTTGTTCTGAATGGCGAAAATGTGGAACGAGAGATCAGGCAGATGGAGGTGAGCCGTTCGGTGAGCATGATCAGCCGCTATGGTTTTGTTCGCACCAAACTGGTGGAAAAACAGCGGGCCTTTGCACTATCCAACAGCCTGGTGATGGATGGAAGGGATATTGGTACGGTGGTGTTTCCCGATGCCGATGTAAAAATTTTCATGACCGCATCGGTGGAGGTGCGTGCCCGTCGGCGATACGATGAGCTCCTTGAAAAGGGTTATGCGATTTCCTTTGAAGAGGTGAAAAGCAACGTTGAGGAGCGCGACCATATAGATGAAACGCGCAAGGAGAGTCCCCTGCGAAAGGCAGATGATGCCGTTGTCATTGACAACAGCCACCTTAGCCGAGAGGAGCAACTAGAAAGGACCCTGGCCACCATCGAGAATAAGTGGGGCCGGGCGCATGAACAGCCATAATTATTTATAGCAGGATATTTGTAAACCAATCGCATGTTTTGTTCATGATTGATTTTATCTTTGCAGTTCCGGCTGAGCAAAGGATGATTTTTTATATACCGGAAGGGTTGCATCCCCGGGCGGTTGATTAGCGCCGGGAAGCGGCAAGATATGGTATGAGAGAATATATAAGACATTGATTTTATGGCAAAAATGAAAAAAATAGGAGTATTGACGTCAGGAGGTGATGCTCCTGGAATGAACGCAGCCATACGTGCTGTGACACGTACGGCTCTTTTCCATGGTGTCGAAGTGGTAGGTATCCTTAATGGCTACCAGGGTATGATCAACGGGCATTTTCGCAAGCTAAAGTCGCATATGGTCAGCGACATCATACAGCGCGGGGGTACCATGCTCAAGAGTGCCCGCAGCGAGATGTTCATGAAAGAGGAAGGCCGGCAGCAAGCCTACGAGATGATCGTCGAGGAGGGCATTGACGGCATTGTAGTGATAGGTGGTGACGGCACCTTTAAGGGGGCCCGGAAATTTTCCCTGGAGCAGAACCTTCCGGTGGTGGGTATTCCCGGTACCATCGACAATGATCTTTACGGCACCGACTATACCATTGGCTACGACACTGCGCTGAACACGATTGTGGAAGCTGTTGATAAGATACGAGACACAGCCAGCTCCCACAACCGGTTGTTTTTTATCGAGGTGATGGGCAAGGATGCGGGCTTCCTGGCCCTGCGAAGCGGCATTGCCTGCGGTGCTGAGGCCATCCTGATACCAGAGATCAACCGCGATACCGCCTCCTTGCGCGAACATCTGGAGGCTGATAACAAACGCCGCAAGCTCAGCAACATCATCCTGGTGGCCGAGGGAGATGAGACAGGAGGTGCCTTTAACATAGCCGAACAGGTGAAAGAGGAGTTCGAAGGCTATGACATACGCGTCACCGTGCTTGGGCATATCCAGCGGGGTGGTTCGCCGTCAGCTTTCGACCGTGTCATCGCCAGCCAGCTGGGCGTTGCAGCAGTGGAAGCCTTGCTCGATGATCAGAAAAGCATCATGGTGGGTTTGATGAACAGGGAGGTGGTGCACATCCCCTTCAACCGTACCATCAAGCACCATAAGGATGTGAACCGCCGCCTGGTGGATATACAGGATATCCTGTCGATATAACCATTCGTGGCGTTTGGTACCGCCCCTTGCCGCCCGACCGACGGCTTCGGGGTATTGAAGCAACCTGTCCGGCCGGGCCAGGCAGATTTGATCAAATATCAACAAACTTTATTTAAATGAAGGCAGAGGGTCTATATGTGGATGTGTTGTTACCACTGGCTTTGCCGGGAGCCTTCACCTACCACGTGGACCCGGCCCTGCAGTCGTACGTGGCCAGGGGCAAACGCGTGATCGTGCAGTTTGGCCGGCGCAAGTATTATTCTGCCATCATCCGTCGCCTGCATCATCACAAGCCCGAAGGCTACCGGACCAAGCCCGTACAAACGGTGCTCGACGACCAGCCTGTCATTAATGAACATCAGCTGAGGTTGTGGGAGTGGATCGCCAGTTACTATATGTGTACGCCGGGAGATGTGTATAAAGCGGCCATGCCTTCGGGACTGAAGCTGGAGAGCGAGACCAAGGTGGTGTACCATACATCTTTTGATCCCCAACAGGTCGATCTTACCGATAAGGAAGCCCTTTTGCTGGAGGTTCTCAGGGATGAAAAGGTGGCGGGACTGAAAGACCTCACCGAAAAGACCGGACGTAAGGATGTACTGCCCCTTGTGCACAGCCTGATGCAGAAGGGAGCCCTGTCGGTGGAAGAGAAGTTGAAGGACACCTATAAGCCGCGTAAGGTTTCTTTCCTGGCGTTGAACTTCTCCCCCGATGATGATAATGCCCTGAACGACGTTTTCGAAAAACTTAAGAACGCTCCCCGGCAGGTTGAAGTGGTGATGCATATGATCCGCCGGGCCCGCAACAATGGCAATGGACAGCATCACAGCGTAAAGAAGCAGGCTTTCCTGCGCGAGGTTTCTGCCAGCTCATCGGTGGTCAAATCGTTGGTCAGCAAGGGCATTTTGACCGAACAGGAGCAGGAGGTGAGCCGCCTGTCCGTGGGCAACGGAGAAAAAGAAGAGCCGGTCAAGGCACTGACCGGGGACCAGCAACAGGCTTATGATTCCATTGTCGGGCATTTCCAGGATAAAGGGGTTGTGCTGCTTCACGGGGTTACTTCGAGCGGCAAGACTGAGATATACATCCAACTGATCCGCGAGCATCTGAGCCGGGGCCAGCAGGTCTTGTATCTTTTGCCGGAGATCGCCCTCACCTCGCAGATCATCCACCGGCTCAAGGCTGTCTTTGGCGACCAGGTGGGTGTCTACCACTCCAAATTTCCCGACAACGAGCGGGTGGAGATATACAACCAGCTCCTCGACGAGACGAACGTCAACCAGTACCAGGTCATCCTGGGAGTGCGCTCCTCCGTTTTTCTGCCTTTCTCCAGGCTGGGGCTGGTGATTGTGGATGAGGAGCATGAAAACACCTACAAGCAGTTTGACCCGGCGCCCCGCTACCATGCCCGGGATGTGGCCATCATGCTGGCCAGCATGCACGGGGCCAAAACGCTGCTGGGAACAGCTACTCCCTCCATAGAAAGCTATTACAATGCACGCAGGGGCAAGTACGGACTGGTGGAACTTTTTAGCCGTTACCTGGACATCAGGCTGCCCGAGATCCTGGTTGGCGATGTGCTGGAAGCCCGCCGCCAAAAAAAGATGAGCAGTCATTTCACCCCCCTGTTGCTGGAACACATGCAGCAGGCTCTTGAACAAAGGGAGCAGGTGATACTTTTTCAGAACCGCCGGGGTTTTGCTCCCTATATGGAGTGTGCCGACTGCAACTGGATACCCCAGTGCAAGCACTGCGACGTAAGCCTTACCTACCACCGCCAGTCGAAAAACCTGGTGTGCCATTACTGTGGCTATTCGCAGAAGATTCCTGATACATGCCCCTCGTGTGGCAGCCACAACATCATCACCCGGGGTTTTGGGACGGAGAAGGTTGAGGACGAGATACAGCTGTATTTTCCCGATGCCCGGATCAAGCGGATGGACCTGGACTCTACCCGTGCGCGGCACGCCTATGAGAAGCTCATCCAGGCTTTTGAGGACCAGGAGATCGACATCCTGGTGGGCACCCAGATGGTTACCAAGGGGCTCGATTTTGACAATGTAAGCGTGGTGGGGGTGCTGAATGCCGACAACCTGCTCAATTTCCCCGATTTTCGTGCTTTTGAGCGCAGTTACCAGCTTATGTCACAGGTGAGCGGCAGGTCGGGCAGAAAGAAAAAACGGGGAGAGGTGATCATACAGACCAGCCAGGCTTCACATCCCATCATCAAACAGGTTATCCACAACGATTATTATGAGATGTACCGCAGCCAGCTGCAGGAGCGCAAGGAATTTATGTACCCGCCCTATTACCGCATGATCCGTGTGTTGCTCAAACACAAAAAAACCGGGGTCCTGCAGGATGGCGCACGGCAGCTGATGAAAAGCCTTCAGCAGGTTTTCGGCTACCGCGTGCTGGGCCCGCAGGACCCTATTGTGGGCAGAATACAAAATTACTACCTGAAACATGTGATCCTGAAGATAGAAAAGGAGCGGTCCATGGCCCGGTCCAAGCAGATCATCCGTCAAAAAGCTGATGATCTTAAAAAGGATCCGGCTTTCCGCAGCCTGCAGATCCACTTTGATGTGGACCCTCTATAGGATCAACGTCTGTCAGGCTCTTTTGACTTCCTTCTTTTTAGAACGGTTCGCCAGCGTACCTATCAGGCCAAAATACCTGAGCGCATAAAGGCACTCGCCTTTCCTTCTTCCCAACAGCCAGTCGAGGGATGATTTGTGCACTTTGTAAAGCTCCATCGAGTCAGAGCTGTTCCCAAAATAACGCGCAATTTCCCTTTCCTGTAGGTTGAGCTTTTCCCAGTAATGGTTGGCCAGCTTTCTTCCGTAGTAGGGAGAAAATTTTCCTTCTCTTACCTCCTCATAGATGTGGCGGATGGCCTTGAGGGTGTGGATGATGGCTTGTTTTCTTGTTCTTACCTTTTTCATAGCTTCCCTGTTTTGATGGGTGAATAATCGGTTGATGTCAGCCACCTTTTCCTGAGCTGTCCCCGGGAGGTTTGTTTGGGTTTTTAGGATGTTCCCTGGACCTGCTTTTAAGGATCCGGTTTTTGAGCTGTTGTTTCTTGATAGTTTGTACGATACAACCTTTTATAGGGTTCCATATAGAAACCACTTGTTTGAAAAAAATGTTGCAAAGCAGATCGGGTCAACCAACACACTGTCAACCGCCTGCAAGCCTTGGGGTCATTGCGTGCGGGTCATTTTGCCGGGGTCGACCCAATCATCGAATTGTTTTTCGGTTACGTAACCCGTTTCCAGGGCTGCCTGCCTGAGGGTTTTGTTTTCGTTGTGTGCTTTTTTCGCGATTTCTGCAGCCTTCTCATATCCGATGTGGTTGTTGAGGGCCGTTACCAACATCAAGGAGTTTTTCAGGTGCATGTCGATGCGTGGGTGGTTGGGCCGGATGCCTTCCACACATTTGTGGTTGAACGAGCGGGCGGCATCGCCTATTAGTCGGGCAGAGTGCAGAAAGTTGGCTATGATCATGGGCTTGAATGCGTTCAGCTCATAGTGGCCGTTGGCACCGCCGGTGTTGATGGCCACGTCGTTGCCCATCACCTGGGCGCTGACCATGGTCAGGGCTTCGGCCTGGGTGGGGTTGACCTTGCCTGGCATGATCGATGATCCGGGTTCGTTGGCGGGGATGATGATTTCGCCTATGCCACCACGCGGACCTGAGCCCAGCATGCGTATGTCGTTGCCGATTTTCATCAGGCTGCCTGCTATTGTCTTGAGTGCACCATGGGCTGCGACAAGTGCATCATGGGAGGCCAGGGCTTCGAATTTGTTTTCGGCGGTGCGGAAAGGAAAGCCTGTCATGCGGGCTATCTCATCAGCCACCTCCCGGTCGAAGTATTCCGGGGCGTTCAACCCGGTGCCCACGGCCGTACCCCCCATTGCCAGTTCGGTGATGTGGTCCAGGGTGGTTTTGAGGGCGCGCAGACCATGATCTGCCTGGGCGTGGTAACCGGAAAACTCCTGGCCCAGGGTCAGCGGTGTGGCATCCATCATGTGGGTGCGTCCCGATTTGGTGATGTTCATGAACTCCCTGCTTTTTTCTCCCAGGGCATCGCGCAATCCTTCCAGCGCCGGGATGGTGTTTTCATGGAGCACCTGGTATGCCGCAATGTGCATGGCGGTGGGAAAAGTATCGTTGGTGGATTGCGACTTGTTGACGTCGTCGTTGGGATGGAGCGGACGTTCACCTTCACCCAGTGTTCCCCCATTGAGCACATGGGCCCGGTTGGCGATGACCTCGTTGACATTCATGTTGGTTTGGGATCCCGAGCCTGTCTGCCATACCACCAGGGGGAATTGATCATCCAGCTCTCCCCGTGTTATCTCGTCGCACACCTTCGCAATCAGGTCGCTCTTACCGGCGGATAAAACGCCCAGTTTGTGGTTGACGATGGCTGCAGCTTTTTTTACGTATCCATAGGCATGAATGATCTCTATGGGCATGGAAGCCCGGGGGCCGATCCTGAAATTCTCAAGGGACCGCTGCGTCTGGGCTCCCCAATATTTTCCGGCGGGCACCTTAACCGGACCCAGGGTGTCGTACTCTGTTCTGTGTTGCATGTTTTTTTATGTAACAACAAACAACTGCTATGAACGGTTGAATGTTGATGGTTTAATGTTGAGAGCGGTTGAAGGTTGAAAGGGTTGCCTCGTGATTTGTCCCGGAAAATGTCTTCATAATTTATGCAAATATGCGGGAAGACAACCCTGCCATTAAAAGGTACCGTGATGGTTAAAAAGTTAAACGCTGAAGATAAGCATCTCCAGCGTTTAACCTAAAACCTTTCATTTTATTGAACTTTCAACCGCTAGAATCTTCAGCTGCTTTTTACTTTCAGCTGCTTTCCTCCTTCATCCATTTCAACTTTCAACGGCTTGAACCGTTTAATTCAGTCCATCTTGTAGAAGTCGTTGCCTTTATCGTCGACCAGGATGAAAGCCGGGAAGTCCTTCACTTCGATTTTGTAGATGGCTTCCATGCCCAGCTCAGGATATTCCAGTAGTTCGACGTTGGTGATGTTTTCCTGGGCCAGTATGGCAGCCGGACCGCCTATGCTTCCCAGGTAGAATCCACCGTATTTCTGGCAGGCGTCGGTCACCTGCTGGCTGCGGTTGCCTTTGGCGATCATCACCATGCTGCCGCCGTGCTTCTGGAAGGGTTCGACGTAGGGGTCCATGCGGCCGGCGGTGGTGGGACCGAACGACCCCGAGGGCATGTCTTCGGGCTTTTTGGCCGGACCGGCATAGTAAACCGGGTGCTCCTTGAAGTATTCGGGCAGGTCTTCACCATTGTCGAGGCGCTCTTTGAGCTTGGCATGGGCTATGTCGCGGCCCACAATGATGGTGCCGTTTA
>CAJXLE010000166.1 GCA_913055895.1 uncultured Bacteroidota bacterium | reverse complement strand
CCAAACCATATGTTCTCCCCGGCTGTCAGGTGATAATGAATGAAATCCTGGAACATCACACTGACGTTGTCAAACACCTTTTCCTTGGACATATCCCTGAGATCTTTACCATTGAAGGCAATGGCTCCCCGGGTGGGATCATAAAAACGGCAAAGCAACTTGATCAGGGTGGTCTTGCCAGCCCCGTTCTCCCCCACAAAAGCAACGGTGCTTCCGGCAGGAATATGGAGGTTGATGTCCTTTAGCACCGTCGTGTGCGTATTGGGGTAACGAAAATCCAAACCCTCCAGGGTGATCTCAATGGGGTGTCCAACCTTTTGTTGATCGACAGATGGTGACACCACCCTTGGTTTCAGGTTGAGAAACTCGAAGAGGTTGTCCAAGAACAGGTTTTGTTCATACAATTTGGAAAAGCCGTCCATCAGGCTTTTTAAAATGGTAAATCCCCTTCTGATGACCAGAAAATACATCACCAGCGATCCGATGGTAATCGCCCCCTGCATGGCATCTCTTGTCAGCCAGGCGAAAGCACCAAAGATGGCCACAGCTGCCACCAGGTGGCTGAAAGTTTCATCAAGTGTTTTCCTGCGAAGCAGATTGTATTTGCGGTTCCATACCTTATCGCGGAAATGCACGAACTGCTTTCTGAAGTAAGGGGCCAGGCCGAACAAGCGCAATTCCTTGGTAAACCCTTTTTCAGTGAGGACGCGGTTGAAATAAAATGTTTTGCGAAGATCTTCCGTGTGACTTCTGAAAAGTCGGTAGTTGCGCTCATTATAGCGAAATTTCACATATACCGCCGGGAGAACGGCTACTGCCAGCACCAGGATGATCAGCCAGTTCAGGGACGATAGCATGAAGGCCACGGTAAGTAGCGAAATGGCATTTTGTATGACGGCCACCAACCCGGTAATGATCTGCTGGGGCCGGTATTTTGACTCCTGTTCGGCCCGGAAAATGATGTCGTGGTGGTGGGGATCTTCAAAATACTCTAAATCAAGGCTGGATGCTTTGTTTTGAATCTTCTCGAACATCAGGTCCTCGATTTGACGGGTGTGCTTTTCCTTGATAAAGTTGAACCACGAACCCAGGGCAGAATTCAGGAAGAAAACGATGCCCGTGGCCACTATGATCCAAATGATACCTTCCAGTCCGGGACCTGCCGCACCTTTTTCCACGGCTGCGGTGACCTCGTCGACCAGCAGTTTGATAAGATAGATCAATCCCAGGGGCAGCAAGCCCATCAAAGTGGCAGTTACAATATGCAGCACTGTCCATCGGGGCGAATGCCGGTAGATAAACCTAAAAGTACGGCTTATGTTGCCCAGGGCATTACGTCCTATGTGATGTATTCCCATGAACCCTATGATCTTTTAGAATGATCATGTTATTCTCCCATCTGGTCGTAGATGGAGAGTATTTTTTCACGGTGTTCCTCCGGGGCTTCCAGGTGGCCCCAACCCCTTACCGTTTGAAAGATGCCATCATAAACCGAATCGTGGTAGGAACGCACCACATGGGGAATACCCTCCTGATCAAGTATGGAGGAAAGCCTTTGTGCTTCCATCTCGTTCTCCAGGGTAAGAATCTTGTTGTAGGATTTCATAAGGTTATTTTTTATTTATTATTTGGCCGTATGGAACCTGCATGAATAATCATGTCCTTGTTGTGCAGGTTGCTGGATGCAGGTTTCATTGGAATAGCTTGCGATTCATCTATTTTCCAGATGGAACCTACCACTTCGCGAATTTCCATCCGCTTGAATTCCAAATATACACAAAAATCAAGGGAAAGGTATATAGTACTTCCACACATCAAAAAACAGGAGGTCGTAATGAACGATCGGCGAGTGATTTTGTTCTCCGGATGAAAAACTTAAATTGCATTTGGTTGTCATTTTCCTTTATGAGCCAATGGCACTTAGCATGGCAAAATGATCATGAACATAACAAAAAGAGATGCTTATTTGATCTTGTAAGCTCCATGTGCGCAATGAATGAACCAGAATATAATCAAATGGCACTTATCCTGGCAAACAGGGGGATTTGAACAAAAAACAACAAAAACATCATAATTATGACAAAAACATTTGCCACTCCCTTTTTACTGATCGCTGTCCTTTTCAGCTCCTTTGCTTTTGGACAGCAAGAAAGAACCGTCAATGCACCCGAAGATATTCAGGACGGAAAGCTGTACCTGGATCTTATTGAGATGCCGGACGGTTTTCATATCGACACCTATGCCACCGGCCTTGATGATGCCCGCTCCATGGCCAGAGGACCGAAAGGCAACATTTTTGTCGGCAACCGCACAGAGGACAAGGTTTATCTGTTGCGCGACACCGATGGCGACTTCAAAGCGGATGAAAGGCATGTCATAGCAGAAGGCCTGAAGATGCCCAACGGTGTGGCTTATCATCAGGGCGACCTATACGTGGCCGAGGTCAACCGCATCCTTAAATTTCCAAACATCATGGACCATTATGATGAGCAACCCTCCTACAGTGTCATATATGGTGATTATCCCACCGACCGCCACCATGGCTGGAAATACATTGCCTTCGGCCCCGACGGTAAGTTGTATGTACCTGTGGGGGCACCCTGCAACATATGCGATCCCGAACAGGACATTTACGCCACCATCACCCGGATGGATCCCGATGGCAGCAACATGGAGATATATGCCGAAGGCATCCGCAACACGGTTGGTTTCACCTGGCATCCCGAAAGCGGTAACTTGTGGTTCACCGACAACGGAAGGGACATGATGGGCGACAACATGCCGCCGGATGAACTGAACAAGGCCACAGATGCGGGCATGCATTTTGGCTATCCCTATTGCCATGGTGAAGACATCTCCGATCCACGCTACGGAGAAGGCAAGAGCTGCAGCGATTACACTGCCCCTGAGCAGGAACTGGGACCCCACGTAGCTGCCCTGGGCATGATTTTTTATACCGGCCATATGCTCCCTGAATCCTACAGGAACCAGGTCCTTATTGCCGAGCATGGCAGCTGGAACCGCTCGGAAAAAATCGGTTATCGGATCATGAAAGTAGGGGTAGAAAATGGCAGTGCACAGTCCTATGAACCTTTCGCCACCGGATGGCTTCAGGGCGAGCAGGTATGGGGTCGGCCGGTTGACATCGTGCAGCTCCGCGACGGATCCCTGCTGGTATCCGATGATTACGGCAATGCCATCTACCGCATCACATACCGCGAGTAGCCACAGGTGGAAGTCTACGGAATCTTTTCGATCGGACCAAGCCTGTCGGGGTAACTGTGCCCGATCAGGGCACGGGCCAGTATGAGATTGGCATCCAGAAGGGGCACCCCTTCAACAGCCTGGTAAGGAAGGGCCCAGGGCATCTCCGTACAACCCAGCACAACCGCTTCAGCTCCCTTTTCATGCAAAAAAGCGACCGCCTCCAGCAACCGGTTCCGGGCTTTATCGGTGACGGGACTGGACCTGGCCTTTACCCCATACCAGGGATCATAGATAGCCGCATGCACCTGCTGTTGTATATCATCCGGGGGCACGACAGGCTCAAAGCCGGCAGCAGCCAGGGCATGTGCATAAAGCTGTTTTTTCCAGGTACCCGTGGTGGAGAGCACACCTATCTTGTGCCAGTGGGGGTGGTGCTCCCCGATAAAAGCCACCACCTGCCCGATCATGTTTAAAACCACCACCCGCGAGCCTTGTTGCTTAAGCTGATCTTCTATCACCTCAAATATTTCGGGGGCATGCATGGTGTTGCAGGGTATGCCCACCACAGTAGCACCCGATCGCTCCAGGTTCAGGATAAGTCGGCTTACCGGATAGGCCGGGTTTTCTGCCGCACGCCCCATCAAATACTCGGTGCGGTCGGCAACGACTCCCGGCACCGAGAGGAGGACCACTGGCAGATGGTCCTGGTCCCTGCCGGCACGGGTCTGGGAAAAGATCTTACGGGCCAGGTCCACACCGGCATAGGGACCCACCCCTCCCACTATACCTATCATCTTCATCACTACCTGGCTGTGGTGGTTTTCATTCCATACCTGTCAAGTATCTCGAGCACCTTGTCCTCGGGCAGCTCTTCGGTGGTGTGTCCGTTGCGACCTGTCACAGTGGTGGCAGCAAAAAGCGAGTTGAGTATGGCTTCTTCCGTGGCTTCAATGACAGCCATGAAAAGTGGCGACATGGCATCATTTCTGAGCAGTTTTACTGAACGATAATTCGTGTCATCCCTGTAAGATATCCGTACCTTCTCGTGGGTAGAAAAGGCAACCACATAATCACCGCTTCCGTTGGAAGAGATCCCGCCGGTGCGGGCCAATCCCAACATGGCCCTTTGGGCCAGCCGCTCCAGGTTCCTGGATCCAACAGGGGCATCGGTGGCCACCACAATCATACAGGAACCGTCAGGTGAATCATTCAACCTGTCACTCATATAATACCTGTCCAGCTCCTTCCCAACAGGTGCCCCGGCAACGCTCAGCACCCCTCCAAAATTCGACTGCACGAGTACCCCCACGGTATACCCGCCGGCCTTACCGGGCAGTTTGCGGGAAGAAGTGCCAATACCGCCTTTAAAACCGAAACATATGGTACCGGTGCCGGCACCCACAACACCCTGCTCAATATTGCCTCCCCGGGCATTTTCTATCGCCTCCAGTACATGTTCTTCTTCCACATGCCTTCCCCTTATGTCATTGAGCCAGCCGTCATTGGTCTCCCCCACCACCGGATTCACCGATCTTACCTGTTCATTGCCTTCCAGGGACAGGGTATAGTCAATTAAAGCATTGGCTGCCACAGGCACCGACAGGGTGTTGGTCAACGCCACAGGTGTCTCGATGGTTCCCAGCTCCCTGATTTGGGTGACACCGGCCAGCTTGCCAAAACCATTCCCCACATGAACAGCTGCCGGCACTTTGTCCTGAAAAATGTTGCCACCATGGGGCAGTATGGCAGTGACACCAGTGCGTATGCTGTCGCCGCGCATAATGGTAACCTGGCCAACCTCTACCCCTTCTGCGTCGGTGATCGCATTATTCTCGCCGGTAGGAAGCACACCTACCCGGATGCCATGATCGCGGAGTATTTTTTTCTGTGAAAGGCCATTTACACTCCAGGAAAGGCAAAGGATCAATATCATTACAAGATGCTTGTTCATCATGGTGGGCTTTTTTATCTGTTTCATCCATTGGTCAGTCTTTTTCCCTATCTTATGAATAGCCAGGGATCATGGAGACATGGAGGCCTGCTTTTCAGACATGTCGATTCCCATCTCATAAATCGTTCTGGTAACCGGTCGGTAGTTCTTAAAATAAAACACAGCCCCCCATTGATGCTTCACCCGGTGATAAACATCAAGCTCTTCGGTATCATTGATGATCACCTCCGTAACATCTATGCCCTGGCGTTCATAATGGCTGATGGCAGTGTCGAATGGCAGTTTGTGGTCAAGTTCGCCGAGACCGGGAAGATCTTTGTGCAGGTCGACATGTTGAGGATCATCTCCAAGAAATTCATTTCTCTTTTGAACAATGGTACGGTAAAAACGAATTTTCCAGGCCGGTGCCTTTGTGCTTTTCTCTCCCGAAACAGCAGGGCTGGAAGCGCCTCCTTCGTCGCCAACCCCGGTCGTTTCACGGTCCTGGTAATCCGCAAGTTCTTCGGCCTCCTCGGGGATGATCTGATCCTTCAGCTCCAGCTTACCCTCCAGTGGTATATCTTCTTCGCCATCAACGGTCTGGAGCGTGGCTTCATCATCGGCAAGAAAATGTGATATTTGTATATCGGTGCCGGAAACTTCAAAGCCGGTGGTGGCATTGTCGGAATACCTCGACTCATAGGTGAATTCCTCGGTTATCCTGCTAAAATAGATATTGCCCAGTGGCTTTTTCTCCCCACCATATTCATTGAATTGTCTGAGAAGTTCCACGTTGATCAGTACCAGCTGCTGGAGTGTCGGGTCCAGGTCTTCAGGGATATGGGTGTTGATGGAAACTGTCTTGGAGATATATCCCTTTCGGTAAAAACGAATGGTGTATTGCTTACCATATGCCAATTTAAAATCAAAGTTGCCCGATGCTTCCGTATAATAGGTGTTCAGCAAAGAACTGGTATCCCTCACCTGGATGGAGACATTGTCCAATCCTCCATCATCTATAAAAACTTCCCCCAGCACCCTCAAGGACTCCTGTCCAGCAGAGGATTTGAGCAACATCACAAAAACTATAAGCAAGATGATGCGGATTTGGCGTGTCATAGCTATTAAATTGCCCTAAAAATACCCAATAATAAAAAGAAAATCAACACCTCCCTGTTAAAAGCCTTCAAATAATCGTCTTGTAGCTTCTAATTTGGATTGGATTATGCCATTGGCAAATGATCCCATGGCATGGATGAGATATTAAAACAGGGGAGGGATATGGCGACAAGGGCCATTGGATTGTAACTGGATTGATTCAGGATTAAGACTTGTGGGTTACAACGGCACAATGTGGTAATGTTTACCCGTACGCAGATAGTTTCTAAGGATTCTCTGAACATCCTGGTTGTCGGGAAAAGGGTGTATCACATCATCCAATATTTCCGGTGGGAAAGCAAGTGAGCCTTCTTTCTCAATAAAACCGTATCCCCGGTATTGGTTGTCCTCGATCTTGACAACAGCCATCTGGTGGTCGCCCGTTGTGGGCTCGAGAATATAGAAGCTGGTGTACTCCCGGTTGAGTTGTTCAATGGCAGAGCGTGCCCTCCTGTTATAGACTTCTGCCTTTTCTTTGCCCACACAGGCCCCCGCACACTGGTTGACATGGTAATAAAAACATGCACCTGCCGATTCATATAAGCCGCAAAGTTTCTGACACAACCCATGCTGCTCGCAAAGATGGAACAGATAGCTGCGGGCTTCACGGTATGATGAGAAGGAAGCCACCAGCCCGTTTTGCCCCTGGTTTTTTTTGACTTGAAAACGGAGGTACTGCGACTGGTCGTAATGATGATACACCCCAAAATCGGTGGAGCCCCTGCGCTGCCTTCTGTTGAACATAGGCTTGTATTGCTTGATCTCGTGCGACTCCTTTAAAAGGGCCACCAGCTCACTCCCGGTGATCTGACAGGTAATATCGTGGATCTGCTCCAGCATGTTGCGGCTCCTCCGGTTGCTGGCATCCTGGAAATGGCTCAAAATCCTGGATTTAATGTTCTTGCTTTTGCCGATGTAAATGACCTCGCCCTGATCGTTGAAAAAATAATACACACCTGTTTTCTCCGGAAGGTCGCGTATGATCTCCAGCTCCGACATGCCCCCGGGCAAACCTCGGGTGCCCTCCTGCTCCACCGCCATCAGGTGGGTAAAAAGCATGGCTGTAGCGCGTGCATCGCCATAGGCCCGGTGGCGGTCGTCTATGTGGCAGCCCACGTCCCGGCAAATCTTTCCCAGGCTGTAGGATCTTCTTCCCGGTAATATCTTACGGCTAAGCTGAACGGTACAAAGCTTCTGCCTCCTGAAATCATAGCCCAGCTCCTGGAACTCCTTGCGCAAAAAGCTGTAGTCAAAATTCACATTGTGGGCAACAAATGTTTTGCCGCGGGTCATCAGCACGATGTCGCGGGCAAAGCTGTTTTTCAGCGCATCGTCCACCATGGCGTTGCCGCCGTACTTGACGACGATGGTTTTGCCGGAAAAACGCTGGAT
>CAJXLE010000165.1 GCA_913055895.1 uncultured Bacteroidota bacterium | reverse complement strand
CCCCGCATCTTCCTTGATGGATTCAATGAAAAGGAGCAGGAGCAGGCCTTTGAACTGCTGAACAGAATGCTCGGGAATACACGTCATCATCTCAGAAGCGAGGAGGGGCCATGAAACTGCGTCAGCATGATTTGACCAAAGGGGCCATCTTCCCGTTGCTGATGAAGCTGACCTGGCCTATGATCATGGGGATCATGGGCATGGTCATGTTCAACCTGGCCGACACCTATTTCATAGGCAAGGTGGGGGTGGATGAGTTGGCTGCCATGGGTTTTACTTTCCCCGTGGTGATGGTGATCAATGCCCTGGCCCTCGGCGTGGGCATCGGCACTTCCTCGCTTATATCGCGGTCCATCGTAAGCCAGGACCGTCAGGTGCTGGCCCGTTATGCCACCGAGGCGATCCTGCTGGGGTTGTTGATTGTCTCTGTGATGGTGGCCGTCGGGCAGCTGACCATCGAGCCGTTGTTCCGGGCCATGGGGGCGTCGGAAGATATTCTCCCGCTCATCGAGGATTATATGCGGGTGTGGTATTGGGGCATGCTGGTGGTGGTGATCCCGATGGTGGGCAACAACACCATAAGGGCCACGGGCGATACTTTCACACCGGGCATGTTCATGACCATCTCGGCCATCCTGAATATCATCGCCGATCCTTTCCTGATACTGGGATATGGCCCTTTTCCCATGCTCTCGATCAAGGGGGCAGCCATTGCTACGGTGATCGGCCGGGGTACCGGCATGGTGCTGACCCTCTATGTGCTGATCCACCGTGAGAAGCTGCTTACCATCTATTTGCCACGTTTCAGGGAGGTGGTACGTACCTGGCGCAAGATACTCTATATTGCCGGACCGGCGGCGGCCAGCATTTTGATCACGCCCCTCTCCATCGGCATCGTCACCCGCATTGTTTCGAAATTCGGGGAAGAGGCGGTGGCCGCTTTTGGTGTCGTCTCCAGGATGGAGATGTTTTCCCTGATCCTTGTCAATGCCCTGGGCTCGGTGATGATCATCTTTGCCGGTCAGAACTGGGGCAAGGGCAAGACAGGGCGCCTGGTTCGTGGTTTCAATGTAGGCGTGCTGGTGGCCCTGGCCTGGGGTATGTTGCTTTTCATCGTGGCCCAGTTCTGGGCCGAACCCATTGCCGGGGTGTTCAGCAGCGATGGGGAGGTGGTGCGCATCACCGCACAGTACCTGCTGATCGTCTCTTTCAGCTATGGCTTCCAGGGCATCTTGATGGTGGGGGTCAATGTGTTCAACGGCATCAACAAGCCCATGCCTTCTGCCGGTCTGACCGCCCTGAGGATGTTTGGCCTGTATGTACCCCTGGCCTGGCTGGCTTCGGTGTACTGGGACCTTAACGGTGTCTTTTGGTCGGCCTTTGTGGCCAACATGGTCGTGGGAATACTTACCTATATTGCCTTGCGGGGTTACCTGAGAAAAAAGGACGAAAAAAGGTAATGACCCTGGCAAATTTGGCGGGCTGGTGGCTGGATGTGTTTCATAATTTTCTTAACATTGCACGGGAAGCAATACCAGCATGAAAAGACAGGAAACCATAAAAGCTTATGCGCCGGCCACAGTGTCCAACCTGGGGAGCGGTTTTGACATCATAGGTTTTCCCATCCGTGATGCGGGCGACACGGTTCTTCTCAGGAAAAGTGATACGCCCGGCATGCGCATTGCCGGCATTACCGGCTATACGGGTGTGCCCTGGCTGCCGGAGAAAAACACCGCCACCTTTGCCCTGATGAAATTTTTTGAGCGCCTGGAGGTGGATTATGCCCTGGAGGTGGAGATCCACAAGGGTGTTAAACCCGGCAGCGGTGTGGGTTCCAGTGCTTCAAGCTCTGCCGCTGCCCTGGTGGCAGCCAACAAGTGGATGGGAAGCCCGATGAGCAAGATGCAGTTGGTTGAGCTGGCAGCAGAGAGCGAAGCCATGGCCTCGGGCAGCAGTCATGCCGATAATGTAGCTCCCGCCATACTGGGCGGCATCACCATCATCCGCAGCTACGAACCCCTGGATGTCATACGCATCGATCCCCCGGCAGAACTGTGGACGGTGCTGCTCCATCCACAGATAGAGGTGCGCACGGAGACCAGCCGCAAGATGCTGCCGGAGTCGGTTCCTTTTAAGGATGCTGTATGTCAGTGGGGCAATGTGGCCGGCCTGATTTCCGGCTTTTACCGGTCTGACTACGAGCTGATCGGTCGCTCCATGCAGGATGTGATTGTGGAGCCTGTCCGCTCCCGGCTCATTCCCGGCTACTATGAGCTCAAAGAAACCGCCCTGCAGGAAGGAGCCCTCAATTGTTCCATCTCGGGGTCGGGACCCTCTGTTATGGCCCTTTGTAAAGGAGAGGAGAAAGCCCACGCGGTGTGCAAGGCCATGGAAGCATCCTATGAAACAACCCAGGTTCCTTTTCAGACGTATGTTTCACCGGTAAACCCACAGGGAGCTTATATAGTAGATGATGATCCAGGTATGGGTGCTGCCGGGCAGTAGCCAGAGGATAGCTGGAGAGGGATGGCTGAATTCCTCGTGGTGCTATGGTTACCTGGGGCTGGCGGCGGGGAAGGATGGGATGAAGCAGGTTTTATGCAGGCACAAATGATTGTTGAACAAAAAAGAGGTTCCTGTGAAATTTTACAACATCAACCAGCCCGCAGAAAAAGTATCTTTCCGTCAGGCTGTCTTACAGGGGGCAGCTTCCGGGCAGGGACTCTATTTTCCGGAGCAGATACCCGCCCTGCCGCGGGGTTTTCCCGAGGGGGCCGGTGCTTCATCCCTGGCACATCTGGCCGTCCCCTTGCTCCAGCCTTTCGTTGAAGACGATCTCACCCACGATGAGCTGTCCGATGTTTGCCACTCGGCTTTTAATTTCCCCGTACCCTTGAAGCAACTGGAAAAGCAGCTGTTCGTGCTGGAGCTTTTCCACGGACCTTCGCTGGCTTTTAAGGATGTGGGGGCGCGTTTCCTCTCGGAGGTGCTTAAAAAATTTTCCCGCCACCTCCGCCGCAGGATCACCGTGTTGGTGGCCACCTCGGGAGATACGGGCAGTGCCGTGGCCCAGGGCTTCCACAACGTAGATGGTATTGATGTGGTTTTGCTCTATCCATCAGGCAAGGTGAGTAGTTTGCAGGAGAAGACCCTCACGACGGTGGGTGGCAACGTGCAGGCCCTGGAGGTGGAGGGTGCCTTCGACGATTGCCAGAAGCTGGTCAAACAGGCATTCGCCGATGATGAGGTGACCTCACGGATGAACCTCACCTCGGCCAACTCTATCAACATCGGGCGGTTCATCCCGCAGATGGTTTACTATTTCTGGGCCTGGAGCCAACTGGCTGGTTCTGATAACCGCAAGGTCGTCTTTTCTGTTCCCAGCGGCAACTATGGCAACCTGTCGGCCGGGTTGATGGCCTGGAGGATGGGTTTGCCAGTTGAATATTTTGTTGCCTCGTCCAACGTCAACCGGGTTTTCCCCGATTACCTGGACTCAGGGGAGTATCGCCCCAGGCAGGCTGTCAGGACCATCTCCAACGCCATGGATGTAGGCAATCCCAGCAATTTCGTGCGGATAGCAGAGATGTTTGGTCACGACCCCTGCAGGGTCAGGGAAAGGGTAAGATACCATGTCTCCGATGATCGGCAGACAAGGGATGCCATCAGCCAGGTTTACCGTGAAGATGGTTACGTGCTCGACCCCCACGGAGCCGTTGGATACCTGGGATGCCGCCACCATCTTCAACCCGGTGAAACGGGTGTTTTCCTGGAGACAGCCCACCCAGCTAAGTTTAAGGATACCGTTGACCCCTGCATAGAAGATGAGGTAGCCCTGCCACCCTATCTGAGTGAAATGATGAGCAAGCCGGGCCGGTCGGTGCCTATGCCGGCACATTATGAGTCGTTCAGGGATTGGCTTTTGTCGCATGCCGACTGATATGTAGACTTAGGGAAAGGCACCGGGGAGGTGGCCATCCTCCCCGATGAATCACCCGACGGAAGACAGCTATACTATGCACCATGCAATAGCGTTTATATAACATGCGGATATGTAAGGAAGTTTTGTCGGCAGAAAACATTTGACTGTCCGTATTTTGTTGTATATTTTAGAAGTTATGAACCTGGCGCGTCAAATATTGGGCAAAGATCTTTATGAGATCACCCGGGAGGATTTGACTGAATATTTTTCAACCCCCCGGGAAGAATCGTCCGTGCTGGAGTTCAAAAGCGGGCAGGTCAAGATCAACAGCATCTTCAAGGAGGTATGTGCTTTTTTGAATACCGAGGGCGGGTTGATCATAGTAGGCAGTCCGAAAGAGCGAAAACTGCAGAAGGCCGGAAGGATGCAACGCCGCATCTGCCAGGGCAGGCTGATACCCTCGGGTTTCCGCGATAAGAACTGGATATTTGGTCTGATAGGTGCCAATATTGTCCCCTGGCCCCAGGGAATAAGGATACAGGAGATACGGGGCGAAGAGGGCAATTATTTCATCTTCGAAGTGCCGCAAAGCAGCAATCCGCCGCATCAGTTCCTGAACGACGGGCGTTATTATATCCGGCTGGAGAAAGAAGCCAAACCCGCCCCGCATGGGCTGGTGGAAGCTTTGTTCTATAAAAAGGTGAGGGCCCAGCTGAAGGCCGATATGTCTATTGGTCCGCTCGACGGCTATTCAGGCGACTACAACAAGGTGGAGATCAGCATCCGCAATACTTCCTCCTTCCCGACCGACCGGGTGAATTACCTGATCCGGGTGTTCAACGTCCAGGAAGTGCATGAGAACGGCGAGCCCCGCGGCAACTTTTTGAACGGCAATGATGACAGTTTCGAGCTGCACGGGTTCAGCGAAAAAGCCCTGGTGGATGAGCGCAGTCTGCCCATTAGCTTCGTGCTGACCAACAAGCGGGAACCCTTCATTGTCTCGGTGATCGCCTGGAACAGGGAAGCCGGCATGTACAAGCATCATGGTTTGTTTGACCCGGTTAATGAACAGTATATCGACCGTTCCTGGTCCGGCGAGCTCCACGAAAAAAACCTGGAAGACCTTCATTCAACCCTCCGGGATATCCAAAGACACATTTGATGTTTTTATTGTGGTGATTAATTTCGTATATTACCGTTTATATTCATAATGGGAGTTTTCCCTTTGAGGGTCGGCAACTATTTTATTGAACGATCATCTTCAGGAGATCTCCACAAAAAATATTGAAAATGAATGCCGAACACAACATTCAGACGGGTTTGCCCAGGATCATACTTCACAATACCATCAGCCTGGATGGCTCGTTGAAGGGATTTGAGGCCGATCTGAACATTCATTACAGCATCGCTTCCAGTTTGAAGTCTGATGCCTACCTGGTGGGTTCCCAGACCATCCTGGACGCCACCGAAGAGGTACCTCAGGAAACCAAAGAGGAGACCCACCGGCCTTATTACGACCCCACCGACATCAAACCCTTCTGGGTGGTGGTGGACAGCCGCAGCCGGCTCAAAGGCATCCTTCACTATTACCGTCAGATGGAATACATCAAGGACATCATTGTTTTGATCTCACATGCCACTCCCAAAGATTACCAGGAATACCTGGAGGAGAGGGATTATCCTTTTATCAAAACCGGCGGTGACAAAGTAGATTTGAAAGAAGCGTTCAGGGAACTGAAAGCCGCTTATCATATCGAAACGATCATCACAGACAGTGGTCCCGGTTTGAACAACGTGCTGTTGAAGCAAAACCTGGTGGACGAGCTCAGCCTGGTGGTGGCTCCATATATTGTTGCCCGGGCCGAGCCCAAGATTTTTGTGGGGCTCGAATTAGACAACCACCAGGTACGCCTGAAAGCCCTGGATACCCAAAACCTGGGCAAAGATCATCTGTGGCTTCGCTATAAAGTGAGAAAGTGAGGTGGCGATCATTCAGCACTATGAAACATCCCCGTAGCAGCAGGACTTACCCATGAGCAAAATATAAAATATAGAATAAACTGTTGAAAGGACTCTACATCAATATTCCCGATAGTGGCCCCGTATATGATGCTTTGCATGTGATGAACATCCCCCACCGGGCAGTAGAATTCCCATCTGATATAAAGAACAAAGGGTTGTTGGTATACGACCCCGGGGAATGGGAACGCGAGCCCGTTTATCATGACCGGGGAGAGGGCTTGTTTGTGGCTGTATACGGGTGGTTTATTTATGAAAATGAGAAGAACAACCTCGAAAGATTTGCCGTCGATTTTCAGCGTGAAAAGACCGGTGCTCTTGAACGGATGAATGGGGGAATTTTTTTGATTTATGTGGAGCACAACGGGTATGCCTACCTGATCAACGATCTGCTAAGCCTGAGCCACCATTTTCATGACCAATACAGGAAAACTTTGACTGTTGCGCCTTCGCCCTTTTTCTTCGATCAAAAGGAGGAAAACGGTTTTTTGGGGGATATCCTTTACCGGCAGGGCCATTTGTTTGGCAATTATACCCTTTATGAGAACATACGCAGGCTGGAGCCCGGCAGTGTCTGTTGTGATGATCCTTCCCAATCGAAAAGGTATTTCAGCCCTGACCAGCATAGTGGCCCTGACCAGCATGCTTTTGACGGACGAAAGTTGATAAAGGATATCGGGCATCTTTCTGCTTTTTGGAATGAAGAAGACCTGGTCATTCCCCTGAGCGGGGGTCTGGATTCGCGGCTGATCCTGGCCTGCACAGCTCCAAAGGTTGGATATTGCTATGGCCCACCAAAAAGCAAAGACCGTAAGATAGCAGATAAATTTAAACACCATCTCCATACATTGCACGGTTTTTCCCTTTTGGATGTCGGGGCAGGTAAGCGGGAAAAAGAAAAAGCAAGGGAGTTGTTCCGGGGGGTGGAGAAGGAGCCCCTGGTGGGGTTGCTTTTTGCCTTCAGGTATGTACGTGAGCGGTTTCCTGATCATTATGCCGACCTGGACGGTTTTGCCGGGGATGTTTTTCAAAAGGGCATGTACATAACTTTCCCGGGCTTGCCGGGGGGATTTTTTCGCCTTTTTCCTTCCTTGTTTTACAAAAATTTCAATCAAAACAAGCTTGATAAGGTGTTGGAAAAACGTTACGGCAACTTGAACAGGGAACAGTTCCGTTTCTTGCTGCGCGATTTTCATCAACGAACCCGGCACCTCGAGATGGATGGACTGAACAAACTGACCTGGTATGAGTTGTTGTATGGCAGGGGAACACGCCATATTGCAAGTGGTGGCATCGTGATGAAATCGCAGTACCTGACGGTTGTGCCTCCTTTCTGTTACCGGCCCGTCCTGGAGAACCTGTTGTCACTGGATTTGTATCACAGCCTCACCCATCAAAATATGCAAACCATATGGTCCCACGTGGACAGGAAAATGGCGTCGGTGGGTACAGAATATTCCTTTCATCCCCTGATGCCCCGGTTCATAGGAAGACTGCTTAAGATGGCATCCAAGGTTTTTGAGAGGTCCATCTTACCCTTACAAAGCTTTCAGAAGGAGCTTAGGCGGATGGACGACCAGTCGTGAGCCTTCGGTATTTTCCCGGCATTGGCCTTTCCGCACCATCTACCATGGATAAAGAATTTACGCGGATTTTTTCTAGATAATGTTATAGCAGGGACAGTAAGACCTGCCGCATTTGAACTTTTAAGGTTTGGTCAGTTCCTGAACCCCACTTTGACCAGGATGCCTTTCTTTTTCCTCTGTCAGTTCAATGGGGGTTGTGATG
>CAJXLE010000164.1 GCA_913055895.1 uncultured Bacteroidota bacterium | reverse complement strand
TGGCTACACAAAGAGCACTGGACGACCGCTCCTTTGCCCTTAAAAAATAATATTCCATGGCATTGATGCCATAATTCATTATTTTTGCCGCATAATGGCAGGAAGCGGGGCCATCAAACCAGAAAAACCCGCGTCTTCCCGCCAAAAGGAGTTAACTGTGCAGGTGAAAGTGCGATCAAACGAAAATTTTGAGATGAAAGCCCCCCGCTTCGGTGAAGTAAGGTCGGCAGGGTAAAATATTTAATAAGAAATCATAGTGAGTACCTTATCAAAAGATAAGCAACATTAAACAAATAAATGAATTACAATACACTACTCGAATGAAAAAGTATCCGGCTGTCTTATTGATGTTTGGATTGATGTTGTTGTTGATCTTCTCATGCAGGGAAGAAGAATGCGATCAGACCCTGCGCACCAATGCGGTATTCAGTTTTCTGACCATTCAGCCTGAAGGCCCGGTCGATACGGCCCTTCCTGTCCTGACGGTATATGGAGAAACCCGCAAAGATTCCCTTCTCTACGACTCAGCCAGCACCATCGAACAGGTTTCTCTTCCCCTGGATCCCTCCAGGGATTACAGCCGCTTTGTCTTTCAAACCGATTCATTGAGCGATACAGTGGAACTGACGTATAACCGCCACCAAAAGTTCCTGTCACATGAATGCGGTTTCATTACCGAATACGAGATCCAACAGGCTGCCACCACAAATCATCATTTCGATTCCATTGCAATCGTAAAACCCCAAGTGAACATCAACGATAATGAAACGCACATTAACATATACCTTTCTCCTGCTGACACTACTGGCAATTGATGTGCCGGACGGATCAGCCCAGGAAAAACGAATTCGCGGACTGCGACTGGGGGTCGATGTATCCGGTTTGGTATGGCAATATGTTGAACCCCAAAGTTTTTCAGTGGCCATATCAGCCGATTACGAGATCATGCCGGCCATCTATATGGCAGCCGAAGCCGGCCGTTTGAAAGTAGACAGGAACAAATCAAACTTCAACTATACAGCCGAAGGCTACTATGCACGATTAGGCGCCGATTACAACTTCATACAAAACGATGTCGACCCGACGGCCAAATATGACATGCTCTACGGTGGCATACGTTTTAGTGGTGCCCGCTATTCCCACCAGGCCGAAAACATCACCTTTCAAAACGATTACTGGGGCGATTACCAGTCTGGCTCAATGCCCCGGTCGAACATGGGGGCTTATTGGGTTGAACTGGTTGCCGGTCTGAGGGTCGAAGCCCTTAAAAACTTTTTCATTGGCTGGTCCGTGCGCGGACAGTTTATGCTCTCCCGCGACAATGATAAAAGGATAGAGACCTGGATGATACCTGGATATGGTAAAGCAGACCAAAACACGGGCTTGTCCTTCACCTATTCCCTGTCCTACCGAATTCCGCTGACCAGGGTTCCCGAACAACCTCCAGCTTTCTTTTAACCATTAGACCAATACATAGCATCTTCTCATATTCCCACCGCACAACATCATTTGATTTGCCCAACAAATAATGTTTGCCATTCTCCCCCATAAAGCATTTGGTGCTGAATGGCTCCATATGACCTGCCGTCACAAATATACGGGTCAGCTGTACGACTATAATTGTTTAAAATTATAAAGCCAATTTTAAACAAAATAAGTTGTTTTTACACATCACATAAAAACCACATAAAAATGGGTTTTTCGGCATATGGTATTTAGAATGACGGTGCTGGTTGTTTAAATTATATGTATATTTTTTAAACAAAAGTTAATCAAAAGCTGTTTAGCCTAAAGAAATTAAAAACCAACAACTATGGAAAAAGTATTCGACAAATTCAAGTTAATCATGGTTATCGCATTGATAGCCATGGTAGGTTTCACATCGTGTGAAGACGATGATGACGATGTAAAGAAAGAAGAAGAAGAACAGGAAGAAACCACCAACAACATCGTTGATGTTGCTTCTTCTGACGACAATTTCTCAACATTGGTTGCTGCCTTGCAGAAAGCCGACCTGGTATCGACCCTGGAAGGATCAGGCCCGTTTACTGTCTTTGCCCCAACCAATGCCGCTTTTAATGATCTATTAAGTGAGCTGGGTGCTTCCAGCCTGGATGATCTCACTGCCGATCAGCTTGAGCCCATCCTGCTTTACCACGTGTTGAGCGGAAACGTCATGTCGGGAGATCTGAGCAATGGCTACGTCAAGACCCTGAGTCCGGGAGTTGGCGACAACCAGGCTGATCTCCTTGTCAACACCGACGACGGGGTAACCCTGAATGGTTCCTCATCGGTTACGCAAGCCGACCTGGAAGCCGACAACGGGGTGGTGCACGTGATTGATGAAGTACTCGTTCCCCCGACAGTGGTCGACATGGCCATCAACAATCCCAACTTCGGCTCCTTGGTCGATGCAGTGTTAAAAGCTGAACTGGCCGACACGCTCTCTTCAGGCGACAGTGAGTTTACCGTTTTTGCACCGACCGACCAGGCTTTCGAGGACCTCTTCACTGCACTGGAAATTGCAGGAGTGGAAGATCTGAACAAAGAAGACCTGCTTCCCATTCTCACCTATCATGTTGTGAGTGGAAATGTGCTATCCTCTGACCTTTCATCAGGTAATGTCACCACTTTAAATGGCAAAGACATTGCAGTTGAAGTAGGGTCATCGGTGACCATCAATGGCAATGCAAACGTGGTCTCTACCGATATTCAGGGTACCAACGGAGTGGTACACGTCATCGATAAGGTATTGCTGCCCGAAAATGCGCCCAAGAACATAGTTGAAACAGCTATGTCCGATGAGCAGTTTTCTATACTGGTAGATGCCCTGTCCAAAGCCGGGCTGGTCTCTACCCTTGAAGGAGAAGGCCCGTTTACCGTATTTGCACCAACCAACACCGCTTTCGGAAACCTGCTCAGCGACCTTGAGGCCAGCAGCCTGGATGACATTCCCGTAGATCAACTTACATCCATACTGCTTTACCATGTTAAAGATGCCATGGTGATGTCGGGTGATCTCTCCAACGGCTATGTCACCATGCTTAGCGAGGGTGCAGGCTCATACAGCAACACCCTGCTGGTAAACACCGATGACGGGGTAACGCTGAATGGCAGCAGCTCAGTGACTGCGGCCGACCTGGAGGCTACCAACGGTGTGATCCATGTCATTGATGAAGTGTTGTTGCCTCCTGATGTAGTGGATATTGCCATCAACAACAGCAATTTCAGCACCCTGGTGGATGCTGTCACCAAGGCTGAACTGGTAACCACTTTAAAAGGAGATGGTCCGTTCACCATCTTTGCTCCGACCAACGCCGCCTTTGATGAACTTTTTAATGATCTTGAGGTATCTGGCCTCGACGATCTGACCAAGAATGACCTGGTACCCATACTCCAGTATCACGTGGTAAGTGGTAACGTACGCTCGGGGGATCTGAGCACGGGTGCTGTCACAACCCTGAACGGCGACATCAACGTCGACGTTGGAGATGATGTCACCATCAACTCCAATGCCACCGTCACTGCCGTCGACATACAGGGCACCAACGGTGTGGTTCACGTGATCGACAAGGTGCTGGTTCCCTCTGAATAAATTTTTTGTCTTAGCAGATAAGATAATTGAAGCCAAACCATAAACCAGTAAAAAATCACCTGAAAATCTAGCGGGTCGAAGGTTTGAACCCGGGATACCATAGCATACAGGCATGAACAAAACCCGGGTTCACCTTCTTTCCTGAAAAAAACACCCCGCTTAGCGGACCGCTAAGCGGGGTGTTTTTTCTGTGCTGGATTTTATTGTTTTTTATCTTGTCAGTTTTTTATACTTGATGCGGCGGGGGATGATCTCGCCACCGAGACGTTGCCGCAGGTTCTCCTCATAGTCGCTGTAGGATCCTTCAAAGAAGTAAGCCGTGGAGTTGCCTTCGAAGGCCAGGATGTGGGTGCATATGCGGTCGAGAAACCAGCGGTCGTGGGAGACGACCACGGCACACCCGGCAAAATTTTCGATGCCTTCCTCCAATGAGCGGAGGGTGTTGACATCGATGTCGTTGGTCGGCTCGTCGAGCAGCAGCACATTGGCTTCGGTCTTCAGGGTCATGGCCAGGTGCAGCCGGTTGCGCTCGCCACCGGAGAGGACACCAACCTTTTTTTGCTGGTCGCTGCCACTGAAGCTAAAGCGGCTCACATAAGCCCGGGCATTGATGGACTGACCGCCCATCTCCAGGACATCCTTTCCGCCGCTGATCACTTCATACACCGTTTTTTCGGGATCGATGTCGGCATGCTCCTGGTCGACATACCCAAGCTTAACGGTATCTCCTATGCGCAGCTCACCCCTGTCGGGCTCTTCTTCGCCCAGGATCATCCGGAAAAGGGTGGTTTTACCGGCACCATTGGGTCCGATAACCCCCACAATACCTGCCTGTGGGAGCTTGAAGTTCAGGTTTTCAAACAACAAGCGGTCGTTGTAACCCTTGGACAGGTCCACCGCTTCAATCACTTCTTTACCCAGCCGGGGTCCGTTGGGAATGGGGATTTCCACCTTGGTCTCTTTCTCCTTGATGTCCTCGGCCAACATCGACTCGTAATTGTTCAAACGGGCTTTGCCTTTGCTCTGGCGGCCTTTGGGTCCCTTCTTGACCCAGTCCAGCTCGCGCTGCAATGCCTTCTGCCTTTTGGTTTCCTGCTTTTCCTCTTCAGCCAGCCGGTTCAGCTTTTGCTCCAGCCATTCAGAATAGTTGCCGCGGAAAGGAATGCCTTCGCCGCGGTCCAGCTCCAGGATCCAACCGGCCACATTATCCAGAAAATAACGGTCGTGGGTCACAGCAATCACAGTACCTTTGTATTGCTGAAGGTGCTGCTCGAGCCAGTGCACCGATTCGGCATCCAGGTGGTTGGTGGGCTCATCGAGCAGGAGTATGTCAGGTTCCTGCAGCAGCAGGCGACACAGGGCCACCCGTCTTCTTTCACCTCCCGAGATCACCTTAATGGGCGTATCACCGTCCGGGGTGCGCAGGGCATCCATGGCCAACTGAAGCTTGGAGTCCAGATCCCATGCATCCATCTGATCGATCTTCTCCTGTACCTTGCTCTGTTTTTCAATCAGCTGGTTCATCTTATCGGGATCGTTCATCACCTCTTCATCCATGAAGCTGTTGTTGATCTGCTCGTATTCCGCCAGCAGGTCGGCTGCTTCACTGACCCCTTCGCGAACCACTTCCATCACGGTTTTGTTTTCATCGAGCCTGGGCTCCTGGGGCAGGTAACCAACGGAATAACCCGGGGAGAAGGCCACCTCTCCCTCGTACTCTTCATCCAAACCGGCTATGATCCTTAAAACTGTTGATTTACCGGCTCCATTCAGACCAAGGATACCGATCTTGGCACCGTAAAAAAAGGAAAGGTATATGTTTTTGAGTATCTGTTTTCCCTGGGGTGTCTGCTTGTTTACATCCACCATCGAAAATATCACTTTCTTATCGTCGGCCATAACTTGTCTTTTTGAATTGGTGTTTGATTTTTATTATTGTCTGTTTGATGATATGTTGATTCATTAGATCATGCGCGTTTCGTAAGGCTATTTTTCATCTAACAATTTGGTCTTATGTAACTTACCATGTTGGCCTTGTGCAACTTGTCCGGTCGAGGCGGGAAGTCTTCACAATTGCATCATCATCGACACCATGAACGGACTGGTGGCTCAATCACGTCAAGTCGCTCAATATCAATGCAATCGACAAATAAACAACCTTAATGAAATGCGAAAATAATGAAAATAAACGGCTGGCCATATTTCCACCGGAAAATAAAAATGAAGCCCCTCGTGGGTAATTTATATGATGCAATCTTGTGAAACGCACATGACCAAATGATCATTATAATCTCAAAATGGGAATGGCTATTATTTGATCATGGAAGTTCCCTTTGGCAATAAAAAAAATTAAATGGTAATAAAAGGTAAAAACCAGTCTAGAACCTGGTGGTCAAGGTAAGGGCAAATGACCGTGGCATGCCTGCATAATAAGTGGGATTGCCCGAATGTTCATAGTCCATCGAAACGATTCTGCCTACATAGCGGGTATCCAGTAAGTTTTTGACCTCCCACCCGATACTCAGCTCACGTGCCCAGGAAACATCAAAACGGTAATTTCCCTGCAAATGCAACAGATAGTAGGAAGATATCTGTTCCCGGTTTGTGGCATCCCCATACCTTTCACCGACATACCTGAACCTGGTGGAGAAGCTGACATCCGCCTGACTGTAACGGAAACCTGCATATCCCGAGAAACTAGGTACAGAAGGAGACTGGTTGCCCTTAATTTCAAGCAGTTCAGTATTTCCGCCACGGCGGCCAATCAAAATGTTCTGAGCATAGCCCATGTGCATCCATGTGCCGTGGACAAAAAGCATGATGTTCCATGGAGTCATAAGGGTTACCTGGCCTTCAACTCCATAAGCTTCGACTTCCCCCACATTCTGTGGATATTCCACTCCCACCTCAGGATTCATCACCGGAGTAAGCACATTGTGATGCCAGGCCATAAAGGGACTCAGCTCCAGGTTGAGCCGTTTTCCCTGCCATGCCGCGCGAAAGGTAAGCTGGTCGGATGTCTCCATCTTCCAGGATTCAAGGATGTTTTGATAAGTCATCTCCTTGTCCAGGAATGCATCCTTGTTTCTCAGGTAAAGGCTTCTCATGGGGCCGTACATATAAGGCCTCATGTAATTCTTGCCATAACTCAGGGAAAGCTGCAGTTTCCCGTTTACAATATACCCTACTCCAAGGCTGGGAAGCCATGCAGAATAATCTACATCCCCCACGTTCATTGATGGCAGGGGTGTACGCTTATCCCCTACTTTGGAATAATTCTCCGTCTGGGCGGAGGTGTAGTAGAAATACTTAAGACCCGCATGCCAGCTCCATGCACCGGACGATCCGGCCACCCTTATGTAGGGATTGTGAATGAACCCCGGTGTAACGTTTTTGGTCAGCGGATTGACACCCAGGTCCGCTTTCGCCTGTTCATCCCGAAGCCTGTATACATGCACACGGGCTTCCAGGTCATTTCGCTCGCCCCAGTACCCGGCTGAAGCATCAAAAACATCCGAACCAAAGGAAATTTTTCCAACCACGCCGCTTTTATGATCATCCCTGTGGCGGTTGAACAACATATAATTTGGTGATGATGGGGGACCGGTAATCTGCTTGTGCCACAAACCGGCATTTTCCTGCGACACATACGGCTTAATGGACAGGATAAGATTATCAGTTGCACGGTATTGCAGATCTCCGTAGAGGGCTATGTTGCTAAAGGAGCCCTTGTTGTTGTCGTAATGAAAAGCTTTACCTGAGGCATCCCCGAAACTTGTATTTAAAAAATGAAGATCGTAGGTCCGGCTGATGTTTTTCGCCTGATCGTAATCAAGCTCTCTGAAGTCGTGACGTTCAAGGTGGTTGTACAAGCCGTATAATTCAAAGTTCAGGTCATCGCTGATCTTTTTGTTTACCCCCAGGGTCATGTTGTGCCGGGGCCCCACATGGCCGAAACCTTTCCATTTATCGGACCTGGTGTAAGAATAAGAACCAAAGAGCGACACCCCGCCGGGCAACCGGCCGGCATCCACCCACTGCCGCTGGCGGCAGCGCTGCGCAAAGGCCTCGGCCCAGCCGAGAAAGGCCTCGGTATCCGGGCCGGCCTGGGCCTGCAGCGCTTCTTCCGGCAGGCAATACTCCTGCCACAACTGCCACGCC
>CAJXLE010000163.1 GCA_913055895.1 uncultured Bacteroidota bacterium | reverse complement strand
GTGATCGGTCAGCTCTCTGGTGGTCAGATGCAACGGGTGTTTCTGGCCAGGGCCGTGGTGGGATCGCCCAACCTTTTGATACTGGATGAACCCGGCACTTTTGTCGACAACCAGTTTGAGGGAGAACTCTATGAACACCTTCGCGAACTGAACAAGGAGATGGCCATCATCCTGGTCACCCACGATATCGGGACCATATCCTCCTATGTGAAGACCATTGCATGTGTCAACCAACAGGTACATTATCACCAGTCGAATGTGATTACCGAGCAGCAGCTCTCGGCCTATAATTGCCCCATACAACTGATTACCCATGGGGAGGTTCCCCACACCGTATTAAAAAAACACCAGAAAGATCTGAAGTGATAGCGATATGATGGAATTGTTTCAATACCAGTTTTTTGTAAACGCCCTTTGGGCTGCCCTGTTCACCAGCATCAGCTGTGGCATCATCGGTACATATATTGTCAGCAACCGTTTGGTGTTTCTGAGCGGCGGCATCACCCATTCCTCTTTCGGAGGCATTGGAGTGGGCTATTACATGGGTGTCAATCCCATTTTGGGAGCCGCTGTTTTTAGTGTGCTCTCAGCCCTGGGCATTGAGCTTTTCTCCAGGAAGGGGCAGTTGCGTATAGACTCGGTCATCGGCATCTGGTGGTCGTTTGGCATGGCCGTCGGCATCATCTTTATTTATCTCACACCGGGGTATGCGCCCAATTTGATGACCTACCTCTTTGGAAGCATCCTGACGGTGTCACAGGGCGACCTGTTGTTCATGGGCATACTGACCATCGTGATAGTGGTTTTTTTCATTCTTTTCTTCCGCATCATCCTGTATATTTCCTTTGATGAAGGTTACGCCCATGTTTTTGGTATGCCGGTTGGCCTGATGAAGGGACTGCTCATTAGCCTGGTGGCCCTGACCATCGTGGTCAACATCAAGGTGGTGGGCATCATCCTTTTGATATCCCTGCTGACGGTGCCCCAATCCATAGCCAACCAGTTCACCCAGGTTTTTAGCCGGATGATTGTCTATTCTGTCGCCATCAGTTTACTGGGAGTGGTATCCGGCTTGCTTTTCTCATACAGCCAGGATGTTCCTTCCGGGGCTTCGATCATTTTTGCACTGATCATTTTGTTTGGACTCACCAAGGCAGGATTTTACCTTCGGGGAAAGCTCAGGACAACAAACGGGTGAAAATCATGCAAACATTTGCCCTTTATCAGGGTTATAGCAATTGTTCAACGATAATTTATAAATAAAACCAAAAGCATCATCATTATGAATTATGATCTGATAATAATAGGGAGCGGACCAGGCGGTTATGTTGCTGCCATCCGCGCTTCACAGTTAGGAATGAAAGTAGGTGTTGCAGAGAAAGCCGAACTGGGCGGCGTGTGCCTGAACTGGGGATGTATACCCACCAAGGCCCTGCTCAGAAGCGCAGAGGTTTATCACAACACCGTTCATGCCAAGGATTTTGGAGTAAGCATACAGGGTGAGATCAAACCCGATTTTGAAGCCATGGTCAGTCGCAGCCGTGAGGTGGCCAACGGCATGAGCAAAGGCATCCAGTACCTTTTCAAGAAGAACAAGGTCGACCACCTGCCTGGAAAAGGCAAGGTGGTGGACAAGCAAACCGTGGAGGTGACCGACAGCCAGGGCAAAAAGGAGAAATATACGGCTCCCCACATCATCCTTGCCACCGGTGCCCGTTCCAGGGAACTGCCCAACCTGAAGCAGGACGGGGAGAAAGTTATCGGTTACCGCAAGGCCATGACCCTTGAGAAACAACCCAAGAGCATGATTGTTGTCGGGTCGGGTGCCATAGGCAGTGAGTTTGCCGACTTCTACAGTTCCATCGGCACGCAGGTCACCCTGGTGGAAGTGCTGCCCCGTATCGTGCCCATAGAAGATGAGGAGGTGTCCAAACATTTGGCCCGGTCCTTCAAGAAGAAAGGCATCAAGGTGATGACCAATGCATCCATCGAGTCCGTCGACACCAGCGGCGAGATGGTCAAGGCCACGGTCAAGACCAAAAAAGGAGAGGAGACCCTTGAGGCAGAGGTGGTGCTCTCGGCCGTTGGCATAGCCTCCAACCTGGAAGGCCTGGGACTGGAAGAGATGGGCATCGAAACCGAAAAGGACAAGGTTAAGGTGGACGAGTTTTACCGCACCAATGTGGAGGGGGTCTATGCCATAGGCGACATCATACATGGTCCGGCCCTGGCCCACGTGGCCTCGGCCGAAGGCATAGCCTGTGTGGAACATATAGCAGGAGAAAATCCTGATCCGCTTGATTACCTGAACATGCCCAGCTGTACCTATACCAGTCCCGAGATTGCCTCGGTGGGCATGACCGAGAAAGATGCCAAAGAAGCCGGGTATGAGATCAAGGTCGGCAAATTCCCGTTCACTGCCTCAGGCAAAGCAAGCGCCGCAGGGGAAAAAGACGGATTTGTCAAGCTCATCTTCGATGCCCGTTACGGCGAACTGTTGGGTGGGCATATGATAGGGGCCCACGTCACCGAGATGATAGGCGAACTGGTCGTCGGTAAGAAGATCGAAACCACAGGCCATGAGTTCATCAAGTCGGTTCACCCGCACCCCACCATGTCAGAAGCCATCATGGAAGCTGCTGCTGCGGCTTACGACGAGGTAATCCATATTTAACAGCAATAAATGCCGGAATGGATGGGGAGCACAACCCCGGAAACATAAGTTACAACCTCATCTGCTTAGTTGAAATCAATGATTCAGCTTGAGGGTCAAGTGAAAGTTCCCGCTCCGGGGCGGGAACTTTCATTTGATTCTATTTATTGCTTTCTTGCCAAATGG
Source organism: uncultured Bacteroidota bacterium (assembly GCA_913055895.1). Lineage (GTDB taxonomy): Bacteria > Bacteroidota > Bacteroidia > Bacteroidales > UBA12077 > JAGXLC01. The sequence goes on along the minus strand of CAJXLE010000163.1, from coordinate 4,969 downwards.
AACTTCCAGGGTCAAATAATGATTCCCTTTTGAGATTATGAATGGTTATTTGATCATGCGTGTTTCACTCAAAAAAAAAGAGGCTGTGGCGCTTTGGCGTCACAGCCTCTTTGCTTTTGGGTAATCTGCATTTGTTTGGGTTAGGGGTAGGGTTTTCAAACTTAGGGTTATGGTCTGTTCAGTACTTTTTTCTTAGTTGATCGATGTTAACAAAACACTTTGAAGCCTATGTAAAGAACCGCAGCCATCAGACTACCCAAATGAACATTCACTTAATAGATGATGAAAATCATCAAATCGTTGCGTGGATAAAATAAAAATTTCTTTACGCAACGATTTTCCTGCATGTATCGTCTTATATAAGCACTTAAAATAATTCAGGGATAAGCTTTTAGTTATATAAAATTTTGGGTACATTTGTAATAAACCCAACCCTTTTTTCAGTGTCGAAATCAAATAACATACTAAAAGCTTGTCTCAGGAGCGACCCAAGGGCACAGGCCCGGCTCTATGAGATGTATGCCAACAGGCTCTACGGCATTGCTTTGAGATATGCCAACGATGAAGACGAAGCCAAAGACATCCTTCAGGAAGGCTTCATCAAGATCTTTGAGAAACTGAAGCAATACAGAAACAAAGGCTCCCTGGAAGGGTGGATGCGCAGGATCATCATCAATACTGCTCTTGAGCGCATCCGCAGAGAAAATCGCTTCATGCTCGTCGAGGAAGATGGATTCATTGAGCACGAACAGTATCGCTACGAGCATATCCTGGAAGACCTGGGAGAGAAAGACCTCCTGGAGATGATCCAGGAACTGACCCCTCAGTACAGAATGGTTTTTAACCTTTATGCCATAGAGGGTTATTCACATAAGGAAATTAGCCAGAAGCTCAATATCAGCGAAGGCACATCGAAATCCAACCTTTCAAGGGCCCGCAATTTATTGAAATATAAGATCGAGTTGTACTACAACATAAAAATCAGCCAGGTAATTTGATGACATTCGGCCGGATACATATGGATGAGGTTTTCCGCAGAAAACTGGGTAATTACGGGGTTGCGCCTCCCGAAGGGGTGTGGGAAGGTGTATACGATCACCTGCGCCATAAAAGAAGGGCCAGGAGGAAGTTCTACCTGCAGGTGGCTGCTTCCCTGGTGGGCATCATTGCTGCCGGAACGCTTCTTTGGGCACAGTTTGCAGGTCCGGTCGGTCAAACAGCTTCAGAGCAGGGCAAGGGCCCGACAGCATTCAGCAATTTTGTACGTGAGCCCGGGACGAACCCTTCAGCAGCCGTTGTTGCACAAAACACCAGCATCTCCCGGGAAAACGGTTTCTCCTCAGCGGGCGGCCAGCATACTGCTGCCTCCGGCCAGCAAGAAGAAGCAATGGCCTCAGCCACAGAGGCACAGAAAGACAGCGACAGGCAGAAAGGATGGCTGTCGGCGCGGCAGGATGAAATGTTCCGGCTTAATCCCAGGGAAAGGCTTTTTACAGGGATAACGGTTGATGACCAGGAGAAAGTGGCGTTGGCCCGGCGCTCGCCCTCTCCCCGCAACGTTTTTGACGTGCAGGCGTCGCAACAGGATCTTCCGAAGAAACAATATTCGGCACTTTCGCTGAAAGCTGCCATGTCGCCGGTTATGTCCTTCAGGCACATCCCGGAGAATACCAGCCGTTTTGATTACAACACTTCTGAAAGCCGCCTTTTCTCGTATTCCGGCGGTGTGAATTTCGGCATCAGCTTTTCCGACCGGATAACTGTGCGTTCTGGACTCTACTATTCGCAGCTGGGCCAGACATTGAGCAAGATTGTGCTGGGTTCCAATGATTTCGCCCGTAAGGGTGAAGATGTCTTCGTCAAACTCAACAATTCCCTGGGTCAGGTTCAGGTTCAGTCCGGTAAACTGCTAAAGGCCAAATCTCCTGAAAGCATCCGTAACATTGCCAGTGGAAACAGCCTCCGTAAATTCAGCTATCGCTTGGATGCTTCTGTCATCCAGCGGTTTGAATACCTTCGCATTCCCCTTATGCTTGAATATACTGTTGTTGACAAGAGAATGGATGTCAACGTGGTGGGAGGCCTGCACTCCAACTTCCTGGTCAATGAAGGTGTTTACCTGAAGAACGATGCCGGCGCCACGCAGCAAATAGGAAACACCAGCAACATCAGCCGCTTCAACTACTCAGGCTCCTTTGGCGTGGGTCTCGAATATGCCCTGGCCAACCAAATCAACATGTATCTTGAACCCACCGTCGATTATTTTCTCAATCCCATCAACCAGGATGAAACAAAAACTTATCCGTATTCGTTTGCAGTGTACACGGGTTTGAGTATTTCATTCTAACAGGTAACCCTCACAGACGATTTTTTCCCTATCTTTGGGCTTTTCTTTTCGAGATATCTTTACCGGGAGGTGGCTATGAGCAATAAAGAAAAACGTTTTTTCAGGTGGTTTTCATTTCTTTTGGTTGGTTTTTTAATCACGGTGCTGGTGTTGAACCTTAGTTTCACCAATACGCCAGTACCCAAGGAGGAGAGTCATACCCAGAAATTTCAGCGCGACTACAGCATCTATTCCCTGGAGATGCCCGATACACTGTATTTTGCAGGAGAAAGGGTGCCGGTGGATTATTTTGATGTGCGGGAGGACCTCGACCGTGAGCTGCTGGTCAACACCTACTGGCAGTCGCACACCCTCCTGCTGATCAAAAGGGCCAACCGCTATCTGCCTGTCATCGACAGCATCCTGGAGGCCAACGATGTACCGGAGGATTTCAAATACGTACCCCTGATAGAAAGTGAGCTTACCAATGCCGTCTCGCCAGCCGGTGCTGTAGGCATCTGGCAGTTCCTCAGGGGAACAGCCCGTGATTATGGGCTGAAAGTCAACAGCCAGGTTGACGAGCGCTACCACGTGGAGAAGGCTACCGAAGCCGCCTGTCGTTTCTTTAAAGAGTCGTACGAAAAATTCGGCAGCTGGACCCTGGCGGCTGCATCCTTTAATTTTGGCCGTTCTGCTTTGAACCGTCAGCTTGAGCGCCAGGAGGCCGAGAGTTTTTACAACCTGATCCTCAACCAGGAGACAGCCCGTTATATCTACCGCATACTAGCACTCAAACTGATTTTGGACGATCCTGCCCAATACGGCTTCAACATCCGTGCCGAGGATTTGTACTATCCCATACCTTCCTATGAGGTGGAAGTGGATACCACGGTAGAAGATTTTGCCAAATTTGCCAGGGCACATTCAATCAACTATAAGTACCTGAAAATACTGAATCCATGGTTGCGGGAGAATTACCTGAAAAACCCGCACGGAAAGACTTACCATATTAAGATTCCCAGGGACGGACAGAGAGACTACCGACGCATCATGGAGGCGAACATCGATTCCCTTTAATTGTCATCCGTCAAACAATACAAAAAAGAACATCCCATTGGCTGAGAAGAAAACACTGAAGGAGATCATAGAAGCAGAAGACCGGGAGATACAGGTGTTGGGGGCCAGGGTCCACAACCTGGCCAACATCGATGTGACGATCCCCCGCAACAAGTTGACCGTGGTCACCGGTTTAAGCGGCAGCGGTAAATCATCGCTGGCTTTTGACACCATCTACGCCGAGGGCCAGCGGCGCTACATTGAGACGATGTCGGCTTATGCCCGTAAGTTCATCGGTGAGATGGAACGTCCCGATGTGGACAAGATTACGGGTCTGAGTCCCGTGATATCCATTGAGCAGAAAACCACCAGCAAGAACCCCCGTTCCACCGTGGGCACCATCACCGAGGTTTACGACTTCATGCGCCTGCTTTATGCAAGGGCTGCCGATGCTTATTCATATGTCACCGGTGAGAAGATGGTCAAGTATACCGACGACCAGATCGTGCGGCTCATTGAAGACACCTTTAGCGACAGAAAGGTGTACATTCTCTCTCCCCTGATCCAGGGTCGCAAGGGTCATTACAAGGAGCTTTTCGAGAAATACCGGAAGAAAGGTTATTTGCATGTCCGCATCGACGGGGAGCTGAAGGAGCTGCAACAGGGCATGAAGGTTCAGCGATACAAAAGCCACGATATAGAGCTGGTCATCGACAAGATGAAAGTGGATGCCGGCGAACACAAGCGGCTCCGCTCGTCGGTCAAGACGGCCATGGAGGAAGGCAAGGGTGTGATCATGCTGATGGACTATGACAAAGGCGACATGCGTTATTTCAGCCGCAAGCTCATGTGTCCCACCTCCGGCATTTCCTACAATGAGCCGGCACCCCATACCTTCTCGTTCAACTCGCCACAGGGAGCATGTCCCCGCTGCAACGGCCTCGGGGTGGTGGACGACATCGACCTGGAGCGGGCCATACCCAACCCACGGCTGAGCATCAAGGAGGGCGGTATCGAGCCTTTTGGCAAATACAAGGATGTGCTCATATTCTGGCAGCTCGATGCCATAGCCCGGAAATATGGCTTCACCCTGGATACCCCCATCCGTGATATACCCCAGGAAGCCATGGACATCATCCTTTACGGCTCGGAAGAATCCTTCCGGCTTCAGTCAACCCCGCTGGGCCGCAGTTCAAAATACTCGCTCCGGTTCGACGGACTTGTCAACTACCTCCACCACAGCCATAAGGTGAATAAGAACAAGGGAGCCAGGTGGACCGAGAGGTACATAAAAAAGGTGACCTGCCCCACATGTCAGGGCAGCCGACTCAAGCAGGAGTCGCTGCATTTCAGGATCGACGGGAAGAATATCTCCGAGCTGGCCAACATGGACATCCGCGAGCTGAAAGATTGGTTTGCCGGTATTGAAGACCGGATGACCGAAAAACAGCAGGTGATCTCCCGCGAAGTGCTCAAAGAGATCCGTAACCGGCTCGACTTTCTCCTGGAGGGACGCGTCGGCATCGAGGTCGAAACCCGAGGTGGTCTCGTCATCGACGAACGACAGGTCGTCGGGTTCGATTTGTG
>CAJXLE010000162.1 GCA_913055895.1 uncultured Bacteroidota bacterium | reverse complement strand
CTGATCCTTAGAGCCGAAACGATAAAGCAGTTCGGCACCTACCTGGGTGTATTGGCCGTTTTCCCGGTTGTCTCCGCCGTTGTTGCCCATGGTCTGTTCAAAGACTCCAAAGAATTCCAGACCTCCATATTTGAGGAAGGGGTTGATCTGGAAGGCCGTTTCTTTGTTGAAACCGGGATCAAAACGTCCGCTAAAATCATCCGAGCTGACGGATGAGGAGTCCGAGGCTATGTAGTCGAAGACGTTGTAGTAACGACTTCCTGCACGGTCGCCCCCGTATAAGTGGTTGCCGTTGTCGGCACCCTGAGCGGTATAGAATGAACCCGTCAGGCGCACCCTAAGGCTCGGGTTGACCTGTGAGTCGAAGCCTGCCTTGCCGTAGAAGGTGGGCTTCCATTCGCCCGTACCCTGGTAGGCGCCGGAGCCAAATGATGTCTGGGCCTTGCTGACCGTCGGGTTCAGCAGTCCGTTGGATATGCCGCCCACAAAGATCAGGTTGCCCGGCTGAAGGTTGACCTCCAGGAAAGGCTCAGTGGTAAAGGCATCCATAATGTAGTTGCCGACAAAGGGATTGTATGCGGCACGTGCATTGTCCGACCTTCTGAAATGGGCGTCGCCGTAGTTGAGCTCATCCACACCCGTGCGAACGGTGGTGATGTCCATGATGTTCGAGGCGAAACCTTCCCGGATGAAATCGAGCTTGTCGACCTGCAGGTATCCGCCTTTCACCCATGTGTCGTTGTGGTGGCGGGAGCTCAGGTAGGTTCTCATGTGCATCCGCACCCCGTCATGCAGTTGGACATTGATGTTCAGGTTGGCGGTGGGCAGGTTGACATTGTTGCCCAGGGTTACCAGGTTGGGTGCACCATCGGCATTGGAATGGCTCAGCCCCTGGAACTGAACGGCAAAGTCGCCTCCCACGCGCACATCAAAGCCATCGTATTCAACTTCTGTCTCTTGGGGCGTTTCAAAGACGTTTAGGCCTTCGTATCCGGGTTGGCGATAATACTGCATTTTTTTCTCGTTTTCTTCTGAGGGGTTCTCCATGTTCTTGTCGCCTGATTGTCCCATGGTAAGGGAACCCATGAGCAGGAAACCAATGATGATACTTAGCTTTTTCATATTGAAAGATTTATGATTCTACTTTTTGGTTTTTAATTGATGGTTTTGATTGTCATTACCTGTTGAAGGTCATGCTGTAGTTCAGCTTGACCTTGTCGCCTGTTTTCAGGGAACCCAGCATGGCCGTAGGTGGATCGATTCCAAATTCTGTCATTTTCAGGGAGAAATCGCCTTTCACCGTGAATGTTTTGTCGTCAAGGACCTCCCCTTCGAAAGGGATTGACATGATGCTGGATTCACCTGCGATGGTTAATTTACCGGTGGCGGTGCCCGTGAATGAATTTGCGGACGATTCCAGGTCGCTTACCGATATGAGGTTGAAATGGATGGTTGGATGTTCTTCAGCCTCCAGGGCATCATAGGTTTTGTTGTTCATGATGCGTTTGCCGCTTTCGAGTTTTTTAGCGGGCACCTTGATGTTTAAATTTTCAAAATTTTTCGGGGTATTGCTGGCCCATTGGACCACCACGTTGCCGGCAACTTTTTTTGCTTCCATCTCCCAGTCGTGGACATTGGAAGTGCCGTCGATTTTAATGGAGTATGATCCTTCCTTCAGCTGGTATTGTTGCTGGGCCTGTGCCACTGAGCTGGTCATGGTGGCTGCGATGAGGATCATTCCGGTGATAAGCAGGTTTATGGTTTTCATGATTTTTCTCCTTTTTATTTATGCAACTAATCCTACCGAATAGGTAGTACAAATTAACAAATAATTTCGTTTATTTCCAACCTGAAATGAGAAATCGGTATTAAAATACTTAAATATATTCATGGTTGCCTGGTATACAGCATGTTGTATTGATGTTTTTAAAACATGTTTTGGCTGCCCGATGCCTTTGGTAGTTTTCCCGCATGGCAGCTGCAGGTATGTAAATTGCTGATAAATAAATGGAAACGTGTCCGGGACCATTTGCTTTAGAAATTTGTTGTCCTGGTTTCATGGTTCGACATATGGCAGCTGATCCTCAGGGGATAAATGGTCACGAACCCCCTACATTAAGGCTTTTCGGCTTCAATTTCTTCACGGATATTACCGCAGGTGAGCATCATATCGCCAAAATAGGGGTTCCTGATCTGCTCTTCCGAGCTGAGCCAGGTAGCGCCCTGGTCGTTGTCGGCCATCGGGCAGAACTGTATATAAAGCCTGTCGACAGGTGGCTTGAACTTTTTTACCAGTGTGATCATTCCATTGGAAAGGGCGATAAAATGCCGGCGTTGTTGCTTTATTTTTTGGGTTTCCGTCAAGGCCCTGCTGTTTTCCTTCAGCGTATTCTGAAGCTCCATCCACATCATGTGGGCCTGGCCGGAGAAGGCATCCATTTCAACGGCCTGCAGGCTTTCCAGCAGCCTTCCGGCTGGTTCAGATGCCTCCTGGTCGTTGACCAGTTGATCTTTCAGCTCCAGGTAAGCCTGCACCATATCCCGGTAGGTTCCTTTTTCTGAGGCCGGCCATGTCAGCGGTTGGTTTTCCCTCCCGGCCATTTGCGATTTCTGTGGCCCGGATGCCTGTTGCCCGGTTGCCTGTGCATGGGTGTGCCCGCTGTGTTGCTGTCCCTTTTGCTGTGGTGGTTTTGGCCTTTCATTTTTCTGGTTCATCATGCTGGGTTTGTCGGCCAGCTGGGCAGCTGCATCCACTGCAAAGGTGCCGTGGGTGACCACTTTTTCCCCTTCGCTCAGTCCTTCCCTGATCACGTAGGTGTCGCCGAGGGAGGGACCCAGCACCACCTGGCGCAGACGGAATACGGGTTTGTCCTGGTCCGGCTGCCGTACGTAAACCACCGACCTTTCGCCTGTCCACATCACAGCGCTTTTGGGTACGATCAGTTGTTTGCCCCGCTCATCCAGGTGGGCCTGCAGGGTTCCTTCGGCAAACATGCCGGGTTTGAGCATTCCGTTGACATTCCTGGCTTCGGCTCTTATGCTGGCCACGCGGCTTTGTTCGTTCATGACCGGATCGACGAAAGTCACCCTGGAGTTGAAAGTCCTGCCGGGCAGGGAGGATACCGTAAATTCTATGCGGTCGCCCTTATCCACAAAGGGGATGTCGTTTTGGTAGGCATCAAACAGGACCCACACCCGGTCGATCTGGGCTATTTTAAAAAGCCTGGTGCCCTTGCTGACGTAATCGCCCTCATGTACCATCTGCTTGTGAATGATTCCGCTTACGTCTGCCTGTATGGTCATCTCTTCCTGTACACGACCTTTCTGCTCTATGGCCTCGATTTGCTGTTGGCTGAGCTTCCATTGCCTGAGCTTTTGACGGGCAGCCTCCACCATCTCAGGGTTGGAGTCGTTTGTCCGGAGCGCTTCCAAAAGCTCTTCCTGCGCGGCTATCAGGTCGGGCGAATAGATGGTGGCAATGGGCTGGTCCTTTTCAACGTATTCGCCTTCAAACTCAACCGACAAATCTTCTATTCGGCCGGGTATGTGACTGGGCTGCACATAGACCTTCCGTTGGTCCACCTTTACCTTGCCTGTCAGGCGTATTTGTTTTGTTGCTTGTTTCCTGGCCACCCTGCTGGTTTGTATCTCGGCCAGGCTGACGGCCTCCTCGGTCATTTTCAGTTCGGCGGGTTCGCTGCCCTCCTCCGATTCTTCCGCCGGTATCAGGTCCATCCCGCAAATGGGGCACTGGCCCGGCTCCTCCTGACGTACCTGGGGGTGCATGGAGCAGGTATATGTGGTTTGCTCACCCTGTGCCGTGCCGGCCGAGGTGTCGCTGCTGTGCTCATGAGTGCCACTGCCCGATGCATGTTGTTCGGTGCGGGCTTCACCATTGTTGCCGGAGCTGCTGAAAATAAGAGCTCCAAAGAGGATGCCTGCTGCCAGCAGCAAGCTTCCCCTGATCCATTCCTTCCTTGTTGCTGTCAATTTTTTCATATGCTTGTTTTTTTATGGTCAACATCCCGTCGGGACGTAGGCTTCACAGATTATTCTATTGCATTTAATATTTCTTTATGGACGTTTGATTTGATTGTAACCTCTTTCATTTCCTGTTGAGATTATTATGATTATCTGATCATGCGTTTTTAATAGTCTGTTTTTATTTGACTTCATGTGGTTATCTCCCTGTGTCGGGAACGCTGTAGTTGATGAGCCGGACGGACTGAAATGTTTCACCTGTTTTTTTGAATGAACTTTTCCTGGTCTTTGACAACTTCTTTGCGTGATCCGGGGGTATTCCCTGCCGGGTTGTTTGGACCCGTTAAATACTGCAGGCGGGCCACGGCAATATTCCTGTCGGCCCGGGCCTTTTCCAGCTTCAGCTGGTATTCTTGCACCAGCAGGCGGGTGCGCAGCACCTCGAAGAAACTTTCCCCGTCGGCTGAGTAGCTTGTTTTAAGCAGGTTGTATATTCTCTCCGTTTCCCGGACCTGCTTGGTGTAGAGGTCGATATGACGCAGGGCTTCCTTGTAAGCTTCCTCAGCCTTTTTGTATTGCGAGCTCAGTGTGTTTTGCTTTTCCTGTTGTTTGGCCTGTATGGCTTCCAGCCTGAAGCGGGTTTCTTTCACCATGGCATCGTATTTTTTGCGGTATAAAGGCAGCGAGATGCCTATCATGGGCATGATCACATCCCTTCCATTGTCCGCTACCTGCATGTCCTGTCGCTGGCCAATCACCGCATAATCGAGTCCAAGGGAGATGCTGGGGTAGCCTTTTTTCCTTTCGGCCTCTACCTGGTGTTTCAGGGCGGCTTCCTTGTGCTCCAACGCTGTAAGTTCCGGATGGGTGCCAAGGGAGTCGCGGTAGGCCATGATGTTGAAGGTGTCGGGCTGGATGGTGCCCGGTGCCTTGAGAGAATCGCCGGCCTGCCTGTTGAGCAACAGGTTGAAGTCGGTCCTCTGCGTGGCAAGTTGCTCACGCAGGTCGCCCAGCTTATTCTGCTGTTCACGGATGTTGACGTCGATGCGCAGCAGCTCGGCCATCCTGCCCTTGTCGTTTTCATAATTGCGCCGGGTAAGCGATTTCAATGATTCCAGGATGCCGATATTTTCCTGTGTGATCTCAATTGCTTGACGGGTTTTATAGAGGCTGTACCATTGAACCCGGATTTGTTTGTACACCGCATTGCGTTTTTCGGCAAACTGCTGGTATTTGACCCGCGCCCTTTCGGCGGCTGCCTGCTGTTTTTCATTTAAAGTGCCGAACCAGGGGAACATCTGCGACAGGGACACCTTAAACTGTTGGGGTCCGAGGCGTGTCTCCACCGGGCTGATGAAATAACCCAGGCTCAGCTGGGGATCGGGCAGGGCGCCTGCCTGGGGCACCTGCTCCAGGGCTGCATAGTATTCCTTCCAGGCCGCCTGGATGCCGGGATGGTTCCTGCCGGCTTCCTGCAGGTAGCTGTCCAGGTCCTGGGCCCTCCCCCCTCCGGCCGAAAGAAGAACAGCCAGCAGGGCCGTGATATAGATAATTTGTTTCATGGTATGGAATAGTTTGTTAATGTTTTGGTTTTGTGTGACTTAACATGCCAGGGCAATCATTTTTCTGTGTTCATCATGATCCTGTTGTTTCCCATTTATATGATCAGGTGCCGGCAGCTTTTGCTTTTTGTTTTCTCAGGCCTGCTTCCCTCCATTGCGCGTAGAGCACCGGCACCACGAAGAGGGTGATGATCTGTATGGTCATGCCCCCGAAAGTGGGGATGGCCATGGGAATCATCACTTCGGCTCCCTTTCCTGATGATGAAAGGATGGGCAGCAGGGCCAGCAGGGTGGTGGCGGTGGTCATCAGGGTAGGCCGTATCCTTTTCTTTCCGGCTTCCAGTACCCCGTTTCTTATGGTCTCCACATCCTGCGGCTTGTTGCGCTCAAAGATCTGCTTCAGGTAGGTGGCCAGCACCACCCCGTTGTCGGTGGCAATGCCGAAAAGGGCAATGAAGCCCACCCATACGGCGATGCTCAGGTTCACGGTTTTCATCTGGAACAGGTTGCGCAGGTTGGTGCCGAAGACTTCAAAATCCATGAACCAGCCCTGGCCGTATAGCCATATCATCAGAAAGCCCCCTGCAAAGGCTATGGCCACGCCCGAAAACACCATCAGGGTGGTGGGCACAGAGCGAAACTGCATATATAGGATCAAAAAGATGATGATCATGACCAGGGGCACCACAAAAGAGAGGCGTTTTTCGGCCCGCACCTGGTTCTCGTAGCTGCCGGTGAAGGTGTAGCTGACCCCTTTGGGGACGGTCAGCTCGCCCCTGTCGATCCTTTGTTTGAGCATGCGCTTGGCTTCGTTGACCACGTCCACCTCGGCGCGTCCTTCCTTCTTGTCGAAGATGACGTAGCTGATCAGGAAGGTGTTTTCGCTCTTGATGGCCTGTGGTCCCTTGCGGTAGTCTATGCTCGCCACCTCCTGAAGGGGTATCTGCTGTCCCCCGGGGGTGGGCACCAGGATCTCCTCCAGCTTGTCGGGGTTGTCCCTCAGCTCCCTGGGGTAACGCACGCGCACCGGGTACCTTTCCCGGCCCTCTACCGTGTTGGTCAGCTTCATGCCCCCGACGGCCACCTCCAGGTAGCTCTGCACGCGTTTGACCGACAGCCCGTAGCGCGCCATCTTCTTACGGTCCAGCTCAATCTGGAGGTAGGGTTTGCCCACCACGCGGTCGGCAAAGACAGATTGGGGCTTGATGCCCGGGACATCCTTCAGGTGGTCTTCCAGCTGCAGCCCGAAATCCTGGATGGTTTGCAGATCGGGCCCCGACACCTTGATGCCCATGGGGGCCGTCATGCCGCTTTGAAGCATCACCATCCGTGCTTCTATGGGCTGCAGTTTGGGTGCGGAGGTCACCCCTGGATAGTTGGCCGCCTCCACGATCTCATCCCATATGTCGTCGGGCGATTCGATATGGTCGCGCCATTGGCGGTAGTAACGGCCATCGTCGTCGCGTATGAGGTTGCCGGCCGAATCGCGCACAAATTCGCCCTGATCGTTCACTTTGAAGCGCACCCGGTGTCCCTGGTCGTTGGTGATGTATTCCGATTTGTAGGTGATGATGTTCTCGAACATCGACAGGGGTGCGGGGTCGAGGGCCGACTCTACACGGCCGGCTTTGCCCACCACCGTCTTCACCTCGGGTATGGCTGCCACTGCCATGTCCAGGTGTTTGAGTATCTTTTTGTTTTCCTTGATGCCTGAATGCGGCATGGAGGTGGGCATGAGCAGGAAAGATCCCTCATCGAGCGATGGCATGAATTCTTCCCCCACCCCCGGGAAGGCATGCACCAGGGTGCTCCAGGCTTCTGTGGTGCGTATGTTGACATTGGCCTGGTCCAGGCCCCTGGCTATGAAACCAAAGATGGTACCAAAACCCATCCATATGACCAGTGCCAGCACCAGGATGAAAGACGGGATGGTCAGGAAGGTGCCCTTGTTGCGGAGGGCCCAGTTCAATATCTTCGTATAGTGGCGGATGATCAGGGCAAACAGGCCCAGCAGCAGGCCGATGATCAGCAGCACGAAGAACAGGTTGGTGAAGAGGGTTTTCTCCGGGCTCAGGGGCAGCCACTCGCGGGCCAGTATCATCGATACCGTGATGATGGCCAGTCCGTTGACCGCCCAGGTCACGTAGTGGCTGTATCCCCTGTCCAGGAAGCTGCCTGCCAGGGGTATGGCGCCAAACAGGGCGATCACTATGCCGGCCCAGGGTATGTGGGCTATGGCTAGGTATATTCCACCGGTCATGATCAGGGTGTT